>CAYYMF010000009.1:5488-60594 GCA_964472755.1 uncultured Chitinophagales bacterium | reverse complement strand
GAAGGTAATTAGAATTGCATAAACCAAATTTTATCCAATACCTATCCAAATAAAAAGAGGCTGTCCAATACTTTTCGGACAGCCTCTTTATTTATCAACTATAAAGCAAGATAACTTATATTCTAGATAATTCCACCACCTAAAAACAATCTAATAATTCCAATAATAATAGCAACAATATTTAAAATTTTTCCATTTCTGGAGTTGCTAATTAATGCGAGAATTAAACCTACGACTGCAAATGGAATGTTAAACCAATTAAACCAACCTAATAACGGAATAAAACCTAAAAGCATACCCAAAACTGAAAGTACACCAAAAATTACACTAATTGTTCCCATAATATATTTCTTTAAATACAAATATAAAGTATATCAAAGACAATAACAATTTTAGTAGATTTTATTACATTTGATAATCTAAACTTTTAAAAACATGAAACTAATATATAGTCTTATTATTTGCTTCCTATCTTCTATTTCCATTCAAGCACAAAATATTACAGAATATAATTTGCCACCAGCTCCAATATTTACATGTGGAGATGCACCCTCAAAACTCAATCAAATTTTATATGGTGCAATACCTCCAAATTCTTCTAACAAACCAATCGTAGTCTTTGTTCATGGTTGGGGAGATAATGGTTATGGTTGGTTTGTTGTAAAAAACGAATGGTATAAAAAATGCTATAATGAAGGATTTAGAACTGCTTTTTTATTTCAACCAGTTGCAGGTTCATATCAAGAAAATGGTAAAATAATTGCAGAAATGCTAAAAAAAATCATTCAGAAATACAATTCAAATAATATTGTAATCGTAGCACACAGTAAAGGTGGCGTTGATGTGGAATGGGCATTATACAATTACAATATGGCAGAAAAAGTGAATGGAGTTATTTCTATGTCGTCTCCATATTTTGGAGCTCCTCTTGCTGATTATTTAGGAAATCCAATTATACGTTCCATTGCAGAGCTCATTCCAATTGTAAATGATATCGTAAAAGGTGGTGGTACACTCCAAATGCAACCAGCCTATTCTGTTGGCGTTATGCGTCAAATGTTTGACAACCACCCTCAAAATAATCCTCAAAAATTTAGATGTTTTGGTGCGTATAATGGAAATCACAAAACTGAACTACCTTCTCCAAATATTCCTGATGACTTTTTAAGTTTAGTATTTTATGACTATAAACCACTTTGTTTGGACTTGCCAATTGGAAAACTTGGTGGCGAGTTGGTTTCATTACCAATGAGTATTGGAAATATATTGAATCAATTAGTTATTGTTCCAAAATACTTTCAGAACAAAGCTGGAGATATAAAAATCAATGATGGTGTTGCTCCTTATTATTCTGCTATAAGACCTGGTTCTGTTGAAATTTCATCAACAACAAATCCTACTTCAAATATCAATCATATTGATGAATTATTTTCAAAATATACTTGGGAAATAATAAGAGATAATGTTTATTATTTCAATGAAAATCCGCAAAATATAAAAACAACCAATGTTGAATATTCATCAAATAAAAGAACTATTGAACCAAATGAGGCTCTCCAAATTCAATCAAAAATACAATTGATTCAGAACAAAAATATCCATTTTACTGTAGGAGAAAACAGTACCGCAAATCTAATTTTAATTGGTAATTACGATAATATTGAATATAAAATTGCAAATAGTAAAAATGAACTTATAGCTAATTCAATTATCAATAATAATGCAAAAACTATTTATCAAATTTTCAATAAAATAGATATAAACCAACTACCAGAAGGTGATTATACATTAAAAACAAGTACTCCAATAAACGCCATTCTCGTTGATGATTCTAAAGCAGAGCTAGAATTAGATATAAAAGACAACCACCTAAGTGTTCAACTCCATAATTGGTCTGAAAATATTGATAATATTAATGTTGAAGTTACAGCAAATAGAAATATTGATGAAGATGGTAATGTTATTTGGGATAAAATAATTCCCATACAATTGGATAAAGATGTCGCAAACAACCGATTTATTAGTAAAAACTTCAATTTTGAAAAAGATGGCACCTATAATATTTCAATCTATGCAAAAAGTAATTCAACGCAACGTTTTTTAACTACAAGTATTTACAATTCTAATAAGAGAGAATTCCCGATTGCAAAAACAATACAAATCTATCCTAATTCTGCAAATGGTGATTTTACAGTTGAGTGGCAAAATTCTTTAGAAAGCAGCAACCTAGTACAGATTTTTAATTTACAAGGAAAAACTATGTATCAAAAAATATTAGGCAGCAACGAAAATAATATACAATTAAACACCAAACAGTTAGGTTTGCAAAATGGAATTTACCTCGTTAATGTAAATGGAAAAAGTGAAAAACTTTTGGTAAAATAAATTTATTCAACTTCTAGAAACTCATAACCAGAACGCACTACGGCTCGTTTTATAGCATCTAAAACACCAGGTTTATCATTATATTTTGAAGCTGGTACAGGTGGAGAAGCATGCATTCTTGCTAATAACTCATCTGCTGCATCTCCTTTAATTTCATCAAGACGACTATAAAACCCATCTTCCTTTTCCTCCATTGCATTGTGTACATCTAAAATGGAACGTAATGTTGCAACAATAGATTTTGTAGGCGACATCACTAACAAAGCCCCAATTCCACCATGGTCTAAGCGAATACGTTCTGCATCTTCAACAGCAGCACCAGTTAATTGTAATATAGTAGGAATGGCGATTTTTTCTTCAATACTGATATGACGAAGTAATCCACGGCGAAATTTATCATAAGATTCCATATCTATATTATCAAAATCCCCAATGGCTTTATTTAAGTAAGCTTCAAGTTGATTATGGTCGTTTTCTAAATATTGAAAGGCTACACTATGCATAAAAATAAATTAAACTTGGGCAAAAATTAAAGTATAAAGATAAGTTTTATAAAATGAGATAGCAATAAACTTCAACTGAATTTAATTACTTTTTATCCAATTCTATGACTAAAAACTGTTTTTGATAAACATCAAACACATTAATCAATTCTTCAATAAATTCTTTGCCATACTCAGCATAATAACTTGAAAAATTTTCCACTCTTTCTTGTAAATTATTATTTGGAAAAAGTTGATTTTTTAATTTCTCTATTTGATTCAAATGAATTTCATTTTTCTGCTTCAAACTTTTAGTAATTCTAGCATCAATATTATCAATAGACTTGAAAGTTTTTTGAGCTTCCGCACCGACATAATTAACCAAACTTGCATCAATTGTTTTTATTTTCTCTTGAATTGAAGCAAAAATTTTATCTAAAGTTTGACGTTCTTGTTCTATTGAAATTACATTTTCTTTTTCTACAAATGCTTTCTTTAATTCATCAACAGAATGAAACATATCTTCGATAGATAATTCTAGCTTTTCTAATTTGTTAATAGTATTTTTATTACACAACAAAGCACTATTTCTCACTATAAGTTGAGGAAAATTTACTTTATAATTCTCAAAAACCGATTTCAATTGTAACCAATATGCCACTTCGCCACCTCCACCAATATACATTATACTTGGCAATACTTTCTGCTGAAACAAAGGTCTTAAAATTACGTTAGGCGAAAACAGTTCTGGACTTTTTTCCAGCGTATTTAAAATTTCTTCTTTGGTGAATGAAATATCAGAATTTACTACAATATATTTTTGTTCATCTTCATCAAACTCAATACGATTTCTTTTATTTTTTTCAATAAAAAAGAGGTTGATTGCTCTCGGCTTCGCTTGATGTTTGTAACCTAATTCTTCAATTTTTGCTATCGTTTCCTGAACTAAATCAAATGCGGTATGGCTTAGCAAATCATCTTTAATAATTTCAATACATTGTTGCTTAAAAACAACATCATTTCCATCAATAATAACTAAACCAAAAACTCCAAAAACTTGATGCACCCAACTTCTCGTTGCACTTGATAAATTATCTTGAGCATAAGCATTTTTAAAGATAGTCATTAATTCATTTCCATACGATTGGTTACCAATTAACGTTTCTAATTCATCTAAAATTGGCTGAAGCTTATTGGTTTTATAGAAACCTGAAATGCCACCTTGTTCATCATTCCATTCAATTTTTTTATTATAAAGAAACGTATGATTTATTTCTTCAAAATCATGATCTTCACTGCCCATCCAATATATTGGGACAAAATTAAAATCAGGATATTTTTCTTTTAATTGATTACAAGTTGAAATTGTCTGTGCAATTTTATAAATATAATATAAAGGACCTCCAAAAATATTCAACTGATGGGCTGTTACGACACAAAATGTATTTTCATCTTTTAATAAAGTAATATTTTCAATTACTTTATCATTTTGGACAATATCTTGATATTGCTTTTCAATTACGCTAACTAATAGTTTTCTATCAATATTTTCTTTGCTTTTATCTTCAATAATTTTAGGAATTATATCAATAGAATTGGGATACTGAATGAATGTTTGCAAATTTTTTTTGTTGCTAGAATAATCCAACATCAATTTTGAAAAAGCATTCGTTTGAGCAAATGAAAAGTTTTTAATACTGCAATTCATCTATTTTTCAATTACATCAGCATATAAATCAAAATCAGTAGCATCTGTAACTACTACATTTGTAAAATCTCCTAATCGACAATAGAATTTATTAGCATCTATCAGAACTTCATTATCCACTTCTGGCGAATCATATTCTGTTCTCCCAACAAAGTAGCCACTCTCCTTTCTATCAATTAAAACTATATATTCTTTGCCTATTTTGTCTTCATTTTTTTGCATAGAAATTTCTTGTTGGATTTGCATCAAGATACTTGCTCGTTCTTCTTTAGTATCTGTATCTACATCATCTTCCAATTCATAAGCCGCAGTTCCATCTTCGTGCGAATATTGAAACACACCCAATCGTTCAAAACGCATTTCTTTTACAAAGTTGCACAAATCATCAAACTCTGCTTCTGTTTCGCCTGGAAAGCCAACTAACATTGTAGTTCGGATGGCAATAGCTGGATGTATTTTTCTTATTTCTTGAATTAATGCTCTTGTTTCCTCTTGTGTAATTTGTCTTTTCATTCTATCTAAAACAGCATTATTTGCATGTTGCAAAGGAATATCTAGATAATCACAAACTTTATTACAATTCTTAATTGCCTCCACAATTTCAATAGGAAATTTTGATGGATAAGCATAATGCAAACGGATCCATTCTATGCCTTCCAATTCATTTAATTGGTATAATAAATCAGCCAAAGCACGTTTCTTATAAATATCTAAACCATAATAAGTCAATTCTTGAGCAATTAAAATAATTTCTCTTACGCCTTTTGCTGCTAATGCCTTAGCTTCTGTAACTATATCTTCAATAGATTTTGAAATATGACCACCACGCATTAATGGAATTGCACAAAAAGAACAAGTACGATTACAACCTTCTGAAATTTTTAAATAAGCAAAATGTTTTGGCGTTGTTAAAAAACGCTCGCCTACCAATTCATGTTGATAATCAATTTTAAATTTTTTAAGTAAATAAGGCATTTCATTTGTGCCAAAATAGGCATCAACAGCAGGAATTTCTTTTTCCAAATCATCTTTGTAACGATGCGACAAACAACCTGTAACATACAATTTATCAATCTTCCCTTTTTCTTTTAAATTTGCATAATCTAATATGGTATTGATTGATTCTTCTTTGGCTCTGTCAATAAATCCACATGTATTGATGACAATAATATTAGCATTATTTTTTTCAGACTGATGTTCTACTTCAATTTGATTATGTTTTAAATGTCCAATAAGTACTTCTGAGTCCACTAAATTTTTAGAACAACCCAGTGTAATGACATTTACTTTATCCTTTTTATTCGTTCTAACTTTCATGCTTTGCAAAATTAATCAAATTTGGCACGATTTTTTAAGTAAAAAAAATACCTATTGTATAATTGATAAAAAACTAACATATTTACATAAAATTTAAAATCAAACTTATGAAAAACTTGATTATTGCATTGCTATTATTGGTAAGCATCGGCGTAAATGCACAAACATTTGTCGCTTGTTCAGATTATAACAAAGAAACTGGAGAACCTTCTGGAGTTTATAGCTCATGGGATATAAAAGCAGATGGTGGATATGTTTATTTACTTTATTCCCAACCCAAAAACATTACAAAACCATTGCTTTTATATGTAGATAAGTTGAACAATTCAGGTGATTATGTTGCGTATGCAACAGAAAATTTCAATAACAGTGCTAGTTCAAAAAAGAATTGGGCAATGTATGACTTTAAATTTACAGAAGCTGGTAAATATAAAATTGCAGCCATGCAAGATGGTAAAGAATTAGCCTCTAATTTTTTAACTATTCAATTTGCCGCAGGTGAAGAAGCTAAAAAAGTTAATAATACTTCTTCATATTCTGATTACATTGATGAAGAAGTTGATACATATTATTATGAAGAATCTAATATTGTTGTTGCAACAGATGTTGATGAAGATTTTAATCCAATAGGAGAAGCTGATGAGTTTTATGCAAAGAGAGATGGTACTATTCCTTTAAAAATTGTAGTTTCAAATCCAGAAAGGTTTGCAACAGATTTATTTTATATAGATATTTACTATACTGACCCAGCAACGGATAAAGAAAACTTAGAAACTACTTTAGATACAGAAGTTAATGCAGATTGGGTAGTTTCATCTACAGATTATACCTTCAAAAAAAGAGGTATATATACTATTGATGTTTACAATGCAAATGACGTCTTTGTCAATAGTACAATTATAGAAATCAAATAAGATTTCAAGTATTCGTCTTTAAATGATACCTTCTATAATCAGAAATTTAATTCAAGCAGAGCAAGTTGCTATTGAATTATTTAAAGAAATAGAGCATAGAAATTTGATTATTTCAGACAAAGATGAAGCCACATTGAATGAAGAAATTTACCAATTAGCAAAGTTAAATTTTGGAATAGAAAAACATTGGCACAAAAGAGTTGTTCGTTGTGGACAAAATACTTTAAAAATATATCATGAAAATCCTCCAAATTTAATTATTCAAGAAGAAGATATTCTATTCTTTGATTTTGGACCAATTATAGATATTTGGGAAGCTGATTTAGGAAGAACATATGTTATAGGCAACAACCCAAAGCATCTAAAAATTAAATACGATATTGAACAAGCTTGGCAAGAAACAAAAAACTGGGTATTGCAACAAAAAGAATTAAAAGCCTCAAATCTTTACTATTTTACTCAGGAAAAAGCAAAAGAATTTGGTTGGGAATTTGGTGGAGAAATTGCAGGTCATATTATCGGTGAATTTCCTCACGAAAAATTAGAGCCTAAAAATCATAAATTTTATATACATCCTGAAAATCATTTAGATATTTTCCAACTCAACAAACATTGGATTTTAGAAATGCACTTTATAGACAAAGAACAACAATTTGGAGCGTTCTATGAGCAATTATTGTTTTAGGAAACTAATTTTTAATAAGTTGAATTCTATTTTTTGGCTTTAATGTGATTAAGGCTTCAGGAATAATTGTTTGATTAGGCACTAATTTAAAGTCTAATGCAGTCAGCATTTTTGCTAACACTAAAGTAATTTCCATTAATGCAAAATTCTTGCCAATACAAATTCTTGGACCAGCACCAAATGGATTAAAATAAGGCTCTTTATCGGCATCTTTACTTAGAAATCTTTCAGGATTAAATTGCTTTGGATTTTCCCAATAATCTGGATGTTTATGCATATCCATTAAGGATACAACTATCATATCTCCCTTTTTAATTGGTTCTCCTTCAATTAAGTCATCTTCCAATGCTTCTCTAGAAACAATATATGCTGGCGGATGTAATCTTAAAGCTTCATTCACGACTGCAGCAGTATAAGTCAATTTACGCAACCCATCGCTTCCAATTTTTCCATTTTGCATAACACTAGAAACTTCCGCTTTAATCTTATCAACTACTTCAGGATGTTGCATTAATTCATAAAATGCCCAACTCAATCCAAATGCCGTTGTTTCATGACCTGCAAAATAAAAAGTTATCAATTCGTCTCTTAATTGTTTATCTGTCATTTTTTTGCCAGTATCGGCATCAACAGCATTTAATAAAAGTGCAATCAAGTTAAAGCTTTCTAGTTGATGAACTTTTCTTTTTTCTATTACCTTATATAAAACCTTATCAATTTCATGTAGTTTTTGTTTTGCTTTTTGATGTGTTCCATCTAAATAAGACAACAAAATATAAGGTGGAAATTGTATTCTTTTGACAACAAACTCTTGCAAATCAGCCATTTTCTCTTGCACCTCCGCCATCTCCAAATTCATTTGTTCTCCAAGTATCGTTTCAAGAGCTACAGTTGCTGTGAGTTCTAACATTTCTTTATCTATAAGAAACTTTGTACCAGAAGGCATTTTTTGTAATTTGGTAATATGGCTTTCTATTATCGTTTCCATGATTTCTGCCAAACTTTCTAAACGACCTTTATGAAATGCAGTTTGAATTAAACGTCGTTGTTGTAACCACGATTCACCAGTATTTGTAAGTAAGCCTTTGCCAAGTATAAATTCAATTTGCTTCATCGTAAAATCCTTCGTATAATTCTTTTGGTTTTTTACAAAAACATGATTTAACCAAATAGGATTTCGGGTGCAAATTATATTTCTATTTAGAATAGAAACTTTAAATTGATTGCCATTTCTTTCAAATTGTTGGCGTAAGAAATCTATTGGTGTATTAGCAAAATTATACAATTCCAGCAATAGGTTTCCTTTTATATTTGGAATTCCCATATTCAATTTTAAAATCTAAAAATACGAGATTGAAACTTAAAAAAACAACGTATTTTATTTAATACAGATTACAATCATCAAAAGAAAACTTAAAAGTAAAACTAATGGAACTTTGAAATAAAATAATAAAAAAAAGTTATCTATAATCTTTCTCCAACAATTGAGCTAAATCTCTACGAGCAAAAAATATACGGCTTTTAACTGTTCCTAATGGCAGATTTAATTTATCAGCAATTTCTTTGTATTTATAACCTTTGTAATGCATTAAAAAAGGCACTCTTAATTCGGGAGAGATTTTTAATAACGCACGATTAATATCTTCCATTACAAATGCTCTTTCCGCATTATTAGAAATTGTAACAGAAGCGTTTAATAAGAAATCATTGGGTGTATTATCAACAATTACATTTCTAGAAACTTTTTTTCTATAATCATTAATAAATATATTTTTCATTATAGTATATAACCATGCCTTCAAATTTGTACCTGTTTGAAACTTTTCATAGTTTACAATAGCCTTATATACTGTTTCTTGCACTAAATCTTCAGCATCTGTAATATCTCTAGTAAGTTTAATAGCAAATGGTTTCAACACGACTCTAGCTTCGCTTACTTTATTGTTAAATACATTGGACATCATAATATTAAATTTTATACACTAAAGTTAGACATTATAAAAATATAAAGCAAATTTATAAGCTATTGCTTATTTAGTTTAACACTAATTAAGGATAGTGGTACTTATTTAGAAGAAAGTATCTTTAAGCGTAAAGAAATCAACGTATTTAGCTTCGCCTCCTTCGGAAATAGCAATTACATAATTCCCTTCATTCCATTCTCCACTATTCAAATTAATTACGGATTCTCCAGCATTCACAACAACTTGAGTTTGTGCAATTTTAGCACCAACAATATTAAAAACATCAATTGTTAATGTCGTAGATTTTGGTGTTGATACAAAAACTTGAATAGCTTCATAAATAGACACTTCTTTTTCTACCAACTCAAATTTAAGTGGAAACTCAGGATATTCTTGCTGATTAGTATTATTGTTATTATCTACAACTTGTCCAACATTTGGATAGAGTTCATTTCTTAAATTAGGTATAGGTTTGTTGTTGGTATTGGTAATTGTAATAGGTTGTAAACTTCCATTACAAGCCTCAAAATTTTTGCTTTTTGCACAACCACCTTTTGCAGCTGTATTTGGAAATTCTGACAATGCTGTTACGGTTACTTCTTTACTTTGAGCAGCATTTCCATTAATAACTTTATTCATAAACTCAGTTGTTTCATCAACAACAAATTGCAAACCTTTTGACATTTTAGTAGTTGCTGGTTCGCCTTTACTAAGAAAATCATGGTCATATCCACAAAAACTGTACATTTCATAAAAGATATTTTGTTTTTTTAAGTTTTCTGAAATTACATCTGGGCCATAAGTTTTAGGAAAACGTGGACAAGCAATCATTTTTGCATCGCCATCATAAGGCACTGCAAAATCACAAGTACCGTGAAAGAAAACAGTAGGTACGTTTCTATATTGAGCATCAGGCATCGTATGTGCACCAGCAATACTTATTACACCTGCAACTTGAGTTGATTTTTCATCCATAGGCATTGGCCCTAAACGTTTGGCTCTATCTGCATTAAACATTTCAGTATCATCTCCAAGATGCGTTAAAGCTAAAATTGCACCAGCACTATAACCTAAAACAAAAATAGCATTAGGGTCTATATTAAATTCATCAGCATGGTCTTTTAAATATCTAACCAAATCTCTAGAATCTTGAAAAGCACGATACATAGCATCTTTATAGTCTTCTGGATTTGTGGTAAAACAAGCTGTTAAAACATCTTGAATTCCTTTTCCTTTATAATTCCAACCCAATCTATATGATGCAGGAATGGCAACAAAACCTCTTTTATTAAAATAATCTGAAAACTGTTTATTTATAGCATTATTTCTACCTCCGGGAGGAAAAAAACCACCACCGTGGTACAAAATAACAGCAGGACGTTTTACATTTTCACTATTATCACTTGCATCGCCTGGATAATTCAAATCTGCTTGCAAAGTAATATTATTACCTCTAAAATCTTTTGCAGTTTTGTATGTAATTGTTTTACTATAAGAAATCTTATAGTATTCCTTTTTATAATACATCGCATCATTATTTTGTGCAACAACAATGGATGAAAACAAAAAAGCAATCAAAATTAAAGAATACTTAACATAAGATAAAAGCGTAGGTTTGAAATTCAGTTTAGCTATCATTATTAGTTTAATTTTATATTTTCATTCAAATAACAAGCCAAAATTAATAAAAAAAATGAAATCACAATTTTTTAATGAAGAACATGAGTTATTCAGAAGTTCCGTAAAGCAATTTATAGATAGAGAAGTAATGCCATTTGCTGACCAATGGGAAAAAGATGAAAAAATTCCGAGAGAATTATTTCTAAAATTAGGAGAGCAGGGATTTTTAGGCATTAACCATGATGAAAAGTTTGGTGGTTCAAAAGCTGATATTTTTTATACCGTTGCATATTTAGAAGAATTAGCAAAATGCGGCTATGCTGGTGTTTGTGCAGCCGTTTCAGTTCATCAATATATGGCAACGAACCACTTGGCAGAAGCAGGAAGTGATGAGTTGAGAGAGCGTTTTTTACGTCCTGCGATAGAAGGTAAGAAAGTCGGTGCAATTGCTATAACTGAACCATTTGGAGGTTCTGATGTACAATCTATGCGAACAACTGCTGTCTTGGAAGGCGATAATTTTGTAATAAATGGCTCTAAAACTTTTATTACTAATGGTCATTTTGCAGATTTTGTTGTAGTTGCTTGTAAAACAGATGCCAATGCTGGAATCAATGGAATTAGTTTAATTGTTGTAGAACGTGGAACTCCAGGCTTTACATCATCACAATTAAAAAAAATTGGGTGGCATTCTTCAGATACTGGTGAATTAGCTTTTGATAATGTAAAAGTACCGAAAGAAAATTTAGTTGGAAAAGTTGGAATGGGCTTTTTCTATATTATGGAAAGTTTTCAAATTGAAAGATTAGTTGCAGCGGTGATGGGAGTAGGTGGCGGATATGCTTGTTTGGAACAAACCTTAAAATATATGAACGAACGTGAAGCATTCGGCAAGCAAATCAAGAAATACCAAGTGTTGCGACATGAGATGGTTCAACTTTATACAGAATTGGAAGCTGGAAAACACATGACTTATAATGCAGCATGGCTGATGGCAAATGGCGAAATTCCTGTAAAAGAATGTACAATGGCAAAAATGTATATGACAGAATTAGGAAATAAAATAGTAGATAAATGTTTGCAAATGTTCGGTGGTTATGGCTATATGGAAGATTTTCCTATTGCTCGAGCATATCGTGATGCTAGAGTTAGTACCATTGTAGGCGGAACTACACAAATTATGCGTGAGATATTGGCTAAAATTATTATTGACGATATTAAATACAAAAAAGTATATAATGATGAAATTACTACCAAAGGCAAAGCTTGGGGCAATCCTGAAACCGCAAAAGATATAATTTTGTCCATTCCATTGAGAATTAAAAAAGATAAGGCAGCCAATTATTCTACTATATTCAATTTTGATATTTCTGGTGCAAATGGCGGAGCTTATTCTGTCGTTATTACCAACGGAGATGCAATTGTTTCTGAAGGTTTAAATGAAGCTGCAGTTTGCACAATTAGTGCAGATGATGAAACTTATGCCAATGTAGAATTAGGCAAACTAGACCCAACAGCTGCTTTTATGGCAGGACAAATTAAGGTAGATAATATTGCAGCGATGATGCAATTCTCAAAAATGTTTAATCGGATTTAATTTTATCCAAATTCTCTTTAGAAGATAATTCTGTTCCGCATTCGGAACAGAATTTATGTTCTTGACTTTGTTTTAATGAACATTTTGGACAACTTACTTTCCCACTTCTATTCCTTGTCATTTCTGCAGTTACAATACCTGTAGGAATTGCAATTATAGCATAACCTAATAGCATCACAAAAGAGGCTAAAAATTTTCCAGCAACTGTTGTTGGTACAATATCTCCAAATCCTACTGTTGTAATCGTTACAATAGCCCAATAAATAGAATTCGGAATACTATCAAAATCTCCTTTCCCACCTTCCACAATATACATCAAAGTACCTAAAATGGTTACAATAAAAATAACAACAAAAAAGAAGACACTTATTCTATAACTACTATTAACGAGCGTTACGATTAAGACATTTGCTGCACGACTAAAATTAGAAAGTTTGAGTATTCTAAAAATTCTCAATAACCTGAAAATTCTAATTGTAACCAAATAGTGTGAATCAATAAAAAATAACTCTAAATATGTTGGAAGAATTGCTAATAAATCAATAATTCCCCAAAAGCTAAATAAGTATTTTTTTCTATCTGGCGAACTCCAAATTCTAAGAACAAATTCAATTGTAAATAAAGTGGTTAAAAATAGTTCGACCGTTCTAAATAATGTATAAAAATTTAGCTTAAAATAAGGTACACTTTCTATTATAACAACAAGTACACTAAATAAAATTACCCATAAGAGAATAATATCAAAAGTACGTCCTGCTTTTGTATCATGATTAAAAATAATTTGATATATCCTATTTTTATCTAACATAGGACAATATTACAAAGATTTTTCTGATTTCAGAATTTGGATTATTCTTGCTTATGTTCCGTTGTATAAGCAACATCTGCCCCACCTGATAAATACTTCTTCTCTTCTTTCTTTTTGATGATATTAGAAAGCATCTTTTTAAATTTAGGAACATCTTTCATTTTAGGATTTTCACCTTTATCTTTATATCTATCAAAGAAATATTTAGTAGATAAGACAGCAAAAATAGCACAAGTATTATGGTCTAAATAATCACTTAAATTATTCAATTTAATATTCTTAACTCCCAAAGCTTTCATATTTTCATAAGTAACCTCTGAATTTTTGTAATTTACTTCTCTATCTCCTTTGCAATAACACAATTGAACAGGTGCCTTAGGTTTCCAATCTGTCAAACTATTTTCCTTTAATCTTACTTTGAATGGATAATTAGCTTTATTTACATAGTCATTAACATATTGTTTTTCAACTATATCAGCTGGAATTTTAGGCATTAAACTATCTAAAGCATATAATGTTTTGTTTCTATTATTTTCAAAATAATCCGGCAATAAAGTATCAAAAGGTGTTTTAAAAATATCATAAATATTATCAATATCTAAAACTTTATATGCCATTTGATAAGAAGTCAACAAATAAGGCAAATAAAATGGACGTGGATACTCTTGAAACATATATTTTTCTTGCTCTCCAGTCATATCATAAGCACCAGACATTGGCGATGTTGCAGTAACTTGAAATCTTGGATCATTTAAAGCTTCAATATATTTTTGTGCTGCAAACGAAGAGTGTCCTCCTTGTGAATATCCAGTAAGAAATAATTGACCATTTGTTACTATACTACCAATCTTTACTTTTAATTCTTCTACTGCATACAACATATAAATAAAAGACATTGCTTCACTCCAAGCATGTTGATATAAATGTCTAGCATTACTTTTGCCAATACCATAATAATCAGGATATAAAGCCAAATAACCATCAGTTGCAAAACCTAAACAAATTCCTTGCTGTGCATCACCATCTGAAACATTTCTATCTTTTTCTATTTGCGTACCATGACCATACATTACTGTTGGTACTTTATTTTTTACTTTTGGAACATAACATAAACCAGAAGCTTCTATCCAAGTGCCATCTATCCATGGTGCTTTATAGATAATTTCATAAATATCGACATCGTTTTTTACAGGTAAAATCATTTTTGGAATACCATTCTTTTTCCAAACAGCTTTAATTGTTTCAACTGTATGAGATTTTACTAAAGTATATTTCAGTAAATAATTTTCAGATTTCAATTGAACTGGATCCGCTGCAAATCCAAAATTTTGCACCATAATAAAACAAACAACTAATGCCAATATTTTCTTCATACCTATATTTTGGTATAAAAGTATCACTATTTATAGTGAGGTCAAAATTTGAAATGTAAAAAAATTATAAAATCATTCATTTTTCTTGTAAATGATTTTGTAATCGTAGGCTTTCGTCGTGAATTGCCTCAAAAATTGTTTTTATAAAAGTCTCTGACAGTTGTATCTTTTCGCCTTTGAGCAACCTATCTTTCAGTAATTCATTCCATCTATTTTCTTGAAAAATGGGCAATTGATTTGCTTTTTTAAATTCGCCTACAGCTTTTGAAATCTCCATTCTATCTTTAAACAATTGCAATAAAGCATTATCAATATCATCAATTAATAAGCGTAAATTGTTTAAATCTGAATTTAAAGGCATTTCCATTTATCTATAAAAATGTTAATTGGATAAATATAATACCTAATTTCTTAGATACCAAAAATTAGCAAATTTTTAGCAGTTTAATCAACAACAAAAATAATAATGAAACTATTTTCCTTTAAAGTCAGGCTTACGTTTCTCTAAAAATGCAGCTACACCTTCTTTTACATCTTCAGTTTCAAATAAAGAAGCAAACGCATTAACCTCTGCATTAAAACCATCTTCACATTCATTATAATAAGTATTGATACACTCTATTACTTTAGCAATTGCAACAGGACCTTTAGTTGCTGTTTTATTTATTATTTCTTTTGCCTTAGCGATAGCAACATCTTTACCATTTTCAACATAATTCACTAATCCTAAGTTTAGAGCTACGTTTGCATCAATCATATCACCCGTTAGGTGCAATTCCATAGCTTTAGATTTTCCGATATATTGTATTAATCTTTGTGTTCCGCCATAACCTGCAATGATGCCTAAATTCACTTCAGGCTGTCCAAATTTAGCGTTTTGAGTAGCAATTCTTAAATGACAAGCCATAGATAATTCGCAACCACCGCCCAATGCAAAACCATTCACAACTGCAATCACAGGAATTGGCATCTGCTCAATAGAAAAGAAAACATCATGCCCTCTTTGTGCCAATACTTTTGCTTGTTCTTGATTTTTTCCTTGAAACTCTGCAATATCCGCTCCTGCAACAAATGCTTTTTCTCCAGCTCCAGTTAAAATAATACCTTTCAGTCCAGATACAGCTTTAGCTCTAGCAAATGCTGTTTTTATTTCTTCAATTGTAGCACCATTGAGTGCGTTCAATTTATCAGCTCTATTAATTGTGATGATTAAAATACCATCTTCAACATCCCATAAAAGATTTGAAAATTCCATATTAAATAAGATTTATAATATAATTAGCAAAAATACCCATTCCAATAATCAATAGATTTAATACTACTAAAGTAATTTTAGATAATAGGTTTAATATTATTTTATCGTTTTCTTCAATTCCAGCAGTTTGTACACTTATAATTATTAATTTGAAATAATAATACACCGAAATTAAAGAAGCAATAATAGCAACTATTGCAATCCATACTTTCCCGAGCGTAATCACTTGAACTAAAACTAAATATTTAGCAAAAAATCCTGCCATCGGTGGAATTCCAGCCATTGATAATAATGATAAGATTAATGTAAATGCCAATAAAGGATTCTTTTTTACCAAACCTTTATAACCATCAATTTCATTAATTCCTTGTTTACTCAATTCAACAATCACCCAAAAAAGAGCGATACCTGTAAATGCATACGATGCTAAATAATACAAAATAACACCTGATGTATTTGGCGAATTAAAAGCCATACCCAAGAAAACAAAACCTGCATGTGTAATTCCTGAATATGCCATTAGCTTTTTTACATCTTGTTGAACTGTACCTATTAAGTTTGCAAAAATTATTGACAGTAAAGCAAATGTCAAAATTACATTAGCATATATTTGATGCACGATACCTAAAGCCATTATAAAAAATCTTAAAAATGCAGCTAATGCAGCTACTTTTACAATCGTTACCATAAAAGCAGTAACTCTTGTTGGCGAACCAGAATATACATCAGGAGCCCAAAAATGGAAAGGTGCAATAGATGATTTGAAAGAAATTGAAAAAAATATTAAAAGTACCCCAATTAAATACAATTGAGCATTCAATTTAGGATTTAACGTACCAATTGCAATTTGTCTGATATCGAAAGAGCCAGTAGCTCCATAAAGAAAAGTAATACCTAATAATAAGAAACTACTAATAAAAGCACCAATTATTAAATATTTATAAGCAGCTTCATTTGAATAAATGTTTCGTTTATTTGATCCAGCTAATACATATAAAGGAATAGAAAGAATTTCAATTCCAATAAACAACATAAACAAATTGATATAACTCGAAATAATAAAAGCCCCAACTAATGAGAATAGAACTAAAGAGGTGTGGTCGGACAAGGAATGCTCATCGTTCTTTAAATCTAAATTCATAATAAACCAACAAGCTGTACAGAAAGAAAGCACCGCAGTAATGAACAAAGCTGTATTATCTAAAAACAACATTTGATAAACTTCTTGAGGTTGATTGTAATCGTATATGCAAAAACCAACATTGACTAAAAGACCAATAATAACAATAGGCAAAATCAACTTTCGGAGATTAAAAATCTCCAGCAACAATGTGCCCATACCTAAACCTGATAATAACAATAGTTCCTTCACACTTATTTATTTAGTATAGTTTTTACATGTTCGATTAAATGAATGGCGTCTCTTTCAGTAAGATTTAATATTAAATTTGGGCATACACCAAATAAAATTACCAATACAGATAATGTTGCTAATATAAAAATCTCAGATGCGTTTAATAGATTGAATTGTTGAGCTGCTTCGCTCGTTTGTCCGTGCATCATTCTATGATAAGCAACCACCATATAAGTTGTACCTAAAACTATTGACAAGCCAGCAAATCCTGCTAAATAGTAATTAAATTGAAAGATACCATACAATAAAGAAAACTCCCCAACAAAAGATACAGATAAAGGCAATGCTATACTATCCATTAATAAGATAATAAAAAACACTGAAAACAACGTATTCTTCGCTCGAATACCACCTAACTGCTTAATTTCATCAGTTTGAGTTCTAGTTTGGATGATATCATAGATATAAAACATAGCAACCGCATTAATACTATGAGCCAACATTTGAATAATTGCACCTTGAACACTTGCCAAATTAAAAGCAAAAATACCAGCAGCAATTAAACCAACGTGAGCCATTGAGGAATATGCTAATAATCTTTTAAAATTATTTTGAATAAATGCCATCAATCCTCCATAAATAGTACTGATTGCAGCTAAAAGAATTAAAAAGAACGATAATTTTTGCCAAGCCAATGGGGCAATTGGAATCAACCAAAAAATCAAACCAAACAAACCCATTTTCAACATCAAAGCGGACAACATCATCGTTCCTTGAGTTGGAGCAACAACATAGGTGTTGGGTTGCCAAGTATGAAATGGAAAAATTGGAATTTTTATGGCAAATGCTAGAAAGAAACAAGCAAACAAAAAATATTGTTCGTTTAAAGTTAAGGTTTTAGCAACAAAATAAATTTGCTCTACATTAAAATTTGATGCACTCGTTTTTGTACCTAGATAAATAATAGCAACTAACATGAATAAACTACCCATCAAAGTATAAACAAAGAAATTAAATGTAATTTTTTGTCTATTTTCAGCACCATACAATAAAACGATAAAGAAAATTGGAATCAATGCCAACTCCCAAAATATATAGAACAAAAACAAATTTTTAGCAATAAATACGCCAAAAATTGCACTCTGCATCAACAACATTAAAACATAAAACAACTTGTCGGAATAGTAAACTTTTTCCTTATTAACAGATAGAAAAATAAAAGGCGTAACCAATGCTGTCAATAATATCATTACAATATTTAAACCATCAATTTTAGTATAAAAATCAGCACCTATTTCTGGCAACCATTCAGTATGCCAAGCTAATAATTCACTATTTCCATTAGTATTTTTAAATAAGAAAATAATAAATAAAGTCATTATTAAACTTGAACAAGCACCAGCAACCGATAAAAATTTAGACATATTTTTATTGCTTGTCAAAACAAGCAACGCAAATAAAACTGGTATTATAATAAGTATCAAGGTAGCCATATCTTTATTTTCTGGAGTTGGTTAGAATTGATGGAAGATTAAAAAATAAAATTTATACATTACAAATAGTGCTATGGCAAAAACCATAAAAACAATATACAAACTAATCGTTCCTACTTGTGTATATCTTAAAACACTACCCAATCCGACTACGATTTTCCCTACACCATCAACTATATTTTTTAATGCAAATTGTTCAACTATTTTATTAATAAAAGTAGAAATACCATATAAAGATTTAATCACAAAAACTTGATAAATTTCATCAACATAGAATTTATGGTAAACAATTTCCTTACTTAAAGACATTGGTTCTTCATCAGAAAGCGGAACATTTTTCTTATCAATAAATAATACTTTTGCAATATAAATTGTGATTAAAATCAAAACAGTTGTTACACCCATTAAAGCTAATTCCGTATTTAAACTAATTTCAGCATGTAAAGGTGCTACTGTTTTTTCTAAGAAATGATCAAATAGATTAGGTACTCCGATTGCTACACCTAAAGCATGCGGGAATCCTATAAATCCAGCAACAATAGACAATCCAGCTAAAACAATCAAAGGAATAGTCATAGACTTTGGAGACTCATGCAGATGATGCTTTTGTTCTTCTGTTCCTCTAAATTCTCCATGAAAAGTTAAGAAATACAATCTAAACATATAGAAGCTTGTCAATAAAGAAGCAAATAAACCTAAGCCAAATAAAATTTTGCTCGATACAAAAGTGCTTGCCAAAATTTGATCTTTAGAGAAGAAACCTGCTAATGGTGGGATTCCAGCAATAGCAATTGTAGCAATCAAAAAAGTAATATGTGTAATAGGCATTTTACTTTTCAGTCCACCCATTTTCCTAATGTCTTGTTCTCCGCTCATTCCATGAATAACACTACCCGCACCTAAAAACAATAAAGCTTTAAAAAATGCATGTGTCAATACGTGAAAAACACCAGCAGTATATGCACCAACACCTAATGCTAAAAATATCAATCCTAATTGACTAACCGTCGAATAGGCCAAAACTTTTTTAATATCATTTTGAAACACAGCAATTATTGCTGCTAATAAAGATGTTGCAACACCAATTATAGCAATAACACTCATGGTAATTTCAGCAGAAGAAAATAAAATATTACATCTTGCAATTAAATATATTCCAGCAGTAACCATTGTTGCTGCATGTATTAAAGCTGAAACCGGAGTTGGTCCAGCCATCGCATCAGGCAGCCAAGTGTATAATGGAATCTGAGCTGATTTTCCAGTTGCACCGACAAATAAAAGTAAAGTAATTGCCGTAATTAAATGTCCATTATTTAGAATCGCAATTGAATTTGAACCAATTTGAGTATAGTTTAATGTACCGAAAACTCCAAAAACTAAGAAAGTTCCCAATAAAAAACCTAAATCACCAATTCTATTGATTATAAATGCTTTATTTCCAGCTTTACTATAAGCTCTGTTTTTGTACCAAAAACCAATTAATAAATAAGAACATAATCCAACACCTTCCCAACCAATAAAAGTCAATAATAAATTATTGCCCATCACCAATAACAACATAAAAAACACGAATAGATTTAAGTAAGAGAAAAATCTAGCATAGTCTTCATCATCGTGCATATATCCAATGGAATAGATATGAATCAAACTTCCTACACCTGTAATGATACAGATAAAAATTGCTGAAAGCGGGTCAATCAAAAATGCAAATGGCACAGAAAAATGATCAATATTTATCCAACTAAACAATTGAATTTCAATTATATGTTGATGTTGTATTTGTTGAACAAGAACTATTAAAGCAAAGACGAAAGCAACAATAATACTACCAGGAGCTAAGATGTTAATTATTGATTTAGGTAATTTTTTTCCTAAAAGAGCAATAATTAGAAAACTAATTAAAGGCAAAAATGGTATTAATATCGTCAATTGATTCATTATCTAATTCTTTTATCTTTTAGTTCCCAGTTGGCTTTACTTCTAATAATTTAAAAAACTCATCTAATTTAGGCATAATGATAATTTCTGTTCTTCTATTGATAGAACGATTAGCAGGTGTATCATTTGCTACTTTAGGATAAAATTCTGAGCGACCACCTGCAATAATTCTGCTAGGATCTACGCCATATTTTAAATGTAATACTCTCGCAATTGATGTTGCACGCTTAGCACTCAAATCCCAATTATCCGTTATACAATTACTTTTTATTGGAACATTATCCGTATTTCCTTCAATGAGTACATCAAATGTTTTATAATCATTGATAATTTTAGCAATTTTTTCTAATACTGTACCAGCTGAATTTGTGATTTCATAACTTCCAGATTTGTATAACATCTTATCAGATAAAGAAATTAATACAACACCTTTATCCACCTGAACATCAACATCTTGGTCATTTACATCATCTAATGAACGCTTTAAATTCATTACCAAAGCAAGATTTAAAGAATCTTTACTTCTGATTTGAGCATTTAAGTTATTAATTTCTTGGTTTTGTCTATCTATTGCTTCTAAAGATTTTTTAATACTTTCTGCTCCTTCTTTGCTAATTACTGATAGATTAGACAATTGGTCTAACAATTTTACATTGCTATTTTTTTGATAATCAATTTCTTTATTTAATTCCTGAATTTTAGCTTGTGCTTTTGCCAATTCATCATTTAAGTTATTATATTCTGTAACTTTATTTCCAAATTTTTTCTCACATTCAGCTAAATCTGAAGTGGTTTGATTTAAAGACAATTGGATGTTATCCTTTTGAGTTTCTGTCGCCAAATATTTTTTCTTTGTTATACAACCTTGCAACATCATAAATAGTACTGTCAATCCTATAATTCTCGCTCCGTTCATTTCTATATTAATATTTTATCTTAGTTAATTCATCAATATCTACACTTCCATTATTTCTATAAATCATCATTAAAATAGCTAATCCAACAGCCACTTCAGCTGCCGCCACGACCATAATAAAAAATACAAAAACTTGTCCTGAGCTATCGCCCAAATATTTTGAAAATGCTACCAATAATAAATTGACAGCATTCAACATTAGCTCAATACACATAAAAATGATAATAGCATTACGACGTAACATTACGCCTAAACTTCCTATTGTAAACAATAAGATGCTTAAATATATATACCATTGTATAGGAACGCCTGTTATAACTTCTGCCATTAATCTAATTTTTTCTTACTTAAAAATACAGCACCCACCATTGCTGATAAAAATAGAACTGATGCCACTTCAAAAGGTAACATATACTGTTGGAATAGCACTTTACCTAATACTTCAATACTTCCAACATTAGAATTACTCACTGAAGGTAACATTGCCTTTTCTGCACCTTTCACTGCATAAACCAAACTTAACAATAATATTCCTGCTGAAAGTCCAATCAAAACTGCATGTATATTTTTACGACGTTCGTCAGAATCTTTATTTAGGTTCATCATCATAATTATATATAAGAATAAAACCATAATGGCTCCTGTATAAACTATAATATGCACAACACCAAGAAACTCTGCTTTCAATAAAAAATAATGACCTGCAATGGAGAAAAATGTAACAATTAAGTACAAAACACTATATACTGCATTTCTTGTAAGAATTACCATTAATGCACTTAGTACAGAAACGACGGCTAGAAACAAAAATAAATAGGTAGTTAATGGCATAGTATTATTTGTCTAATATTTTTTTTCTGATTTTCTGATTTCTTCTTCATCTTTCCACGTTTGATTATGGTAATGGAAAGTCTCCTTTTTAAATTCTGGCATATCATTCGTTTGGCGTAATACAACACTGATAGGTTGGTCGATAGCTTCTACTAATTTATCTTTACCATAAACCATATCCTCTCTAGTAACATCTACCGGGACAATTCTATCAGTTAAGAATATAGCTTCTTTTGGGCAAGCCTCTTCACACAATCCACAAAAAATACATCTCAGCATATTGATTTCATATACTTTGGCATACTTTTCTTCTCTGTATAAATGTTCTTCTCCTACTTTTCTTTCTTCAGCCTCCATTGTAATTGCCTCAGCTGGACAAGCGACAGCACATAAACCACAAGCAGTACATCTTTCTGCACCGTTCTCATCTCTTTTTAAAACATGTTGTCCTCTATATATTGGTGCTATTGGTCTTTTTTGCTCAGGATATTTAATTGTCGCAGGTTTTTTAAAAAAATGTTTTAAGGTAATGCCCATACCCACAGTTATTGCAGGAAGGTATAACTTTTCCGATAAAGTCATTTCCTTTTTTGATACTACTTTTTTTCTATTAGTTAATTGTAAAGTTGCCATAGAGTTTAAATTTTACCTGTTAAAAACATTACAATTCCGGTTCCAAATATATTAAATATAGCTAATGGGATTAAAATCATCCAACCTAATCTCATCAATTGGTCATATCTAAAGCGTGGAAGCGTCCAGCGAATCCACATAATTACAAAAATTGAAAATAATATTTTCCCAAAGAATGTAATCACTTGTAAAATACTTAATAGGTTGCCTTCAAATGGTAAATACTTTTGGAATGGAATGTTATAACCTCCAAAAAATAAGGAAACAATAATTGCAGAGGTTACAAACATATTGATATATTCTGCAAATAAATAAAAACCTAATTTCATTGATGAATATTCCGTATGATATCCACCAACTAATTCAGTTTCACATTCAGGCAAATCGAAAGGCGCTCTATTTAATTCAGCCATCGAACAAATAAAGAATATTAAAAAACCCAAAGGTTGATAGAAAATATTCCATAAACCTCCTGATTGTTGCTCTACAATTTCTTTAACGCTCATTGTGCCAGTGGTCATGACCAATGCTACCAATGATAAACCAAGTCCTAATTCATAACTTATCATTTGGGAACTTGCACGCAAAGCACCCATCAAAGAATATTTATTATTAGATGCCCAACCTCCAATGATAATGCCATAAATTCCAAAAGAAACTACTGCAAAAACATATAATACAGCAACATTGATATCTGCAATATGCAAGGAAAATTTTACATCTCCAATTTGTAAATCTCCACCCCAAGGCAACACAACACTTGTCATACTTGCAGTAAGCATTGCAATACTTGGACCTAAAATGAATAAGAATTTATTAGAAACATTTGGAATAATCTCTTCTTTCATAAACATTTTTAAGCCATCTGCCAAAGGTTGCATTAAACCAAAAGGACCAGCTCTATCTGGACCCACTCTGTCTTGCATAAATGCAGCTACCTTTCGCTCAGCATAAGTTGAATAGGCTGCGATGCCTAATGAGATTCCAAAAACTACGACAACAAGAATGAATTTATATAAAATAACTAATTCCATTATTTCTTAATATTATTTGGATTAAGAGCACCATCGCCCAATTCTGCACGAACACCATTTAAACCTTTTTGTTTGGTTTGGTGTAATCTCAACGGAGAATATTCATATTGACCTTGAGCAATTACAGAGTGATGATTGACTTTTGTTGGTCCTTCTATGACCCAATCACTCGTTGCTTTTTTATCAAAACGACATTCATTGCAAATAAACTCTTCTACTTCTCCCCAACGGTCTTTTCTACCAGTAACACGTAATACATCAGCACCTTTCAACCATAAACGAACTCTTCCATTACATTTTGGTGTTTTGCAATCTCTATGAGCATCAACAGGTTTGGTAAACCATACCCTGCTTTTAAAACGGAAAGTTCTATCTGTTAATGCACCAACAGGGCAAACATCTATCACATTTCCAGAGAAGTCATTATCAATTGCTTTTTCAATATAAGTTGAAATTTCTGAATGATATCCACGATGTAGAACACCATGAACTCTTTCATCTGTAATCTGATCACAAACCTTAACACATCTGTAACACATAATGCAACGATTCATGTTTAGTTTTATCTTATCGCCAATATCAATTGGCTCAAAAGTACGTCTTCGGAACTCCGTTCTAGTTTCCATTTTTCCGTACTCATAGCTTAAATTTTGTAAGTCGCACTCTCCAGCTTGGTCACAAACTGGGCAATCTAAAGGGTGGTTAATTAATAAAAATTCCACCACTCCACCTCTAGCTTCTTTAATTTCTTCAGAGCTTGTATTGGTAACAACCATACCGTCCATTACTGTTGTCCTGCAACTTGCAACAGGCTTTGGCATTGGGCGTGGGTCTTTTTCAGAACCTTTTTCTACTTTCACCAAACAAGTTCTACAATATCCTCCAGTTGTTTCTAACTTAGAGTAATAACACATTGTAGGTGGTGCAACATTTGTTCCGTGTTGTTCGTCTATCATTCTTGCTGCGTGCAAGATGGTAGTTCCTTCGGGAACATCTATCGTAACATTATCAATAGTAACCTTAGGCATAATTCGGACGCAAATTTACAAAGTATAAATGACATTATTAAGAAATAACATTAATTCTTTTATAAGGTTTTAAATTGTGCATAAAAATAAGATAATTTTATCTTGTTTATGGCTATGGCAATCAAAATAAAATAGGTTTATCAAAAAAAATAGGTTTACAAAAATTATAATAAAAGAAAAACAGCAAAAATGAATAAAACAAAAGTGATTGAAAGCTATATAAAAAAATAAACTAAGAAAAATATAAGACGCAATCATCATATATTCAAAACTTACGCATTGATTAGTATCCTCACTAACTATTGTTTAATGAAATATCTTATGTCGTTTCGTGAAGACACGAACCGAGACAAGAAAAAAGAGTATTGCAGAAATATAAAACACTTCTGCAAACGAGCAATTTTGCAAGATAACAGAGTTCTAGTATCATACCATATAAGAATCCTTTAAAATTTAAACGTTTAATCTAATTTAGCAGTTCAGCAAGCTATTTTGTTTTATCTTCGAATAGTTATTAAGATAGATTTCTTAAACCAAAATGACTACTATGAAACTAAAACTTGCATTTTTATCACATTGCATTTTGTTTGTACTTATTGCAAACGCCAATATGGCATCGCCTATTCGACCTGGAACGAAAACTAGTACTGCATTTTCTAGCAAGGATATTGATATTCTATCGGAAACCATCAACATTAAAATTGCTTCAGATTTTAAAACAGCGAAATTCACAATAGAATACAATATTCAAAGTAATATTTCTGGCAATCAAATACCACTTTTATTTTATGCCAAAAACTATGGCGATAAGTTTTCAGTTTTACTAGATAATAATTCCGTTCTCATTCAAGATATTCCTTCAGATTTTATACTTGACGCTTCGTATAATGGCTTAAAAAAAGAAGCCGATGATGTTGATATTACTTGGAACAAAGATTATCAATCCTCCTATAAACTTCAAGACTTGAAATATTTTGAAACAGATATTCCTAAAGGAAAGCATAAGATTACAGTAAGTTATACTGCTAATGTTTGGGTCGATGTTTCTGGATGGACAAAAAAATACAGCTTCTATTATTCTTTAACACCAGCCAAATTTTGGAAATCTTTTGGAATTTTAGATATTCGATTAGAACAAGAAGAAAATATAAGACAACTAACAACAAATATTGGGCTACCTGAAGAAAAAAAATTTCAACAAAAGAACAATTGGCATTTTAACAAATTACCAGATGAATATTTAGCGTTTTCTTATACCCCAATGCCTAATAAATTAGCATCGATATTAATATCAATTGAGCCTTTTGGAATTGCACTTTTAGTTGGGTTACTTCTTTTTGTTATACATTTAATTTTAATCATACTTTATAGAAAACGCAATCCTAATAAAAAACAATCATTAGTGGTCGGCATAGGAAGTATATTAGTGCCACTGTTGTTTTTAATAAGTTATATTTATTCCTTTACAATGATTGATGATATTATAGGCACAGATGCTGGAAAATCACATGGTTATTCATCAATTTTAGCATTAATATTTTATCCAGTCTTTTTACCAATTTACTGGTTTGTTATGTGGCTTCTTGACAAATTCATCAAAAGAAAATTGAGCAAATAAATTTATTATAAACTCAACAAATCTGCATAAGCAGAATATTGATAACTTTTAGAATTTGCATTGACAATAAAAGGTGTCTTAATATCTAATATTTCTTGCAATAATGCAATTAATCTTTTTTCAAATTCTTCTAAAATAGCTATCGGAATTGGGTTACCATCATTAAGATATTGTATGCCTCCTTGAAGTTTTTTTGCTAAGTAAAAACCAACGCTTATCGACAAATCTTTTGCATTAGTATCTTTAGACTTGCTATATAACCAAGCATACATCAAGCCTTGAAAAGTTTCAGGATAACCACCATTATCCATACCAAATAATTTATTAAAAAATTTATCGGTTTCAGACACTTCAGGTTCTCCATTTTTTGATTTACTTTTTTTATTTTCATCAGGAAAAGTTAAGAGCTTTACTTCTCCTGTTTTATAATCTAAAATTCGGATTGTATTATCAATTTTATCTACTCTATCTAATTTTCCTTTAATTTTAATTTCAGAATTATTTACCGAAACTGCTGCAATTAATTCATCTTCTAATCCAACAATTTTAAATTCTTCTTCTTTATCATTTTTTAAAATATCTAAAACTAGTTTTTTAATCACTTTCTTATCCAAAACCTTCTTTCCAGTATAATAATTTAAGGGAACAATTTCAGAGTCTGCAATGGCTTGATTAAAATAAATATCAGTATCTTTTAGTTCAATACCTTTTTGAAAATCACTATAATATAATTCTAATATTTTATGTAAAATAGTTCCAAAATAAGCACTATCAAAATTTGCATATAAATCTTTAGGTTCATTGATACCAACAATATACTTCAGATAAAACTGAACAGGACAACTTAAATACAATTTTAATGAACTTGGCGAAAATATTCTTTCTTTTAACTTATCAATAATAGCTTCTGATTTATTAAAAACAATATCTTTATTAATTTTCTTATCATCATTATTTTTCATTAAAACAGCATGCTGTTCTATGGTTTCATTCTCAAAGTCATATTCAATTTGTCTAATGAATCGGCTTTTTTCTTCTTCATTATCAATTGATGAATTGTTATAAATCAATGTAATATTTTTGCCACGCTTCAATAATCTAAAAAAATGATAGGCATTAATACCGTCAAATTGGTCAAAAGTAGGAAGGCGGAAGCTTTTCCGAAGGTTATAAGGAATAAATGAATTAGTTCTGTTTGTTCCTGGCATAATCGAATCATTCAAACTAAGAATATAGATATTTTCAAAATCTTGTAGTCTTGTTTCTAAAAATCCCATAATCTGAACTTTACTATCTAATTTTGTTTCATAAGCCATACTTTGATTCCCAACATACATATTTAAAATAGCCAACACATCTTCAGAAGACTGAATGATGTTTTGTTGAGTTGTATATTGAATTGTAGAAATATATTCCGTCAAAGTTTGTTTTATGTGTGGTTCAGTATTGGACAATTGAATTAAATCTAACAAATTTTGCAAAACAGTTGTAGCATTAAAAGGTTCAGCAATCAAACGATACAAATCATCTGCAATTAAAGTTTGTACCAATGGTAAAGAAATGACTTCGCTACCAAATAAATATTTAACTAATTCACTTCTTTTGGGAATTTGCTTTTCTAATAATCCAGAGAGGAAAAATGACAAAGCTGATTCACCTTTTAAATAAGTTATATCATCTACTATCGTAATTGAATCTAGTAAATTGATATAAACATTCAACAACTCAAATACACTAATCTTTTTAATGTTAAGCCCCATTGTTATATTGGTAGTCTCAACATTAAAAATCGGCAGACAATAATCCATTAAATTTTCATCACATAAGACAATACAATTATTTTCTTCCAAATTAATTGCATTCCAAACGTAATGTACTTGTCCAACATTTGTTGGCATTGCAACAACATCTATCCTTTTACTTTGCTCTTTATCTGAAATCCAATGATGTTGTTTGCCTTTGTATTCTTGATAATATTTTCTAAGAAAATTACCAGCTTCGTGGAATTCGTTTTTAATAAAGTCCTCATCAATATCCCACCAAGTATTTACAGCATATTGACTAATTAAAGTATCTAAAAGATTTTTTTCACAAGTTGTAAAAGCATTAAATCCACAGAAATGAATTTTCAAATAAGGCAATTGCTTTTGTTTAGTTTCAATTTCTTTAAGCAACAAACGAAATGATTTTCCTTCGTAAGTAATATTTTTTTCTAATAATCTTTGTCCAAAAACATTATAAATTTCGCCTAAGTATTTCCAAGTTTGAATAAAATCTTCAAAGAAAATTCCTTGCTTTTCATTATGTATATTTGCATAAAAACTTTCTAAATATTCTTTTACTATTTCATCTACATTGAAATGAATATCCACTTCTTTATGTGCCAATAAAACATCAAAAAAATACTTTGTATCTACTAAATATTTATCAATTTCATCAAAATCTTTCAGCACTAATTTCCCCCAGCCTATAAATTGATGAAAAGACTGTGGTGTTTGGGTTACAGCTTCATTGACAAAATATAATTCTTGTAATAAAATATATTCATCAACCACATTAAAGGTTGAGTTTTCAATAAAAAATTCTTGTATCGTTTGCACTTTTGGAAAAACAAAAACTTCATTTTCAAAATACTTTTGTAATAAATCATTGAATAAAGCAACTGCACGTTTGCTAGGAAATAAAAATAATTGATTTTGTAAGTTTTCGCAACTTTCAGTATTTTGTATATGTTCAACAATTTGCTCAATAAATTTCATTTGTAATACTCTTAGGATTTACAATATACAAAATTGCTATATATTTTCATTTTTATTCCCTGTATTGAATAAACAAAAATAATTTAGAAAAGCAGTATTTAAGCTAAAATGGTTGTAAATAATCAAACCGCTAAACTAATAATAAGACTTTGAAGTTTTTGAATATACTAATTTTTTCTTTACTGGACCATAAAAAGCTTCTAGTGTTAATTTGGAATTAAATTCTGAAAACGTTACACTTGTAATTTCAATTTTCGGCAGTCCATCTAAAGTAATAGACATTGACTTACCATCTTCATTAACCGAATAAACTCCTGATTGAACATCTAAATTATAAGATTGTATCATTGTACCATCAGGACTAAAGAGTAAATAATGTGATTTATTGAAACAATCCTCTTCAAGTATTCCATCTCCATATCGCTCAATATTAAACCATTTTCCCCAAGTTAAAAGTTTAACTACTTCATCTTTTGCACTTACTTTAGCATCTTTTTTTGAACAAGAAGGTGCAATACTCACTATACTTATGAGTATTAGTGAATATATCATAATTTTTCTTATAATTTTTTCAAGTTTATCATTATCAAAGTTAAACAATAAAACTTTTCTTGTCAATTTTATTTTCAAGGAATTATACATAAAAAGATAAGAATGTCCGAAAAGTAAAAATGAAGGCGATGAGAGTTGCTTAAAAAAATCTCATTCTATTACCTACTCAAATAAAAAGAAACTGCCTTGAACATTTCGGACAGCTTCCTTGATTTATTTAGTTGATTATAAATAAAAAAAACATTTAACAATAATATTTAGTACACAACGTTGCATATACTTTAAATTACACCCTGTATCAATTATATTACACTTTGCCATAACTAATTTAAAATACAAATGAAAAAAATGGGAAATATTCTATATTTGTACCGTGCTAAAAATAGAAAGTTGATAAATAGCACAGATTGAGTATTTAAAGTAATCTACTTTAAAGTAAATTGTATATGTTGTAAAAAAAGTAAAACTATGAAACAAAATTTATTACTATTGGTTATCATTTGTATATATTCTACATCTTTTTCTCAAAAAAAGAAACTGCTAATTATTGGTTTAGACGGCTGTGGAGCAGATGTTATAAATAAAGAATACTCGCCTACTATGAATAGCATTTTCCATTTATCAGATACTGCCTATTCGTACAAAATGATAAATGAAAGGCGTACAATGAGTGCTACTAATTGGAGCAGTATGCTTACAGGTGTTCACTGGAGAAAGCATAAAGCAAAAAAATAATAACAAATTCTATAAAGGCAATTATATAAAATATCCACCATTTTTAAAATATTTAAAAGATGAGAAGCCAGATTTAAAGTTAGCCTCTTTTTCTTCATGGATGGATATTAATAAATATATTATGTGAGATTATATTGACTATGCTCCAGTAGAAGACAGAGACCTCCCAGACTCTATTATAGAAAATAACATTTTGACTATGCTTAATGTAGATGTTTATGATGCCACATTTGTACATTTAGAAGACGTTGATCACTATGGACACTTAAATAAATTTACTAAAAAAAATAGCACCTACACAGATGCCATAAAAAGAAAAGATGATTTTATAAAAAACATTCTCTATTATCGAACAAAGAAAAAAACTATACAATGAAGATTGGTTAGTCATTATTTCAACAGACCACGGTGGTAGAGTAATTGGAAGAAATATTGGACATAGTTTGGGCATAATTAATCCTAATATTCGTCATGCTTTTATTATTATAAATGGAGAAGATGTTAATCCCGGAAAAATCACATCAGCCCAAACGATAGATGTTGCACATAGCTGTTTAACGTTCTTTGGTATAAATATAAAACCAGAGTGGAATTTACAAGGGAAAACAATAGGATTAAAAATAGGTGCATATATGCTTTTAAATTTACCTTAACCCACAAATTGGTATTAATGTTTTTGACGTAAGTTATACTATTTTTTATATATTAAAAACAGTGATACAAATACTAAAGACACTAAAAAAAGCTGTCCAAAATTTTTCAGACAGCCTTTTTATATAAGTAAATATTGATTCTTAGAAACAATATCTTCCTTCTTCCAATACTTTTTCAGCAATTTTTCTTCTTGCATTTTTAGTATTAAAAACTTCCGTTTTGGTATAACGTTTTAAACCCATCAACATAATTCTTAATTCATCGCCGTCAGCAAACGATTGCAATGCGTGTTTTCCGTGTAAATTCACTCTTTCCATAGCATCACTTACATAAGTTTTTAAAATAGCAATTTCTAATTCAGCTTCTGCTTCCCCTATTAATGCAATTTGTTTTTGAACTCTCAATAATGAAGATTCCATAGCATAAGTTTCTAAAATCATATCGGCAATATTCATTAATATTTCTTGCTCGTGCTTCATCTTTTGCATCAGTTTTTGAACAGCAGCACCAGCCGTCATTAAAATTGCTTTTTTGGCATTTTTAACTGCTTTAATTTCATTGCTTAATGTTGATTCTTCAGCATCAGAAAAATCTGGAACGCTCATTAATTCTTTTTGAATCGCCATTGCTGGACTCATTAAATCTAACTTACCACCCATTGCTTTTCTAATCAGCATATCAACAGTTAGTAAACGATTAATTTCGTTTGTACCTTCAAAAATTCTATTAATTCTTGCATCTCTATATGAGCCACAAACTTCAGTTTCTTCTGAAAAGCCCATTCCGCCATAAATCTGAACGGCTTCATCAACACAATAATCTAAAACTTCAGAGCCATGCACTTTTAAAAATGCACACTCAATTGAATACTCATCAGCAGCACCTAAAATTGCTTCTTGAAATGCTTTACCATCATTCAATAATATTTTTTCTAGGTTGTCAATATCGCCAGATGCACGATAACAAGCACTTTCAGATGCATAAATACGAATTGCCATTTCAGCAATTTTATGTTGAATAGCACCAAATTTTCCAATTGGCGTTTTAAATTGCTGACGATCCATAGCATATTTTGCAGCATGTCCAAGTGTTACTTTCGCAGCACCAACTGAGCCAATACCCAATTTATGACGACCAATATTCAGAATATTAAAGGCAATCAAGTGACCTTTTCCTATTTCTCCTAATAAATTTTCTTTTGGTACTTTTACATTTTCTAAAAATACTTGACGAGTGGAAGAACCTTTAATACCCATTTTCTTTTCTTCTGCATTCAAAGTCAATCCTGGCATTTCTTTCTCCAAAATAAAACCAGTAAATTTATCACCATCTACTTGAGCAAAAACGATAAATATATCTGCGAAGCCAGAATTGGTAATCCACATTTTTTGACCATTCAAAATATAATGTGTACCATCTACAGATAAATCAGCTCTAGTTTTAGCACCCAAAGCATCAGAGCCTGAGCTTGGTTCTGTTAAACAATAACAAGCTTTAAACTCACCTGAAGCTAATTTTGGTAAGTATTTTTGTTTTTGTGCTTCATTTCCAAAATATACAATTGGCAAAGTTCCAATACCTACGTGTGCTCCCCAAGACAATGTAAATGAACGAGCTTTTGCCATAGCTTCCACAACAATAGAATTGGTGTTAAAATCTTGTCCAAAACCTCCATATTCCTCAGGAATTGCTAAGCCTAACAACCCTAATTCGCCCATTTTTTCTAATAGAACTTTGGTTGTTTCCAAATCAACTTCATTTGCTAAATGTGGCTTGGTTAACACTTCTGTTTCTAAGAAATCTACTGCTGTTTGACGTATAGCATTTTGTTCTTCATTCACATCACGTGGTGTAAACACATCATTAAAATCCGTTTCTTTAATTAGAAACTCGCCGCCTTTTAATAAAGTTTTGGTTGTTGCTCCTGTACTCATTGTTTTAAAATTCTTTTTGTATTATGTAAAATATTTATTTAATCAAAAATACAATGCACGCATTGAATTTCCAAATTATTTTTATCTATTTTTTTTAACTGAATAAAAGATCTAAAAAATTAAACCTTATCTAATGGCTTCCTTTTGTTTGACTTAACTTGTTTGAAATGACTCGGCGTAAGTCCAGTAACCTTCTTGAATTGATTACTTAGATAGGCGACACTTGAATAATTGAGTTTATTCGCAATTTCACTAAGAGACAATTCGTCATAGACCAATAATTCCTTTACTCTTTCAATTTTTTGAGCAATAAAGTATTTTTCAATGGTGATACTTTCTACTTCAGAAAAAAGATTAGATAAATAATTATAATCATGGTGCAATTCTTTACTCAATAAATCTGACAAATTAAGTTTCAATGCACCATCTTGATGATGCACCAATTGAATGATGATTGTTTTAATTTGTTCAATAATTCTATTCTTTTTATCATCAATCAATTCAAAGCCTAATTTTGTTAGTGCTTTTTCGATTAATGCATTTTGTGAATCCGTAACAGTTTCAGCAATCTCCACTTCTCCTAATTGGATTTTTATTATAGTGTAACCTAATTGCTCAAATTCATTTCGAACAGCAGTAATACAACGATTGCAAACCATATTTTTAATAAAGAATGATGTCATACTATCATAATAAAACAAATTAATTATTGTAATTGTTGCATTTGTACCAAATTAAAATAGGTAGCTTGATTATTTAATAACGCTTGATGTGTACCTTGTTCAATAATTTTACCTTTTTCCAAAACAATGATTTTATCACAAGATTGTATGGTGGACAAACGATGGGCAATGATTATCACTGTTCTATCTTGCATTAATTTGTGAATGGCGTTTTGAATGGCACTTTCATTTTGACTATCTAAATGTGCTGTCGCTTCGTCTAAAATTACAATCGGTGCATCTTTGTAAAACGCACGTGCAATAGCCAAACGCTGTTGTTCTCCACCACTTAATTTCCTACCATTATCTCCAATCATTGTATTCATTCCTTGTGATTGAAGTGCAATAAAATCTTGCAAATTTGCCATCTCTAATGACGTTTTTAATCTATGTGTATTAACATTTTCAGTCAGTGCAATATTGTAAGCAATCGTATTATTAAAGAGGAAATTTTGCTGCGGTACCCAAGCGATTAAATTTCGCAAAGAAGACAAATCAATCGATTGAATTTCTTTATTATCTATCAAAACTCTACCTGAATTTATATCATAAAAACGCATCAATAACTTAGTAATTGTTGTTTTGCCTGAACCTGAAACACCCACCAAAGCTACCTTCTCTCCTTTTGAGATTTCGAAAGAAAGATGATTTAAAACCAATTGATTTTGAAAGGCAAAATCTACATTTTCAAAAACTATACGCTCCGTAAAACTATCAATTACTTTTCCATTTTGCTGTTCTTCAATTTCATTTTTTTCATTCAATACTTCCTCCACTCGCTCCAAAGATGCCATGCCTTTTTGGATAAAATAAAACGCATTAGAAAATACTTTTGCAGGCTGAATAATCTGAGAGAAAATTACAATATAGGTTATAAATAATTCGGGTTCTAATCTTGATTGTTGTTTTAAAATCATGCTTCCACCAAAAAACAATACAATTAAAACTACTACAATTCCTAAAAACTCAGAAAGTGGAGAAGATAAATCTCTACGTCGCAACATCAAAGTATTTAATTTATAATAAGCTCTATTTAGAATTTCAAATTTAGAAATAATTTCCTGTTGAATATTGTTTGCCTTAACCGCTTGATTATTGCTAATCATTTCATCAATAGATGTTGCAATATTTCCCTGAATATATTGAGCTTTTAATGAAGTCTTTTTTAATTGCTTACCTATTTTTCCGATAATATAACCTGAAAAAGGCAGTATAAATAAAACAAAGAAAGTTAATTTTACACTTATCATCAACATTGCAATAAATGTGATAATAATTGTTATTGGTTCACGCAAAGCAACTTCTAGAAAAAATAAAATTCCATATTCAATTTCCTGAATGTCGTGCGTGAGTTTGGTCATCAGGCCACCTTTATTGTTTTCATTAAAATAGCGACTGTCTAAATTTGTAATTTTTTCAAACAATTTTTCTCTAATTCGAGATGCCATTCCCATTTTTACTGGAGCTAAAACATATAAAGCTAAATATCTAGATAGGTTTTTTAGAAAAAATACAAATAATGTAACTATGCAAATAAAACCTAGTGCTTTAATTTTCCCTTCGTTATTAATAATATTTGTAAAAGCATAAGTAAATAAATCTAGGACATAAGCTTTATATGAAGTGTAGCTATCCTGTAGTAAATATGGAGTATTTGATACAGAATCTGCCTTAAAAATCAATTGCAAAAAAGGCACCAACATCAAGAAAGAAAAAATAGAAAAAATTGCCGTAAATACATTGAATATCAGATTTAATATCAATCTAAAATAATACCCTTTCAAATACTTATTTATTTTGTAAAATGCTTTCACTTGTAATACACAAAGATATTATTTACATTTGTTATATTGTATGGAAAGTAAAAGACAAAAACAAGTTAGCAAACTTATTCAAGTTACCTTGAGTGAAGTTTTTCAGAGAGAACTACACGAAATCACCCAGAATGCAATGGTAACAGTCATTAGTGTGCATATAACACCTGATTTATTTATTGCTAGAAGCTACTTGAGTATTTTCAATCATCCGGATTCATCGGCTTTATTAAAAACTATTAATGAACATAAAAAACAAATTAGAGGTTTAGTAGGTAATAAAATCAGAAATAAAATGCGTACCATTCCAGAATTGGAATTTTATTTAGATGACACCTTAGATGAAGTATTCAAAATAGAAAAATTACTTCAAGAAGTAAAAGAAAAAGATGAAAATATCGCTAAAAATCGTGATGATTCCGAAGAAACTGATGCATGAATTTATCTTTATTAATAGCAAAAAGATACTTATTTTCTAAGAAGAAAACCAATGCCGTCAATATTATTTCGGGTGTAAGTGCTATGGCTATTGGTGTTGGAGCTATGTCCTTAGTTTTAGTTCTATCCGTTTTTAATGGATTAGAAGGTTTAGTAAAATCACTTTACACTGTATTTTATCCTGAAGTATTAGTCATTCCCAAACAAGCTAAAACATTTGAAATTACTGATAATATTGAAACAATTTTAAAATCAAACAACAATATTGCAACTTTCTCTTATACTTTAGAAGAAAATGCACTATTGGAATACAATGGACAACAATATATTTCAACAATAAAAGGCGTTGATGATAATTATTTTAAAGTAGTTGAAAACTTTGATAAATACATTAAAGAAGGTACTAAAAACATAAAAGTAAACGGAACTGAATTTGCCATTTTGGGAGCAGGTATCGCCTATTATTTGAATATAAATACAGCTGAATCCATTGAGCCTATTGGAATTTATATGCCAAAAAAATCAGCAAAGTCATTATCTAATGTTGAAAATGCATTTCAAAAAAGATATATCAATAGTTGCGGTATGTTTGCCATTTCTGATGAATTTGACGTAAAATACACCATCGTACCTTTAGGTTTTTTTCAAGAATTAACAGAAGAATATAGTCAAGCATCAAAAATTGAAATCAAACTAAAAGACAATAAAAAAGACAAACAAACTATCCAAGAATTGATCAAAAAACTTGGTGATAATTTTGTTTTAAAAACTAGATACGAACAAAACGAAGTTTTGTATAAGGTATTACAAACTGAAAAATGGATTGTTTTTGCTATTCTTACTGCTATTTTAATCATAGCATCTTTCAATATAATTGGTGCATTATCAATGCTTATTTTAGATAAAAGAAAAGACATGGCAGTTTTGACAGCATTAGGTTATTCTAAAGAAAACACGCATAAGTTATTCTTAGTAGAAGGTATGTTGTTATCCTTATTAGGTGCAAGTATTGGAATTATTATAGGTATAATTTTATTGCTAATTCAAAAATACATTGGCATAATTCCAATGCCTGGCAATACATTTGTGGTTGAGTTTTATCCAGTTGACATGCATTTCCTAGATATTGTTGCTGTTTTTCTATTAGTTGCAATTATTAGTTTTATAGCGACTTGGTTTCCTGCAAAAAAAGCCGCTAAAAATATTGAGAAAGAATATCTCGCATACTTAAATTAAATCGAAACTTTGCAGATGTTAAATACAAAATTTTATTTCAATTTTCAAAAATTCTGTTGCTATTGAGCATTCACTACTTATAGTATTCTTTTGAATATCAAAACTATTTCAACAAGCCTTTCAGTTCTGACAATAATTGTGCATCGGTTCTATATCCTAAAATTCTTTTAACCACTTTTCCTTCTGGATTAATAATTAAAATAAGTGGATGTGCTTTAACTTCATATTTTTTAGATAAGCTGATACCTTCTCCTTTCTCTGCATCAACATCAATACTTACAAAACTTTTATTTACTGCAACACCAACTTTTTCTGATGTAAAAGTATTCTTTTTAAGTAATTTACAAGGACCACACCAAACAGCATAAACATTCATAAAAACAAATTTATTTTCTTGTTTTGCTTTTGCTAATGCTTGATTAAAATTAATATTTTGGAACTGAACGCCTTTATAATCAGAGCTTGGAGCAACAAATGCACAAAGTGAAACTATAAGAAAACTAATAATGACAATATTTTTCATCTCTAAATCTTTAATAGGACAAATTTAACCGTTTAAAAAAGGAATAGCAAAAACATTGCTCTTTTTAACAAATCAACTGAATCTAAAAATTCAATAATTGTACATACAATCAAAATAAAATGACAAAAAAACAAAATAAAAACAAGCTTTAATATCTTTTAACACAATACGTTTAGACATTAATATTTACAAAGTTATTTTTGTACATATAATAAAAAAATTTCATGGAATCTTTTGACATTAAGGCTTTAACCGAAAAAATCCAACAAGATAGTGCATTCTTGGATTTACTAAATAGAGAAATTTCCAAAAACATCGTTGGACAAAAATATATGATTGAGCGATTGGTTATTGGCTTATTAACAAACGGACATATTTTATTAGAAGGTGTGCCTGGTTTGGCAAAAACATTAGCCATTAAATCATTATCTGATGCAATTCATACTAAATTTAGTCGAATTCAATTTACACCAGATTTATTGCCTGCTGATATTTTAGGTACTATGATTTTCAATCAGGCGAAAGGTAATTTTGAGGTCAAAAAAGGTCCAATATTTTCAAATTTTATTTTAGCAGATGAAATCAATCGTGCACCAGCAAAAGTACAAAGTGCCTTATTACAAGCGATGCAAGAAAGATCTGTAACAATTGGCGATACAGTATATAAATTAGAAGAGCCATTTTTAGTAATGGCTACCCAAAATCCAATTGAACAAGAAGGAACTTATAATTTGCCAGAAGCTCAGGTAGATAGATTTATGTTGAAAGTAAAAATTGGCTATCCTGAATATGAAGAAGAAAGGCAAATTATGCGTCAGAATGTGCAAGGTAATACGAATAATATCATGCCAGTTGTTCAACCTTCTGATATCATTACAGCGAGAGAAACTGTCCGTAAAGTTTATATGGATGAAAAGATAGAAAAATACATTTTAGATATTGTTTTTGCTACAAGAAACCCAAGTCTATATAAGCTAGACAATTTAAAACATTTAATTGGTTATGGTGCTTCACCACGTGCCAGTATAAGTATGGCATTTGCTGCAAAAGCTTATGCATTTACAAAAAAACGTGGCTATGTTATTCCTGAAGATGTGCGTGCTATTTGTGTTGATGTATTGCGACATAGAATTGGTGTTACTTACGAAGCTGAAGCTGAAAATATTTTTCAAGAAGAAATCATCAATACAATTGTAAATAAAGTAGAAGTGCCTTAGTTTATAGTCATTATTTAATAAAAAGTAAGTTATAAACAATAATATTAATTTATAAGTCCTAGAATTCTATCAAGAAAAAAAATGGAAGTTTCTGATTTATTAAAAAAAGTACGAAAGATTGAAATCAAAACACGTGGTTTGAGCAATCAAGTATTTTCTGGAGAATACCATAGTAAATTTAAAGGACAAGGAATGTCATTTTCTGAAATTAGAGAATACCAATATGGCGACGATATTAAAAATATTGATTGGAATGTTACAGCACGATATCAAACGCCATTTGTAAAAGTTTTTGAAGAAGAAAGAGAGTTAACTGTCATGCTATTAGTAGATGTAAGTCAATCAACATTTATTGGTACACTCAATCAAACCAAAAGAGAGATGATTGCTGAATTATGTGCCGTTATTGCATTTTCAGCTACACAAAATAACGACAAAGTTGGACTAGTTTTCTTTAGTAATCAAACAGAATTATTCTTGCCACCAAAAAAAGGTAAACAACAAATTTTAAGAATCATTCGTGAACTTTTAAATTTTGAGCCAAAACAAAATACGACCAATATTTCAAGTGCTTTAGAAGGATTTAATAATAAGATGAAAAGACGAAGTATTGTTTTTGTACTTTCTGATTTTATGAATGATGGATACTTTCAAGCATTAAGTCATTTGGCAAGAAAACATGATGTGATTGGAATTAAAATCAATGATGATTTAGATGAAAAAATTCCTGAAGTTGGTCTTTTGCAAATTAAAGATGTAGAATCTGGTGCAATAGCTTGGATAGATACTAACAATCACGATTGGCAACAAGCTTATTTGAATGATTATCAAAAATACACAAAGTACTTTGAAGAAAGTTTTGGCAAATCTGGTGCGGATAAATTGAGTTTAAAAAGCAATCAAAAATACATTCATTCATTAATAAATTTCTTTAAAAAAAGATAGTGATAGGTGTATCTTCCATATTATTAAAAATACCCAAAACAATAATATTTATTGGCTTGATTTTAATTACATTTATCGGAAATGCCCAACAAGTATCAGCCAATACTAAGAAAAAAAGCTACACTATTGGAGACTGGGTACCGATTGATCTAACAGTTACTGCTGAAATAAATGATAAAGTATTTTTTCCAAATTTCAAAAAAGTAGATAGTAGTGCAAATGGAAATATTGAAATAGTAAATGCTTCGGAAATAGACACCGTTAAAGAAGGCATCAATTATAGATACCATCAATTAGTAAATTTTATATGTTTCGATACTGGAAAAATTTTATTCCAACCTTTTCCAATAATTGTATCGAATAGAGCAAAATTGGATACACTTTATACTGATGCTGTTTTGGTACACGTTGCTGGTGTAGCTATTGATACGACTAAAGATATCAAACCTATTAAAGGACCAATTAAAGTACCATATACATTCAAGGAATTATTACCCTATTTACTAATAGGACTAGCCATTTTAATATTACTCGCATTTTTAATTTGGTTCTTTAAATTCAGAAAAAAGAAAACAGAACCTATCGACTTAAAATACATATTACCACCAGATGTTTGGGCAACACAAGCATTAGATAAAGTCGAACAGAAACAACTTTGGCAACACGGCGAAACTAAATTATATTACTCTGAATTGTCTGACATATTGAGAAGTTATATTGAATTAAGATTTAATGTAGCTGCAATGGAACAAACTACTGATGAAATTATGCAATCCTTACATCGAGGAATGCTTAAACAAAAACTAAAACAACCTATCAATGAATTTTTGGGCTTAAGTGATTTTGTAAAGTTTGCTAAAGCTCAACCTGATATTAATGACAATACAAATGCCATAAAAACCATTAGAATATTTATTGACCAAACAAAACCAACCAATAACGAAACAAAAGATAATAATCCACAATAAAAATATAATGTCATTCTTCCCAACATATCATTTTGCACATCCACAATACTTTTTGTTATTGTTGTTGTTGCCTATTTTGATATATTGGTATTTTTTTAGAAAACAAAGTCGCTTTGCCACGTTCTCTGTTCCAAATATTTCAACAAATTTATTACAACAAAAAAAACTAAAAACTACATTAAATAAATACTTACCCATTCTCCATTTATTGGCGTTTACATTCGTCGTTATTGCATTAGCACGACCTCAAACTAATTTATCCGATAGCGAAATTAATACAGAAGGAATTGATATCGTTATGGCTTTAGATATTTCTGGAAGTATGTTAGCTAGAGATTTTAAACCAGACAGATTAGAAGCTGCAAAAACACTGTCTATGGATTTTATCAAAGAACGAAAAAATGATAGAATCGGCTTAGTAGTATTTTCTGGAGAGAGTTTCACACAATGTCCGATTACCATAGACCATCAAGTATTATTGAATTTATTTAAAGATATAAAAAGTGGCATCATAGAAGATGGAACTGCTATCGGAATGGGCTTAGCAACTGCTGTCGCTAGATTAAAGAATAGTCAATCGAAAACTAAAATCATAATTTTATTGACAGATGGGGTAAATAACATGGGTTATATCGACCCAGCATCTGCTATTCAAATAGCTAAAACCAATGGCATTCGTGTTTATACGATTGGAGTCGGAAAAAGAGGTATGGCACCTTATCCAGTGCAAGATCAAAATGGTAAGATTTTCTATCAAAATATGCCAGTAGAAATTGATGAAGCTTTATTAAAAAAAACAGCTCAAGAAACTGGCGGTGTGTATTATAGAGCAACCAGCAACAACGACTTAAAAGCAGTTTATTCAAATATTGATAAATTAGAAAAATCAAAAATAAAAATCTCCAATTATGCAATGAAAGCCGAGCGTTATCATTGGTTTTTATTGATTGCTATCATTTGTCTTTTGAGTCATTTTATGCTCAGAAATACTTTTTTAAAAACGATTACCAACTAATGCTACAATTTGCACACATAACATATTTATGGTTACTGGTAATTGTGCCATTATCTATATTAATCTATTTAATTTGGTATCAAAAGAAAAAAGCTATCCTAAACCAATTAGCAGATAAAAGAATAACTAATATTTTACTACCTAATAGAAACCCAAAAAAAACACATCTAAAATTTGGTTTGTATATATTGAGTTTAATTTGTTTCATAATAGCATTGGCACAACCTCAATTAGGAACAAAACAAGAAAAAATAAAACGCAAAGGAATTGATGTTGTCATAGCATTAGATTTATCCAATAGCATGTTGGCTCAAGATATTGCTCCCAACCGTTTACAAAAATCAAAATTATTTATACAGGAATTAATAAAAAAATTAGACGGTGATAGAGTTGGTTTAGTAATTTTTGCAGGGAAAGCCTATACACAAATGCCTTTAACTGTGGATTATTCATCTATGTTGATGTATTTAAGAAGTGTCAATATGAACTCCATTCCTATACAAGGAACAGCTTTGGCAGAAGCATTAGGGCAATCTGAAACTTTATTTGACAAAAAAGACAAAAAACATAAAGCTGTAATTTTAATTACTGATGGAGAAGACCATGAAGAAAATGCAATAGATTTAGCAGAAGAATTGGCTTCAACTGGTGTAAAAATTACGACAATTGGAGCCGGTACAAAACAAGGCGGAAAAATACCAATTACTGATGCACAGGGAAACATCATAGATTACAAAAAAGATGCAGAAGGCAATGAAATCAACACTGCTTTAAATGAAAATATGATGCAAGCATTGGCAAAAGCTGGAAAAGGAAATTATTACATTTTAGACAATACCAAAACTGTCGCAGATTTGGTATCAAATGATATTTCAAAAATTGAAACAAAAACCATTAACGAAAAAGTTTTCACTAATTTTGTTGAACAATTTCAATATTTTTTATTGATAGGATTAATCTTTTTACTCATTAATTTGTTTATAGATTATAGAAAATGAAAAAGTGGCTCATTAATATAAAAAATTTTATTGCAAGAAATAAGAAAACGATTGCAATTATTACCGTATTAAATTATACCATAAAAGCTGCTATTATTCTAATTTTACTTCTAAAAGGAAAAGACGCAAAAGCTCAGAGTGTCAATACTTTTATAAGAAATGGCAATCAATTTTATAAAGAGCAAAAATACAATCAGGCGACTGAGCAATATGCATCAGCCTTACAAAAAGAACCCAATAATAGTATCGCTATTTTTAATCAAGCTGCTGCAATGTATCAATTAGGAGAATATGACAAAGCGGAAACTTATTTTGATGGTTTAGCTAAACAATCTAAAAATCATGAAATGATGTCAAAATCGTTTCACAATTTGGGGAATGCTTTCTATAAAAAAGAAGATTATGAAAAGAGCGTCGCTGCTTACAAACAAGCATTAAAATTAAACCCGAAAGATGTAGATACCAAATACAATTTGATGATGGCGATGAGCAAATTAAAAAACAATCAAAATCAACAGAATAAGGAAAATCAACAGAATAAAGACCAACAAAAAAATCAAGATAAGCAACCACCTAAAGATCAGAACAACAATCAACAAGCTCAAAATAAAGACCAACAACAATCTGCTTCAAAACCACAACAAGACAAAAAACAAGGCATGAGCAAGGAAGAAGCCGACCGTTTATTGGAAGCATTAGGAAATGAAGAAAATAAAACCCAACAAAAAGTAGGGAAACAAAAAGGTGAACCTCAACAAGGAAAAGTCAAAAAAGATTGGTAGTTATTTTGATTTCTCGAAACAACAGATTTCTAGCACTCTTTTTTAAACAAAACCGACACTTTAAATTTACGAAAGTACTTAAAACGAAGTACTTTATCTCTACTTTCAAAACTATTTAACTAACTAATATTCTTTATTTTATGATTTAAAAAAGTATATTTATAAATTTAATTTAAAGTATAATTCTCCGTCTTATTCGTAAACTGTATCAAATTTGTGTCATGTACTAGTAGCAATTTTCAATTTTATATTCATAAACAAATAATCTTCCAATTCCTCACACAAAAGACTAGAGTATTTATCTTTTTTTAGACGAAATATTTCAGTATTATACCATATTTTGTGAATTACTTTTACTAAACAGCAATAATTTTGAAAATATTTTTCTAATGCAAAAATGTTTTAAGTTCTAATGCACATTTATTCTTTCTCATTTTACGAATGGCTTTGTCTTTAATTTGTCGCACTCGTTCTCTCGTCAAATCCATTTTTTCACCAATTTCGTCTAAACTATATGTCTGTCCATATTCATTCATACCAAAATAATATTTTATCACTTCTTGCTCTCTATCTGAAAGAATTTGGAAGGAGTGTTTTAATTCTGTATCCAAAGAATTTCTGATTAAATTATTATCAGGTTGCTCAAATGTATCACCTACCATTGTATCCAAAACTGTGGCATCATCATCTTCTCCAATCGTAACATCTACTGAAGAATGAAAAGCTAAAGAACGTCGAAGTATAAATAACTCATCGGCTCTCATATCTAACAATTCAGCCAATTCATCATTTGAAGGTTCGCGTTGATTTTTTTGTTCAAAATCTTGGATTGCATTCATAATTCTATTGTACATAATCGCTTTATTCATTGGCAAGCGTACAATTCTAGGTTGCTCTATTAATGCTTGCAAAATAGACTGACGAATCCACCAAACAGCATAAGAAATAAACTTAAAGCCTTTAGTTTCATCAAACTTTGAAGCTGCTTTTATCAACCCAATATTGCCTTCATTAATTAAATCATTTAAAGACATTCCTTGATTTTGATATTGTTTGGCTACGGATACCACAAAGCGTAAATTGGCTGTAATAATTCTATTAACAGCATCTGTACTTCCCCTTTTTACCAATTGTGCTAACTCAATTTCTTCATTGTCCGACAATAAAGGTAATTTTGAAATTTCAGACAAGTATCTATCAATTGAATAACTGTCTCTAGTAGTAATTTTAGATGTAATTTTTAAGTGTTTCATAGGCAAAGTTTTAGTTTTAGTAATATCTTTCCTATTTATACGAAAATAAACTAAAAATGTTACAAAACTATTCGGAAATTATTATGCGAGTCTTTTGCGTTTTAGAAAATATCTATTTTTAAGACTCTCCATTTTCATAGAAATTACGCCTAAAACTGCCTCTTTTATAATACTTCCTGACATTTTTGATGTTCCCAACTCTCTATCTTTAAATAAAATAGGAACTTCAATTATTGGTAAATTTTGCAACCACACTGCAAATTTCATTTCAATTTGAAATGCATAACCAATAAAAACTATTTTATCTAAATCTATTTTTTGAAGCGTTTCACTTCTATAACAAACAAAGCCCGCAGTAGTATCCTTAACTTTCATTCCTGTAATAATGCTTACATATTTTGATGCAAATGAGGATAAAAATAATCTATCCCAAGACCAATTTTGAACGCTGCCGCCTTTTACATAACGAGAACCAACTGATAAGTAAGCACCTTTGTTTTCACAGGCATCTAATAATTTTAATAAATCATCTGGATTGTGTGAAAAATCGGCATCCATTTCAAAAATGTACTTATATTCACTTCGTTCTAAAGCCCATTTAAAGCCAGTAATATAAGCTGTCCCTAAACCTAATTTACCTTTTCTTTCTATAATGTGTACTCTTTGCGGAAAATCAAGCATTAACGACTTAACTAATTCGGCTGTACCATCTGGCGAACCATCTTCAATCACTAATATTTCAAATCTATCTGATAAATTTAAAGTATAAGGAATTATCTTTGGAATATTTTCCCTTTCATTGTAAGTTGGTATAATTATAAGACAATCCCGCAAGGTGTAATTTTTAACAAAAATATGTTTTATATTACAATTAGAAAATTAAATTATGGATTTTTAAGCATATTACTTTTCATAAAAGAGTGAATTACTTTTTACAAATTCATCATATTGATTTTTATTTCTGATAATATAATATTTGTTTTGGGGCTTTGTTTGCCATTGCCAATTAAAACCACTGAGTCTATAATTTGTTGGACTAATTTTCTTCATTGGTGTAAATGTTGCTTCTGGAGCATTTTTTAATTTTAATCGGTCTATTTCTCCATTTTTAAAATAAATTGCAATATTACCTGAAGTAGATTGATTGCCACCAATATATCCTTTATTATCATCTTTTATATAGTAAATGCTTTCTGAGCTGCCATCTACATCTATCATAACAATTTTATTGTCCGTAATAAAAATATTAATTATTTTCCCTTTAATTTGATTGAATATTTCATTTTCTACCCAATGTATAATAAATGCATTTCCAAAAACGGATATATGGCTTATTTTATCATTCTCTGAATAAATATAAATAGAATCACCACTTATTTGTAATGAATCTATCCATAAAATTGGGTTATAATATAACTTAAAAACGTCATTTAATTCTGTATAATATAACGAATCACAAACAGCTGATAAATTTCTACGAAACATTTTTGTATGATGATAGGCATACATTATTTTGAGAGAATCAATATTTATGGTACTATCTTCATTATAAGTTTGATGTGCTATTTTATAAGCAATCAATGTATCAGCACTCAAAAACATTGTATCTTGCTTTTGGATAGTATCATCTTTATTTACAGAAACATTGATTAATAGAGGATCTTTTGTTGCACGAATATATTGCGTTTTATCAAGGTACAAAGATTGTCCACTAAGAATTGTAACATTTTCTACTGTATCTTGAAATGAAACATTGCCTTGTGCAATAGCATTCTTGGTTTTATTATCATAATTAATGGTATCGCCTTTTATAATGCTATTTTCTTTTGTGATGGCTGTATTTTTATCAAAAGTCGCTTTCTCTGTTTTTGTATCAAAGCTTCCTTTATCAGTATAAATTATATTTCCGTCTTTGTTGGTAATTTTTGTTTTTGCAATAAAATAAACGATTTCATTATCAATATTGTATCGCATAGAATCAGATACAATAGTCGTTTCTTTTGTTTTTAATTCTACATTATTATAAAAAATAGCTTCCCCATTTTTATGATAATAATAAGCAATTTGTGAGGTTAGAATCGTTTCGTCTTTGACCATTCTTCCGCCTATATTATAATAGCCCATATCAGAAGCCGTATTATAATAAATTTCAGGTGCTGTCAATACCATTTTCTTATCCTTCATTATAGCATTTCCAGTTAAACGAGCTTGTTTTTGGTCGCCAAAATATTCTAAGAAGTTACCCCAAATATCAATTGAATCGCCATTTTTTAGGTGTAATGGCTTCCCATAAGCTGTTAAGTAATTGGCTGTAATATCTAAAATAGCACTATCACACCACATATAAGCACTGCTATCTTTTAATTGTACATTTCCAATAAGTTTTCGATACTCTCCCCATTCCCAATTTTCATAAATTAAAGAGTCTGTTTTTTGAATTTGAATCTTCTTTTCTGGTGCTTTAGTTTCTAAAAATGGTGGAAATAATTTTGACTTATCTATTGTTTGAGCTATGCATTTGCCCAAACCTAAAATACAAAATAAAATAAGAATTATTCTATTCATTTGGACAATTTCATCGATTCCATCAATACCGAAAAGTCATCACTTATTGTCGATAATCTTTACTTTTTTCTTAGAAACAATATCTAAAGAATCTTGTGGTGTATCAACAGTAACATGTTTTGATTTGTCAATTAATGAAAGACTAATATACTTTTTAGGATTTTTCTTCAAATCTGCTAATAAATCATTTAAAGATTTAATAGTTCCTAAAACATCTTTATACAAAGCATCATCATTCAGTAATTTAGCAATACTACCATCGCCTTCATTTACCTTTTTAAGTGTAGTTTGCAATTGCTCTAAGGTATTTTTAGCCGAAGCTACCGTACTTTCCAAATCCAAAACCGCCAACTTTCCAGAAAGTGTATTAAAGTTGGTTAGAATGCTATCAATCTTTCCAGTTTCTTTATTAAATGCTGCTGTCAAATTGTTTACATTCGTCAGAATGCCGTGTAAGTTTGATTTTTCTTCTGTAAAAGTATTGTCTAAAGTTTTTGCCAATTTATTGACAGACTGTAGCGTCCCAGATAAATCAGTCATCGCTTTCGTTAATAAATTATTTTCGCCACTTCCTAAAGAACTATTCAAATTATTCACCATCCCAGTAACTGAAATCATTAAAGAATCCAATTTAGGTTTCATATCTGCAAATAAATTCACAGCTTGATCAATGCTATTTCCTATAGAAATACAAGATAGCGTATCTTGAGTTGTTGCAAATTCATTGCTTGTTCCACGCATTAAAGCAATACCCATTTTTCCTAACATATCTAAAGCAACAATCGCAAATTTACTATCTTTAGGCACATTAACGTCTGCATCTAGTTTTAAAACAAAAATTGCTTTATTGGGGTACTTTGGACTTCTAGATATATTAACTTCAGATACTCGACCGATTCCTACACCATTTTCTAGAACTTGATTTGAAGGTAATAATCCATTAGTTCGGTCAGCATAACAAACAATATATTTACTTGAGGAAAACACATCTTCTCCTTTTAAATATTTATATCCTAAAATAAAAGCAATTATTCCTATAATTGTTAATGCTCCAACAGCTAATTCGTTCTTATGTTTCACTAGATATCCTTATTTCTCACAAATATAAAAAATTATTTTAAATATTTTTTGGATTCTGCTGGTGATAATCGAATGCCATCTTTATAAACGGTGATAAATGCATCTGTATAGCCGATTTTTCTAACTTTAGTTTGCATCAAAATTGCATTGGCATAATTATCCATGGACTCTGTAAGGTATTTATATAATCCATCATTTTTTTCATAATGAACTTTTACCTCTGAATGATAGATTTTATGACTTTGAGGAAACAAAGAAGTTCCTGCAGTGAGTTGTATTTTATATTCAATTCCATTAGATGATGCTGACTTGTTTGTTTTATTACTTGTATTTTCAGTACTTTCAATAGGCGGCGTAATTTTTACATTATCTGTATCTACTTTTGTTTCTAAAATAGGTTTTATATCATCAGTATCCTCTTTTGTTGGAACATTAGTTGGTTCTGGCTTTACAACAATCGGATTTGTTTTTATAGGGTTTTTCTCGATATACGCTTTATAATCTAAAAAAGCATGATATACAGCTTCCGCCATATCATTTTGACCATTTTCAGAAGTTAAAAATTTTTCTTCTTTTGGATTGGTTAAGAAACCCGTTTCTATCAAAATAGAAGGACAAGTTGTTCGATACAAAACCCAAAATCCAGCTTGTTTTACACCTCTATTAAAACGCTTTAAATCATTTGCAAAATAATTCTGTACACGCCCTGCTAAAAATGAACTCTGTTCTATATTTGCATTTTGTGCAAGGGAAAGTGCAATCAAACTTTCAGGAGAATCTGGATCAAAACCATCGTAAGTTTTCTTATAATCTTTCTCTAATTTAATTACGGAGTTCTCTCGTATAGCAACGTCTAAGTTGGCTTCTGTTTTATGCAAACCCATTAAAAAAGTTTCAGAACCATAAGCTGAAGTATTTACATTTGCATTACAATGTATGGAAACAAATAAATCTGCTTTATTTTTATTCGCAATAGCAGCTCTTTCTTCTAAAGGAATAAATACATCCGTTTTTCTTGTATAAATGACTTTAATATTTGGATAATTTTGCTCAATTAACTTACCTACTTTCAAAACTATAGCAAGGGTAACATCTTTTTCATGAGAATGTCCAGAATAACCTTTACAACCTCCATCATGCCCACCATGTCCTGCATCTAAAACAATCGTTTTAAACTTAAACTCTGCATAAGAGTTTTGAACTTGCAAAAAGAATATGCTGATAAAAAGTAAGGAAGATTTTATAATTGAAGTAATAACATTATTTTTGGAGTTCATAAAATTACTTTTTGGGTTATCAAAAAATATATCGTTTATTCTTATTTATTAGTTGCATGATATCATTTGGATTGGGCTTCAGTCAATCAGACAGCATAAACAATGCCAATCTTTTAGATACCTTACAACCTATTGACGCAAATTTAGTAAGATTAGACACATTATTAAATAAAGAGAATTCCACAAATGTGGATGTTCAGACCTACAAAATAGCAGATGACCAATTAGAAGATATTGTAAAATATAAAGCTAAGGACTCAATTATCTATTCTATTAGTGAAAAAACAATGTATTTATACGGAAATGCAAATATTTCATATCAAGAAATGCAAATGTGGGCAACACAAATTCGTTATAATTGGGATAACGGAGAAGTTACTGCAATTGGAGGAATGAATGACACAACTGGCTATTATGACAAGGTTTATTTTACACAAGCTGCTGAAAATTTTGAAGCTGATTCTGCTCGTTTCAATTTCAAAACTAAAAAAGGAAAAAGCTTTGGTTTAGTTACCAAACAATTAGATGGTTTTTTACATTCTGAAACTGTAAAAGTAATGAATGAAGAGATGTTCTATGCCAAAAATGCACGCTATACAACTTGTGATTTAGACCATCCGCATTTTTATGTAGAAATTGCAAAAGCTAAAGTCGTAAAAGATAAGTTTATCGTTGGGAAACCTGCGGATTTAGTGATTGCCGATGTTCGAACGCCACTCTTTTTGCCATTTGCATTTATTCCTAATATCAATAAAAAAGAAAAGCAAGGCTCAGGTTTAATTTTTCCAACGTATGGCGACCAACAAGATTTAGGATTTTTCTTAAAAGGTTTAGGTTATTATCATAAAATAAATGAGAAAATGGATATATCTACGACGGTGGATATTTATACTTTAGGAAGTTGGGCTATAAACCTTACCTCATCTTATAAAAAACTATACAAATTATACGGCAATTTTAATATGAATGTCGGACAAGTAAGAAGAGGATTTGCCAATGAAAAACGAAACCCAAACTATACAAAACCGCCAGTTGATTTTAGTGTCAATTGGAACTTAAATCTTGATCCTAAAAGGTTATATAATGCCACTTTTGGTTTGAGTTTAAACATCGTTAGTAGCAGACGTTATCAACAATTAAGCAACCAAGACCCATTGAAAGTAGTATCTAATACATTTACATCAAGTCTTAGTTACAACAAAACCTTTCCAGGAAAACCTTTTTCATTAGGTATTTCAAGTAATTATGTTCAGAATACAGAAACTAAAGCCGTTACGCTTACTTTGCCTAATTTTAATTTTGCAGTTACTAGAATAAATCCTTTTGAGAAAAAAATAAAAAGTACTTCTCGAAAATGGTATGAAGAAATTGGATTTAGTTATTCATTAAATGCCGTAAATAATATCAATACTTATGATTCTATTTTCTTCAAAAGAGAAACACTAAATAGAATGAAAAATGGTATTGTACAAAATCTACCTATATCTGCCAATTTTAGATTGTTTAAATTTTTAAATTTCAACACTACTTTTAATTATACTGAACGTTGGCATTTTTATTATACTGACCGTGTATTTAGAGATACTTTGACGTATTTTGATACTAGAGATAGTGTGTATAAATTGAGAAGAAACGTAACTGAAATTGATACTACTTATAAGTTCAATACAAATAGAAATTTTGGATTAAATTTAGGCTTAAGTACTAATCTTTATGGAACTTTTCAATTTAAAAAATCTAAATTGATGGCAATTCGGCACACATTTCGACCATCTATGAGCTTTAATTTTACGCCCGATTTCAGCAAGCCATTATGGAATGCTTGGCGAACGGTTCAATCTGATACATCAGGTAGAACTACTGACTATTCGAGGTATGAATACACGCAATTTGGCGGGCCTTCTAAAGGAAAAAATGCAAGTATTAATTTCAACTTCTCTAATACTTTGGAAATAAAAATAAAATCTAAAAAAGATACCATTACAGGTAATCGAAAAATCACCTTATTAGATGCCTTGAATTTTGGTGTTGGGTATAATTTTGCAGCCGAAAAATTCAAATTAAATTTCTCAGGAATTTCAGGAAGTACACATATTACAGACAAATTAAATATGAATTTCAGAGTGGGTATGGACCCATACGCACTAGATACAAATGGCGTACGGATAAATGAATTTTATTTCAAACATAAAAAAAGATTTTTCCGATTTACAGGAATGGATATAAGTTTGAATGGTTCTTATACTTCCAAAAAATATAACAATAGTGGAACAATGCGTATGCAACAAGAACAAGGTTTGGATTTGTCGCCAACTTTCAGAAATATTTATCAATTAGGATATTATAATTTTGATATACCTTGGAGCATTAATTATAATTATTCTTTGAATTGGAGCAAGTCATTTATCAATAAAAAAGATACAAATATTATAACACAAGCGATTGGAATTGGATTGGATTTTAATATCACATCAAAATGGAAAGTCAATGTCAATACTGGATTTGACGTAACGAACAAACGAGTAACTAGAACTGACATAAGTGTCGTTCGTGATTTACATTGCTGGCAATTAGAAATGCGATGGTCGCCAATTGCTGCACAACAATCCTTCTTTATCACAATATATGTCAAATCGCAACAATTTAATTTCTTACGATTACAAAAGCAAAAATCTTTCTTTGATTCTGGGTTCTTTGGTTCAGGAGGTGCTGGTATGGGTGGTTTAGGAAACATGATGGGTGGAGTTGCTAATACATTCTAAATAATTTTGTATTTTTACATAAACGGTTTGAAACTATGCTAGAATTAATAAAAGATTTAAGTCAATTTCTTTGGGAACGTAAGCAATGGTGGTTATTTCCATTAATAATTAGTTTAATTCTAGTAGCATTGTTAATTGTATTTGGTGGCTCAACTGCTGTAACTCCATTTGTATATTCCATTTTCTAATGCAATTTATTAAACAAAATAAAGAGATTTTTATTCAAATTATTGTCTTCAGTATTTTAGGCATTGGATTGCATAAAACCTTTTTATTGTATTGGGGTTTAGGATTAATTATTTTATTATTTATACCGCAATTGGCTTCCAAATATATTGACTACTTAAATAGATTAATTCATTTAATTGGATATATTTTAAAAACAATATTATTTAGTATATTATTCGTTTTTGTCCTTTGTCCAGTAGCCTTTTTCAAGAAAAAAAAGAATAAAATTGGCTATATTGAAAGGAATGCAATTTTAAGCAAGAAATCATTTGAAAAAATGTGGTAATTGCTAAAATTCAGATATCAAAGAATTTCTAAAAAATCACTATCTTTGCAACAATTTTAAAGCAAAATTTTATGTTTGAGAATTTACAGGATAAATTAGAAGGTGCGTTCAAAAACCTTAAAGGTCAAGGAAAAATAACGGATATTAATATTGCCACAACGGTAAAGGAAATCCGTAGAGCATTGGTTGATGCTGACGTAAACTATAAAATTGCTAAAGAATTTACAGATACAATTAAGGATAAAGCATTAGGACAAAATGTACTAACAGCAGTTTCTCCAGGTCAATTAATGGTCAAAATTGTAAGCGATGAATTGACCGAATTGATGGGTGGAACCGTTACTGAACTGAATGTAAAAGAAAATCCTACAATTATTTTAATTTCAGGCTTACAAGGTTCAGGTAAAACCACTTTTTCTGGTAAATTATCATACTATTTAAAACATAAATTAAAAAAATCACCTTTATTGGTTGCTTGCGACGTTTATAGACCCGCTGCGATTGAGCAGTTGAAAGTATTGGGTGAGCAAAATAAAGTAGAAGTTTACTCAGAAATTGAGAATAAAAATCCAGTAGAAATTGCTCAAAATGCAATTAATTATGCTAAACAAAAGGGTTATAATGTCATCATTATAGATACCGCAGGTCGTTTAGCTGTTGATGAGCAGATGATGCAAGAAATTTATGATGTAAAAACTGCAATCCAACCAACAGAAACGTTATTTGTCGTGGATTCTATGACAGGACAAGATGCAGTGAATACCGCAAAAGCCTTCAATGATAGAATCAATTTTGATGGTGTTGTTTTAACCAAATTAGATGGCGATACAAGAGGGGGAGCTGCTTTATCTATTAAATATACCGTAAATAAACCAATAAAATTTGTAAGCCGTGGTGAGAAAATGGAAACTTTAGATGTTTTCTTCCCAGATAGAATGGCACAAAGAATATTAGGCATGGGAGATATCGTTTCATTCGTTGAAAAAGCACAAGAGCAATTCGATGAAAAAGAAGCCCAAAAACTAAGTAAGAAAATTGCTAAGAATCAATTTGATTTTGATGACTTTTTACAACAAATCAATCAAATCAGAAAGATGGGTAACTTAAAAGACTTATTAGGTATGATACCTGGCGTTGGTAAAGCCATGAAAGATATTGATATTGATGATAATGCTTTCAAGAAAATTGAAGCAATGATATTTTCTATGACACCTCATGAAAGAGCTAATCCAGATGTTTTAAATGGCAAAAGAAGAGAGCGTATCGCAAAAGGAAGTGGTAGTTCAATCCAAGATGTCAATAATTTTGTCAAACAATTTGACCAAATGAAAGTGATGATGAAGCGTTTCCAAGGAATGGGAATGAAGCAAAAATAACCTTAATAACCTTTTAATTATTAGATACTTTTTT
>CAYYMF010000009.1:0-5478 GCA_964472755.1 uncultured Chitinophagales bacterium | reverse complement strand
AAACCGTATGTATATACATTATAAGGAAAAATCAATTTTGCAAAATAGTTGGCTACCAAACAGCAAACTAATAATGGAAAAAACAATTCATATCCATTAGGTACTAAATTGCATATTAAAAACAAAGAGGTAAATGGTGCATAAATAGCTGCAGATAAAGTTGTTGCAGCTCCGATCAAAGCAAAGTTCAGCAAATATAATGATGTACCTAAATATATATTACAAATTAGTGCAAATGCAACACCCATAAATGCTCCAGCAACAATACTAGGTGCAAAGACTCCACCATCGCCACCAGCTCCCAATGTTAATGATGATGCTAATGGTTTTAGCAATGCAATAAACAATAAAAATAAAATTGAATAATTATGATAGCCACCAATCATTTCTTCTAATGCGTGATAACTATCTCCATAAATAAATGGAAAAAAACAAATCATCGTGCCAACAGCCAATGCTCCAAGATTGACACGAATGAAATTATTATTAATTCCAGAAAAATAACTCTTAATTCTAAGTACCAAAATAGTAAAGTAAATAGACAAAGAGCCTCCAAACAAACTTAAAACAATCATAAAAGGAATGGCATACCAATTCCAACCAGTTACTGCAATTGGCAGAATAGGTTCAGGATGCAAAATCTGTAAGAAAATCCAAGCAATAAAAGTCGCTGTTGTGCAACATATCATAAATGCACGATTCATTTTTTTTGCAATCACTTCCCAAGCAAAAAGCCAACCTGCTATCGGGCTATTAAATAATATTGCAATCCCAGCAGCAACACCAGCACTCACTAATTCTCTTTTATAAGCTCTTGCTCCGAAATCTTTTTTATAAACGGTATTGCCTAAAGTTGCAGTAGCCACCACAGTGGAGACTTCAATTCCTGTAGAACCTCCAAAAATTACTGTCAAAAAACCATTGATATAATGTGAGGGCAATTTGAATAATGGAAGATGATCTTTAGGGTAATCAAGTGTGTTATAAATTTCACTTATTCCTTTGTTTTTCTTATTATGAAAAACATATTTTCTAAGATAATATATAGAAGTAATACCAATAGTTGGGAGGAAAATATAAACTATTGGATGATACTGCTTTGCAGAATGAAAAATTTGATGTTCAAAATATTCTGTAATTTCCATTAAGCTAATTGCTAATAGCGAAGCAAATAGGCCAATCGTTACAGCATAAATCATTAAAACAAAACTGTCCTTTTTTTTCATTCTACTCAATACTTAATCAATACTCAATTAGTTCTTTAATAAGCATTGATTGGTTTTTATTTGGTATAAAAATAAAATGAGTATTGGAAATATTACAACAAACATATAAGAAATTATAAAAAGTTATTTATAAATTCATTTTATTTTAACGTGATTAAAATAGGATTTCAATCAAACATAAATCATAGTTTAATGGCTCTAGTCATTTCTCTTTTTCCAATTGGACCTGACAAACTTTCAATTTTAAAGCCTACAGATTTTAAAGTTCTTTTTACAATTCCTTTAGCACAATAAGTTACTAAGCAACCGTCTATATCTAACATATTATACATTTTTTGAAATATTTCAACCGTCCAAAGTTCATCTTGTGCCGAGGGTGCAAAAGCGTCATAATAAATCACATTGAATAACTGAGAAGGCTGAAAATCTTTAATATCTTGAAGGTATTTTGTAAATTTAAAATATTCTCCTATACTCAACTTTTCGTTAGAATTTATTTGATGGAGTTCTAAAAAATTGGAATGATTAAAATCTGGAAATTCCGCTAATTTTTTAACTTCTTCTAATGCCAATGGGTATAACTCAATTGAATGATAATCTACGAATAGGCTATGTTGTTGTGCATAATTCAAAGTTAGCAAGGCATTTAATCCAGTTCCAAAACCCATTTCAAATATGCTTATTGATTGTTGTTGTTTGGCTTTGTATTCCAATCCAGCTTGAATAAATACATGTAAAGATTCTTGCAATGAACCATGAATTGAATGGTAGTGTTCATCAAAACGCTCCACATACAAAGTAGGTGAGCCATCATTTGTGATTACCAAATCAATATCCAAAATCTTTAATTTTTATACAATTTAGAATAGTAAATTTTGTTCTTATTTTGCAAGCCTAATATATAAATATTGTTAGATAAAAATTGTGTTGGAATATCAATACTATTTTTATTACTATCTATTTGAATATTTTTTTGAAAAACAACACGTCCATCTAATTGCACTAAAACCAAATTATAAGTACCGATAATTGAATTATTATGTTCAATATGCAATTGATTTTGGCTAAAATATGATTTAATTGGTAAGACATTTTTCTTTATGCTTGTCATATTCTCAAATTGAATGCTATCTACAAGCGATAATATGCTAACACCTGAATTTAAAACAGCTTCTATTCGATAATATAAAACTGTTCCGATGGCAGCATTGCTATTATGTATAAAATAATAATCCGCAGTATCTGAAACATTATGCAAACTATATATACTTGCAATTTCTTGAAAATGCTGTCCATCTATTGAATATTGAATATTATATTTTAAGACATTCGTATCGCCAGTAGTATTCCAAGCTAAAATAGCATCATCGCCCATTTGTTCTGCTTCTAATGTTACAATTTGAGTAGTTGGCACAAATGTAGAATTGATAGCTTTTGATGTCAAATAAAATTCGCCAAATTTTTGTGTATTCATTTCAACATAATAGCCATTTTCAAATGGCACAAAATAAAGACTATCTGTTGGAATTGAGATAAAATCGCCTTTAATGTAATTATTTTCAAATACTACATCTTGATTAAAGCCATTGTATCTTAATGCTGCAATATCTCGCATAGAAAACAATTGATAATCTGTATTCAATAACTTTAGATATTCATCACTCGTAAAATATAATCTGATTTTAAAATTTCCAGTAACTTGATTTGCAGTATGGATACTCCAATTCCTAGACAAAAGTGCTTTACCTTGATATTTCCTAATATTATTATCTGCAAAATAGCCTACTGATATATTTCCTAAAACTTTATTATCATCATAAATCTCTGCAATTATTTTATTCTCTTTCAAGATTGGTATCCAACCATTTCCATTAGAAATTGTGTCTATAAGTACAGAATCATTTAATGGAATGGCGTAATTTGTTGCGTAAACATGCCAATCGTCAATAGCTAAACCTTCGCCAACTATACCGTCATCAGATTGTAACCTAACTCTAATAAATACAAATTGATTATTTAGTGTTGTATCAATATTTATTTTTGATGAAGCAACTTGCCAAGGCATCAATGTCTTATCCCATTTGGCTGCACCATTCATATTTCCATAAAAATTAGTGCCACAATTGGCACAACCTATTCTATTCCATTCGTTGCCGTCAATAGAAAATTCTGCCCAAGCGGAATCATATAAATTTTCAATATCTAATAAATGATTGAAAGCAACAGAGGGTGTATTTTTAAGGTTTTCCATATTATAACAACCTAAATACAAACTCGAATTTTCATTATAATTATAAGTATCAAAAGTGGAATTTGTCCAAGCTTTATCACCTTGAGCAGCCATTTTTGTATAAGTTTTATTTGGTGTACTCCAAACCCAACTTGAGTTTTGTCCTTCAGGAATACATAAACTTGCTTGTTCAAAATTATTCAAGTATGGCAATGAATCTATATATAAATTAGCAATAAAATTAATCGCATCAGAAGTATCATTGCCTTTGTATTTGTCATCAATATCATCTGCAATTACACGAACAACATATTTTCCACTTTGAGTAATTGCTAATGTTTGATTAAAAGTATATTCAAAAGTTTGATAGGGCAATATAATATCACTTATTGTTTCACTAATTTTGTTAGCACCATCAACAATATAGGCAACTTTTATATTGCTTCGTGCTTGATTACTTTGATTGATAACTTTAATTTTTATAGGAATATTTTTTAGTTCATTTAAACATAAAATAGAATCTTTTCCTTCTGTGTTATTTGCTAGGTCATTATTGGCTACATACAATTTAATATCATCAAAAGTATAACCTCCACTTTTTGTTAGTTCATTACTAGCTTTAGTGTTTGTTGTTGCTAATTTAATTTGAGAAGAAGAAGATAAAGTTTGTCCATTATCTACATACAATAATTTGAATAGATTAATTGCTTGCACTTTATTATATTCTCCATTAGGTGCTTTATTTTGGTATAAGTTTAGAATCGGAATCCAAGTTGCAGTATCATTTCCTCTAGCATAAACGATATTATCAGTAGCAGTTTCGCCGTGTTGCATAAAACTCAAATCCAAATAAATAATCGAATCTATATAATTAGCTAAATTTAGTGTAATAATATGATTACTTTTTATACTTCCTGTATTGCTATAATTATCTAAGGTTAAAGCTCGTTTTCCTGACAAGGCGTACATATTATCTCTAATTCTCCAACGACCATATTTGTCGGTATTAAAATCAGCATATTCCATACCATCAATCCCAAATATATTAGTACTATAAGTTGCTCCTGAGTTTTCAAAAGATTCTATCCAAGGTAACGAAATTGGTTCGTTAGCCAAATGTTTTAAAGTATAAAACAAGGTATCATTATTTGGGAAGGTATCTAAAGTTAATGAAGAATATGCTTTTATGTTATAATTTCCAGCTAAACTCATATCATAATCATTACTTGCTTGTACTTTTATTGTATCATTTGAGTTTATAGTTCTTGAAATAGTTGAAGTATATATTGTTCCTTCATTAACTTGATAAGATAAATTGAAATTTGTAATCGGATTTGAACCATAATTCTTAATTACAAAAATAGGTTTTACTTGATTGCTTAACTGAGAAGAGGTATGCATACGACCTCCCATTGGATTTATGATTGTTGATACGCCAATATCGTTGAGTTGAGAACAAGCTGTAAAAGATGGTGTAAAAATCTTGGCAGTACTTTTATTACTTTCAACGCCATCAACTGTTGCAGTCATTTCTACAACATAAGATTTACCATTTACTAATCCATTTAGTTGGTAATGTAGTTTAGAAGTGGTATCGACTTTTCGCCAAACAAAATCTTCAAAAACATATACCGTATAATATTGTGCATTTGGAATCGCAGTCCATTTTATATTTGCAGATTTATCACAAGGTGCAATAGTTATAAAGTTTGCATTAGGTCTGAAAATAATATTGAATGTAGTATTAGATGAATCTGCATATTGTGCACTTACTGATTTAATTAAAGCATTTTTAGTATTTATATTGGGTGTTGTCCAAGTAAAGAAAGCATCATTACTATGTACATTTTTTATAAATACCCAATTGATACCACTATCAATTGAATAATAAAAACTCAGTGAATCATTTACATTTCTAGTATTCCAAGTTACGTTAAAATTTGCACCAGCATCGAATGTTTCGCCACCATCAGGATAGACAATATCAATACCATTATTTTCATAAGCATAACTTATGCTATA
>CAYYMF010000008.1:57880-63838 GCA_964472755.1 uncultured Chitinophagales bacterium | reverse complement strand
AACAAAGCGGCAGTGCAAATGTTGAACAGACAGATTTATAAATGAAAGCAACAAAACTATTTAAGGAATTTTTTGACAGCGAAAAATCAGGCGGACTCACTCTAATTGTTTGCACAATAATATCACTAATCATAGCAAATTCAACTTTTGGGGCTGACTATCAACATTTTTGGCAAACACAATTTCAAGGACACAGCTTTGAACATTGGATAAATGACGGCTTAATGACTATTTTCTTTTTGCTTATTGGTTTGGAACTTGAACGAGAAATTTATATTGGCGAACTTTCAAAACTAAAAAACGCATTATTACCAATTTTTGCAGCAATTGGCGGAATGTTGGTGCCAGCAGGAATATTTCTATTGTTCAATTATGGAACTGCAACGCAAGCAGGTGCAGGTATTCCAATGGCAACAGACATTGCATTTGCCTTGGGCATTTTATCATTATTGGGCAACAGAGTTCCAACCTCTTTGAAAGTATTTTTGACAGCACTTGCCGTTATTGACGATTTGGGAGCAATTATCATCATTGCAATTTTTTACACCAAAACTTTACTATGGACAAATTTATTCATAGCGTTAGGAATTTTTGCCTTGCTTTTGGTTTTGAACAGAATGAAAGTAAGAAACCTAATTCCGTATTTAATTGGTGGATTTGCAATGTGGTATTTTATGCTTCATTCAGGAGTTCACGCCACAATTACAGGTGTGCTTTTGGCATTTGCTCTTCCATTTGGTAACGGAGATGAAAAATCCACTTCCTATATTTTACAGCATTTTTTACATAAACCAGTTGCATTTATCATTCTACCAATCTTTGCATTAGCCAACACAGCCATAGTTTTTAGTAGCGAAATAACTCAAACTTTGACAGAGAATAACAGTTTGGGTATTGCACTTGGACTAATTGTAGGTAAACCATTGGGAATTTTCCTTTTGACATTCTTAGCCGTTTCATTTGGACTGTGCAAACTTCCGACAGACCTAAATTGGAAATCAATTTTTGGTGTATGACTTTTGGCAGGTATTGGGTTTACAATGTCTATTTTCATTACACTACTTGCGTTTGACAACGAAACAATCATAAACAACTCAAAATTAGTAATCCTACTTTCCTCATTGACAGCAGGACTTTTGGGTTTTATAACTTTGCGACTAACACTTAAAACAACATCAAACCAATGACGAAGGAAAAAAGCCCAGCCACTAACATTATGACGAATAGAAGAAAGCCCTGAGCGTTAGTTCAGGCTTTTTTTTTGCTTAAAGTGAGATTGTCCAGCGACTTCTATTTTACATTTACTTTTTGTGTAGGTGATTTTGAAGTTGAATTCATATTAAACTTGGACTATTTCAGAACAGGAAACTTAGAATAAACCTAATAACTAATACATTTCATAAACATTGAACTTACAAGGCAATTTACCATTCATCACATCAAAACGTCTTTTGGGTTTTAAGCCTACTTTTTTCATCGCTTCTAAATTAGAAGAAATAATTCCACAAGTATATAAAGTAAAATGTTGTTTGAAAGCATCTCCAATTTCTTTATAAAATACATCAATTGCCTCTTGTTCCATACGTTCATCGTATGGTGGATTTAAAATACAAACACCTTTTTGATGCGGTGGAATATGCTTTAAAAAATTTTTTCGTTGTAAAATAATTTGTTGCCTTAACCTTGCACTATTGATATTCCGTTGTGCTTTTTGTAGCACTTTTTCATCTATATCAATAGCAAACACGCATTCTTTTTTATCTAAAATTTTTGAATGTGCTTCATCAATAATTTCATCTAATAATTGGGAATCAAAATCTTGCCATTTTTTAAAACAAAATTCATCTCTATCTAAATTTGGTGCCTTATTAATTGCCATAAGTGCAGCTTCAATCGCAATTGTTCCACTTCCACACATGCCATCAATAAATAGGTCCTCCCTATTCCAACCAGATAGTCCAATTAAACCAGCTGCCAATACTTCATTGATTGGTGCAATATCTTGAAATTGTTTATAGCCTCTTTTGTGCAAACTCTCGCCTGAACTATCCAAACTTATCGTAACTTTATCTTCATTAATATGCAAATTAAATAGGATATCTGGACTGTCAGTATTGATACTTGGTCTATTGCTGTTGATTTTTCTAAATCTATCACAAATAGCATCTTTGAGTTTCAAAGAAGCATATTGTGAATGTTTAAAATAGGTAGAAAATACACTACTATTAATTGCAAAAGTTTGTTGAACATTAAAATAATCTTCCCAAGGAATAAGCAGTGCTTCTTGATACAATTCATCGGGAGTCGTTGCTCTAAATTGCTCTAAACTTACTAATGCTCTAAGACAATATCTACTTTCTATATTAATTCTATATAATAAAGTTTTATCGTATTTGCATTGTACGCCACGTTTTAGTTTTAAAACATATTTAGCACCTAAAGATTTTAATTCTTCTTCTAATAATTCTTCTAAACCCACAAAAGTTTTAGCTACAATATGTTTAAATGCAAACTTTTCCATACCTTATTTTTCAACAGTCTTTAATGCTTTTTCAATCATTTTATCATCTTTAGACATAACAAAATAAAAACCGTCATTTTGAAATTGTTGCTTAGCTAAAAAAGCTTTTAATCTTAATTCTAAATAAGTTTTTGATTTTTCAGCATAAATGCTATTTTTTGAACTTACACCATTTTTATAGGCATATTGCAGAAATGTTTGATAAAATTCATTACTAATATTAAAGTTTTTATCAAAATCTACAATATTTTTAAATTTAAAATTAGCTTTATTGCTTTGGTAATAATTATAAACAAACTCATTCATCACTGAATTATACAGTATCTCTAAAACCAATGGATTAAACATATTTGTATCCAAAGGAACTATAATATCAGGCGTAATACCACCACCACCAAAAACCTCTCTATTTTTTACTTTAGTATGAAAAACTTGCTTTGGTTTTTGCTCAATTTTAATCGTGGTATCTTTGGCATACCTGTTTGAGGTTTCCATATAATAAGATTCAATTCCATGCGAATAATCTTTCTGGATACTTCTTCCACTTGGTGTATAATATTTTGCCACAGTCAAACGTACCGCAGAGCCATCTTTAAATGGAATTTCTTCTTGTACTAAACCTTTCCCAAAAGAACGTCTTCCGATGATTGTACCTCTATCCCAATCTTGAATAGCACCACTCAAAATTTCACTTGCTGACGCAGAACCTTCATCAATTAAAATGGCTAAGTTTCCAGACTCAAAATTGCCAATTTTTCCAGCATTCTGAACCATTTTAGGCGAATTTCTTCCTTCTGTATAAACAATTAATTTCTTACCATCTAATAATTCATCTGTAATTTTAACTGCTTGATCTAAAAAACCACCACCGTTTCCTCGTAAATCAATCACTAAATTTTCCATCCCTTTAGCTAACAACATATCTAACTTTTCTGCAAATTCATTATACGTTGTTTGACTAAATCGATTAATTTTAATAAATCCTGTTTTGGCATCTAACATAAATGCTGCATCTACTGAATAAATTGGAATTTTATTACGCGTAATCGTATAATCTATTATTTTATTATTGCGTTTTAGAATAGTAACTTTTACTTTAGTACCTTTCACCCCTTTTAATTTTTTCATTACGTCTTCATTTGTAATTTTTACACCTGCAACTAAAGTATCATTGATTTTTAAAATTTTATCGCCAGCACTTAAACCAACTAGTTCTGAAGGACCACCAGCAATTGGAACAACTACTTGTATGGTGTCTTTTGAAATCATAAATTCAATACCTATTCCTTCAAAATTTCCTGTCATTATTTCAGTTTCTTGTTGACTTTCAATTGGAGGTAAATAAGTGGAGTGTGGATCTAATTTGCTAAGAATATCAGTTATTGCTTCATCATATAATTGTTGAACATTTACGGTATCCACATATTTAGCATCTATTAATTGTAAAATATTTTCCAACTTAGAATGTATAGATGTATTAGAATAAATATTTGTGTTGCCTTGTCGTCTTTCTTGTAACTTATATCCTAAAAAAACACCTGATGCTAAAACTAAAGCGAGCACTATTGGAATGAGTGATTTATTCATTCTACAAATGTAAGGATATATAAGTGTCCGATTTATAAAAAAACTTTAATAATTTTTTTAATTTTTTTTTTCAAAAAGACTTGATATATTAATAATTTTTATTTAATATTGCATTAACATAAAAGCACCCAACATGATTAAAAGAACATTGTTGTTACTATCATTAGTAGTAATGCTAGCAAGTACAACCCAAGCACAATGCGTAGAAGACTTCTTAGCATTAAGAAAAAGTAACATACAAGAAGTTAATTTAAGATTATCCAATCTTAATTGGCAATTGTATGATGAAGATGAACAGCGTAAAGACGATATCATCGTTTATACCTACAAAAATGAAAATGACAACAATGCGATGTTAGATATCCAATGGATTGACTATGTCAATCGACCAAAACATTACAACAAAAACAGATTGTCATTTCAAGTTCAAAACAAAGAATTGTATTTACAATTTGTAAATGAAATTAAAGCACTTGGTTTCTTTTATATTTACCAAAAGAATGTCTATGACAACGATGTGATGTTATATACTAATAATGATGTAACAATTGAAATCATAGAATCTAAAAGTAAATATATGTATGATGGAGGGACTTACTATAACTTTTCATTCTATAATAAGTTAGAATACGAAGATGTTTTTCGAGATAAAAATCCTTTAGAGAATAATCCATTTACTAGTATTTCATTGTACAATAAATCAAAATAAAAATTCATTTTCTCGTTTCATTCGCTTATATTTGTTATCAATTAAAATACAATTATAAGTTATGAAATTTTTCATTGATACAGCGAATTTAGAGCAAATTAAAGAAGCAAATGATTTAGGCATCTTAGACGGTGTTACGACTAACCCATCTTTGATGGCTAAAGAAGGAATAACAGGAGCTGAAAACATCTTAGAGCATTATAAAAAAATTTGCAATATTGTTGATGGTGATGTAAGTGCAGAAGTAATTTCTACAGATTATGCAAACATTATAGAAGAAGGTAAAAAATTAGCTGCTTTGCATCCTAACATTGTGGTTAAAGTACCCATGATTAAAGATGGAATAAAAGCAATAAAATATTTTACTGATAATGGCATTAAAACAAATTGTACATTAGTGTTTTCAGCAGGTCAAGCAATTCTGGCTGCAAAAGCTGGAGCAACCTATTTAAGTCCATTTGTTGGTCGTTTAGATGACATTTCATTTGACGGTATTGATTTAATCCACCAAATTAGACATATCTATGATAATTATAATTACAAAACAGAAATTTTAGCAGCTTCTGTTAGAAATTCATTACATATTATAAAATGTGCTGAAGTTGGAGCAGATGTTGTTACATGCCCACTTTCTTCTATCACAGGATTGTTCAATCATCCATTAACGGATAAAGGACTGGCACAGTTTCTTGCAGATTATGCTAAGGGGAATTCATAATTATACTTTATGAAAGGAAAATTTAGTCTTATATTAGTTATCATTGCTTTTGTCGCAGGCTTTATAATCTCAAATATTACTGGGAAATATAAAATTGTCGAGAAAGAGCAATTCAAACAAAATACCAATTTAAAAGAACAAACTTCATCTTCAAATTTTAAATTAGAGAAAAGTGATGCACTAGATAATCGATATAATGACAAGAATATACCAACAAAAATTTATGATGTTATTGAACATATCAAAAAATACAATAAAGCTCCTGATGGTTATGTTGGAGGCAGACAGTTTATGAATTATGAAAAATTATTACCTGAAGAAGATGAAAATGGGAATAAAATCACTTATCAAGAATGGGATGTCAATCCAAAAATTGCAGGGAAAAATCGATTCGGCAAAGGATTTCGACGCGGTCCTCCTCTG
>CAYYMF010000008.1:56676-57870 GCA_964472755.1 uncultured Chitinophagales bacterium | reverse complement strand
GACTTGTAACGAGTTCTGATGGGCGTGCATACTTTACCAATGACCATTACGAATCCTTTAATGAGATAAAACTTTTCGAATGACTAAATTAGATGGACCTATTATTATTGACAAAACACTATTTCTAATTATTGATGGAAAAGATTGTTCTACACTAAAAAGTTTTTATGAAAATATTGGCAAACAATTAAAATTCCCTGATTACTTTACCTATAATTTAGACAGCTTCGATGAATTAATGAATGACCTTTCGTGGATTGATGAGTCTCAAATCATACTTTTAATCATCAATTTTGATTTATTTTTAAACCAAGAAGAAAATAAAAAACAAAAGGCTGTTATCCAAATATTAGACAATGCAATACTTGAAAATGAATTTATTCATTTTGAGTGGTTTTATAAATAATTGTATCTAAAATTACGCTTCAATGCAAACAAAATTGCTGTTTTTTATACAGATGTGGAAAACAAAAAATTAAGCTTTATATAGTTTTATTTATTTTTCGTAATTATTTATTAAATTTTTAATTTGATATGAAATATTTCTTTATAATCTTATGTTTTTTATTTACCAATAATTTTGCAAATAGTAGCTATTCTAATAGTTATGGATTTCTTCAAAATATTGAATTTAAACTATATACAAAAGATATCCCGCCTCAAAAAGCTTTATCAAACCAACAGACAACTGAGGAAATTTTAATGTATGATATTATTCATGCAGTTTGGGAAAACGGCAAATGGACAGCCTATACCACCAACAAAACACTTTTGGGTATTTATAAGGTTGGAAGCCCAACAATTATCCAAAATAGTAATGGCAAAAAATTATTCTTTATAGCAAATTTTCCAGGCTCAAAAGGCGGAACAGATTTATATATGTCTGAATTTACAGATGGGATTTGGTCCAAGCCAAGAAATATGGGTAAAAATATTAATACACCATATAATGAATCTAATCCAGGAATGTTAGATGAAAATACACTTACCTATTCAACCAATGGAATAATAAAAAAAGTTGATATTAATACGTTTGTAATTGACAATGGCGGAGAACCACAATTTGATTTTACTGCACAAACAAATAATACAGTTGCAAATGCACAAAAGTTAGCAGAACAAAAATTGGCGGAACAAAAATTAACACAAGCGAAAGCAGAATTAGAAAAAAAGATAGCAGAGCAGAAATTAGCA
>CAYYMF010000008.1:0-56576 GCA_964472755.1 uncultured Chitinophagales bacterium | reverse complement strand
AAATTAGCACAAGCAAAAGGAGAACAAACCAATACAGAACCAGAAAACTTGATTGATAAAATTATGCAAACAGCTCAAAAGCTGAATGCTCAAAATGAAGCAGAATTAAAAGCGGAAACAGCTCTGAAAGACAAAACTACTACAGCTCCTAAAGTAACAACTCCTACAACAACAACTTCTAAAGTAGTTGAAACTTCAAAACCAAAAACTACAATCCCAACTGTTCCTAAAGAAATAACACCAGTTCAAACAACTAGTACAAATATCATTAATGACGTAGAAAGTGTAGGCAAACTTTCTACACCAGCTGCAAAAGCGATGTTTCCATTAGCAATTCAAATCGGTGCATATATGAATCCAAATTGGAATATTATCAAACCAATTGGAGCTTTAGGTCAACTAAGTACTTTCCAAAACGAATCAAATTTGAATGTAGTTTGGTTAACAGGTTTTAGTACAAAAGAAGAAATGTTATCTATGTTAAGTAAAGTAAAAGCTAATAGTACTTTCAAAAATGCTTTTATTGTCAAATAAAAAGGGACGTAACTCATGAATGATTATTCATTCATGAGTTGCCATAATTGATCTTTCAATTCTATTAAACCTTCTCCGCTTTGAGCAGAAAAAAATACAGATTTTACTTTTTTAGGCAATTCTTTTTTGATTAAATTTTTCAATTCTTCATCTAAATAGTCTGCCTTACTTATTCCAAGCAATTTCTTTTTATGTGCTAATTCTGGATTGTATAACTTTAGTTCTTTTTCTAAAATTTTAAGTTCCTTTTTTATATCATCACAATCGGCAGGAACCACAAACAATAAAACTGAATTTCGTTCAATATGTCTTAAAAAACGTAACCCTAAGCCTTTTCCTTTAGAAGCTCCTTCAATAATACCCGGAATATCAGCCATCACAAATGATAAATTATCACGATAACTTACCACACCAACACTCGGTACCAATGTCGTAAATGCATAATCTCCAATTTCAGGTTTGGCAGCACTCAAGACAGACAATAATGTAGATTTTCCAGCGTTGGGAAACCCAACTAAACCTACGTCAGCTAATACTTTTAATTCTAATATTTTCCAACCTTCAACACCTGGTAAACCTGGTTGTGCATAATGCGGAGCTTGATTGGTAGATGTTTTAAAATGATTATTTCCTAAGCCACCTTTGCCACCTTTTAACCAAATCACTTCCTGTCCATCTTCCATAATTTCCACTTCCCTCTCTCCTGTTTCTGCATCTTTACCAACAGTTCCAAGTGGAACTTCTAAAACTATATCATCACCTTGTTTTCCATATCTCAAAGCACCTTTCCCACCTTCTCCATTTTGTGCTTTAACATGCTTTTGAAATTTCAAATGTAATAAAGTCCAAAGTTGTTTATTCCCTCTTAAAATAATATGACCTCCACGACCACCATCTCCACCATCAGGCCCACCTTTGGGAACATATTTTTCCCTTCTAAAATGTGCTGAACCTGGGCCACCATCTCCAGATTTAGTAAATATTTTTACATAGTCAATAAAATTGCTTCCTTCCATAATTTGAATAAGACAAAATTACCATAAAAAAATGGAATTGAGCCTTAAATCAATATAATATAATCTATAAGTATTTGGAAACCCTAAATAATTCTAAAAATATTAATGCTCAAATAAGATTTTTGAACATAAAAAAATTAATACATCGTGATTTATTTTCTCAATCTTCCCAGCCAAATTATTTCATCTGATTTTGAAATAAAATTAATATATCTTGATAAAACAAATAAATAGTCTGATAAACGATTCAAATATTTAATTAAAATAGACTCAACTGGCTCTTGATGACTTAATAAAACTGCAGAGCGTTCAGCTCTCCTACAAACAGTTCTTGCAATGTGCGTATGTGCGGCAATGATATTTCCTCCTGGTAATATAAAAAATTTTAATTCAGGTAATTCTTCAGTCCATTTATCAATTTGTTGTTCCAAAATATTGATATATTCTTCTTTAATTTCTGGTAGAACCAATTTCTCTTTACCGAATTGTTTTGCCAAATGAGCACCTATATCAAATAATATTTCTTGAATTTCGTGTAATTGTTCAATAGTTTCTAATAACAACTTTTTTTCATTCAGTAAGGAAATTACCACACCAATCGAAGAATTGAGTTCATCTACATTACCATAACTATCAATCTTTATATCAGACTTAGAAACTCGCTGACCACCATATAAAGCAGTATCTCCTAAGTCGCCTGTTTTTGTATATACTTTCATATCTACCTAATTTTGAAACAATAAATTATTAAAATTGTTTATTGAAGTTAATTATCATTTGTTGGGTTGATCGCTTTCAATCAAACCATCTCTTAATCGTACAATTCTATGTGTGTATTTTGCAATATCTTCTTCATGAGTAACCAGAACAACCGTATTGCCTAAGCTTTGAATCTCATCAAATAATGCCATAATTTCATACGATGTTTTGGAATCTAAATTTCCAGTTGGCTCATCAGCTAAAATCAAAGACGGGAAATTGACTAAAGCACGGGCAATTGCTACACGCTGTCTTTGTCCTCCGGACAGTTCATTAGGCTTATGTTTCATTCTTTCGACTAAGCCAACTTGCTCTAAAACTTCTTTTGCTCGTTCTTCTCTTTTAGATTTATTCCAACCAGCATATACCAAAGGTAAAGCAACATTATCTAAAGTACTTAATCGAGGGATTAAATTAAAAGTTTGGAATACAAAACCAATTTGCTTATTGCGAATTGTGGCCAAGTCATTGTCGTTCATACTACTGACATCAATACCATTCAAAAAATAGTGTCCGAAGCTAGGTGTATCTAAGCAACCTAAAATATTCATCAATGTAGATTTACCTGAACCCGAAGGTCCCATCAATGCAACATATTCATTTTTTAAGATTTGCAAATCTACCCCTCTTAAAGCTTGTATAAGTTCATCACCTAACTTAAACTCTCTTTTTATATTTTGTATATCTATAATTTTCAAGAAAAAATACTTAGTTGTTTAAGGTAAATATATTATTTATTTTTTTGTTGATTAACTTTTTCTTGAATTTTATTAATCGCATTTGGAATTTTTTCCAATACATTAAAAAAACCGATTAAATCATTTTCAGAAATTTCTTCTTTTACATTTTTCTCTAATTTAAATACAGATTTCAGTGCATATTTGCGCAATTTCTTTCCTTGTTCAGTCAATACAATATTAACAATCCGTGAGTCTGAGTGGTTTTTCCTTCGTTCTAAAACGCCTTTATTTTCTAATTCTTTTAAAATTCTTGATAAACTGTTTGGCTCCATACCTATTCTTGGAGCAATTTTGGTAACAGGCACTCCTTCTTCTTCATACAAAGCCAACAATACAAATGCCATTGATATTGTACCTCCAAATTGTGCTGTCATTTCATTATATAATTTCGCAATATTCAACCAAGATTTCCTTACATTATAAATGACCATTTTATCGGCTGCTTCTTTAAACAAATCCTCCATTTAAACCTCTATTTTTTGTAAAAATAACATACTATCTGACAAATACAATGCATGCATTGAAAAAAAACTAAAAAAAAAGATTTTCATATTATATATTCAGAAAACAATGTTTGATATTAATAACTTTTTTAAATGCAATAATGTTGCATTTAAAAAAGTTATTATATATTTGCAAAATAATGCGAATTATTATCTCTATTATATTTTTTATTTCAATAAATAAATTATTTGCTTCAGATTGTTATTATACACTAAATGGACAAATAATTGATCAGTATAACACTCCACTTGATTTTGTTGAAATTAAAATATTAGAAAATCAAACATCAATAAAAAGTGATGAACATGGAAAATTTACTATTCCTAATTTATGTATTCAAACTTATCAATTCGTATTAATGCATAGTAATTGTATGCCAGATACCATAATTTTTCATATTAAAGGCGATAATAAACACACTTTTTATTTAGAAAAACTTGTTAATATTTTAGATGAATTCACTAAAACTGATGCTAAACTCAGTGATAATTTGCAATTGACAAATACGATGAATAAGTTTTCATTGCAACAACTTTCTGGAAAAGACCTAGCACAAACAATACAAGCTATTAATGGAATAAGAGTTATAAAATCAGGTTCAAACATTAATAAACCAATGTTTAATGGTTTTTATGGCGATAGAATTACATTGGTAAATAATGGTGTTCTTTTTCAATCTCAAGATTGGGGTAGTGATCATGCTCCTGAAATTGATATTAATAATATTAACAAAATTGAGATTTTGAATAGTAGTCAAACAGTCGAATATTCTACTCAAAATATCGGTGCAACAATAACGATAGACAATTCACTGATTCCATACTCCGAAGCAATTAAATTTGGACTGTCATATGGATTACAAAGTAACGGTTGGAAAAATTCATTATCCACTTATTTTCAAAAATCATTTAAAAAACAATATGCTTTCCGAATACAAACTGCTTTTAAAAAAAGTGCCGATTTACACACTCCAAAATATACATTAAGCAATACAGCACTACAAGAAATAAGTCTATCCTTTCAACAAAAATTCAATATAAAGAAGACAACAATTCAAACAATTTATAGCTTATTCAGTAATGAGAATGGAGTTTTACTTGCTGCACATATTGGGAATATTGAAGATTTGAAAAATGCCATCAACTCAGATACACCACTTATCATTGAACCAGCAAGTTATAAAATAAATAACCCCAAACAGCATACTCAACACCACTTATTTGATATTAAAATTTTACAACCTCTACGAAAGAGTCATTTTATTGAATATCGAACTAATTTTCAAAATAATAGAAGACAAGAATATGATATTCGTAGAGGTAATCGTACTTCAATTCCAGCTTTAAATATGCATTTAATAAGCTATTACGGAAAGTTTGTAATTCACGGAGAAAAGTATTTAAAAACAAATTGGAAATGGCATCAAAAAAGTGGGCTTATTTACCAATATAAAAACAATACCAACGATCCCAATACTGGAATTATCCCAATTATTCCTGATTACCTACAATATAATTTTGCACTATTTTTTATTCAAGAATTTTTTAAAAATAACATATCTTTTGATGTTGGTGCACGCTATGAAACTCAACAATTAAATAGTTATACTTTTAACAAAAAAGAATTAGTTATTTATAAAAAGAATTATAGTACATACAATTTTACTGCAAATTTCAATTATATACAAGAATATTTTGATTACCAAACAAGTATTTCTCTATCTTCAAAAGCACCAAACATCAGCGAGTTATTTAGCAATGGATTGCATCATGGAACTGCTACAATTGAATATGGAAATAAAATGCTAAAAATTGAAAATTCTTATGCTCTTTCCAACGCTTTCAACTTAAAATCTAAGAAATATATACTATTGAATATCAATTACAAACTACAATATTTAAAAAACTTTATCTATTTACAGCCAAATAATGATTTTTTATTGACAATCAAAGGTGCTTTTCCTGTATTTCAATATCAATCCACCAATGCGTTATTTAATATTATTAAGATACATACTCAAATCAATATAACCGATTATTTTCAATTTCAGTTCCAATCTAATTTAATAAGATCAAAAAACTTAAAAACTAAAGATTATGTCGTAAACATTCCAGCAGACCAACTAAAGTTTGGCTTTAAGTTTTATGGGAATACTAAAGTTCTTAAAAATGCATACTTACAAATTAATGGTGATTATATTCTAAAACAGAAAAGAACACCCAAATTAATCAATGATTACAAAGTAATTCCAAATGCCTATTTTTTACTGAATTTACAATTAGGTACATCAATCGGAAAAGAAAATAATATAATGTTGTCATTTGCTGCTGAAAATCTCCTGAATAAAAACTACAGAGATTACCTAAATAGATTTAGATACTTCACTGATGAAATTGGGTTTAATTTTCTTTTTAAAATCAATTATTTATTTAATCACTAAATACAATGAAACATAAAATTTCAAAAGCATTATTACTTATCTTATCAAGCATTACACTTATCCAATGCACTAAACAACCTTTACCTATCAATGAAAATGAATTAATTACTCGAGTACAATTAACTTTCACAGATACTTTAGGCGAAACAAGTTCGTTTTTGTATTGCATAAATGATGGCATGTTTGGAAACAGAAAAGATACGATTGTATTGATGAAGAATAAGGCTTATGGTTTAGAAATATTTTTTTATAATGTTCAAAATGCTTCTTTGGTGGATAGTATCAATAATGAAATTTTAGAAGAAGCTGAAGAACATCAGATTTTTATACAATCTACTACAATTGATAATTTTAGATATAATGACGAAGACTTTAATACTTATCCAATTGGATTAAAAACGCTTATAAAAACAAATAATATATTATCATTAGAATACTTCCGAATTATCCTAATCCACCAACCCAACAAAAAAGGCTTAGCTGTTGCACAAAATCAAGTTAAAAATGCTGGAGGTGCGACAGATGTTGATATTTCATTTTTGATAAAACTTCAATAAAAACCACATATAAACAAAACTTCAAGGAATAATACATTAAAAAAAACAAGAAAAAAAATCATACCTTTGTCTTATGCAAATTTATAACAACATATTAGAAACCATAGGTAATACACCAATTGTAAAATTGAACAAAATAACAGCTCACATACCTGCTACAGTTTGCGTAAAAGTTGAATATGGCAATCCAGGAAATTCCATTAAAGATAGAATGGCATTAAAAATGGTAAATGATGCCGAAAAAGACGGAAGATTAAAACCAGGAGGAACTATTATTGAATGTACTTCTGGAAATACAGGAATGGGCTTAGCCATTGTAGCTGCCGTTCGTGGCTATAAATGTATTTTTACAACAACAGACAAACAATCCAAAGAAAAATTTGATATGTTGCGTGCTTTAGGTGCAGAAGTAATTATTTGCCCGACAAATGTAAGTGCCGATGATGAACGCTCCTATTATTCTATTGCAAAAAGATTAGCGACAGAAATTCCAAATTCAATTTGGATGAACCAATATGACAATTTATCCAACAGACAAGCCCATTATGAAAGCACAGGACCCGAAATCTGGAAGCAAACAGATGGAAAAATTACACATTTTGTAGTAGGCATCGGAACTGGTGGAACAGTAACTGGCACATCAAAATATTTAAAAGAACAAAATCCAAATATAAAAACTTGGGGTATTGATACTTATGGTTCTATTTTAAAACAATACCACGAAACTGGCACTTTTGATCCAGCAGAAATTCATAGTTATATTACCGAAGGAATAGGCGAAGATATTATTCCACAAAATTATGACTTCAGTTTGATTGATTTTATTGAAAAGGTTACTGACAAAGAAGCTGCTTTGATGCAAAGAAGATTAGCCGTCGAAGAAGGATTGTTTTTAGGTAATTCCGCAGGTTCTGCAGTACAAGGTTTATTGCAATTACACGAACAGTTTCCATTAACTAAAGATGATTTGGTAATAATCGTTACACACGACCATGGCTCTCGTTATGTAGGCAAATTCTTTAATGACGAATGGATGCGAGAAAAAGGCTTTATCAACTAGATGATTCCAAGCATCTTTTTTGTTAAAAATATGATAATGTATTTTTAGATATTATTAAATATCACTATTTTTGACTAATTAAAAATCACTAATCAATAAATAGTGTATTTATGAGTAATAATGATCTTACAAGAAGAAAATTTGTTGGACTTTCAGCAATGGCTACTATTGCAACAATGGGTGGTACAACTTTTTCATTAGCTGGTTGCAAAAAAGACAAAGTTGAGAACGTTCCAAGTAGCGAACAAGATGTCGTAATTATTGGTTCTGGCTTTGGTGGTGCTATCTCGGCTTTGCGTTTGGCAGAACAAGGTGTAAAAGCCCTAATGTTGGAAATGGGCAGACAATATACTGTTTCTAAATATGAAGATATTTTTTCTAAATCAATACAGCCAGATGGTCGTTCTTCTTGGTTAAAAAAGAAAACTATTGCTCCAGTAGTTAATGATTTTCTTCAATTTAGTATATACAAATATGTAGGTGTTTTAGATCGTATTGATTATGATACTTCTTATACAAGAATTTATAGAGGAACTTGTTTAGGTGGTGGTTCAGTTGTTTATGGTGCTATGTTACCTTATGCACGTCCTGAACTTTGGGATAAATATTTCCCATATATTAACTACCAAGATATGACTGATAAGTGGTATCCTAAAGTAAAAAGTGTACTTGATTTCTCAACTGTTCCAGATGAATTATTAAACTCAAAAATATATGATTATGCAAGAGTTGCATTAGACCATTGTGAGAAAGCTGGAATGGCACCAATCTTCTTAAATGCTGGGGTTAATTTTGATGTAATCAAAGGAGAATTAGACGGTACAGAAAAAAAATGCTGTATGAATGGCGATGTGATTTACGGAGCAAACAATGGTTATAAAAACAGTTTGGATAGAAATTATATTCCTGCTGCAATTGCAACTGGAAACTTAACGGTGCAGACCATGAGCAAAGTGGATTATATCAATAAACTTTCTGATGGTAGATATGAAGTATTTGTGGACATCATTGATGAAGTAGGCGAAAAAATTGATAGAAAACTATACATTGCAAAAAAAGTATTTATTAATGCTGGTGTTGCTGGCACAATGGATATCCTTTTAAAATCAAAATATAAAGGTGGCTTGTCTAATTTAAGTGATGAAGTTGGTAAACATTGGGGTGGGAATGGAAATATTATGGCAATGAGAACTGGTTTGAAAGAAAATACAGGAACTGTTCAAGGAGCAGTACCAGTAGTCGCTTATGGTTACTTAGATAGTCCAGTAACGCCAACATTAGCAGAACAAGCACCTTTACCAATTGGTATTGAATTAAAACAATTATTGACATTAGCTATTACTGAAAATCCAGAAAGAGGATATTTTGAATATGATCCAAACACCGATAGAGCTGAATTACATTTTGACAAATCACAAATGGATATTTCTAGAAGAGGAATGCAAGCCTTTATTGATAAATTAAATGAAGCTAATGGAGGTTCATTATCCAATATTTATTTTAATGGGCATAGCTTTGGCGATAACTTCTCTTATCATCCATTAGGTGGAGCTTGTCTCGGATTAGCTAGTGATTATTTTGGTAGATTAAAAGGCTATGAAGGTTTATATTGCTTAGATGGTTCCATGATGCCTGGTTTTTCTTGTTGTGCAAATCCAGCATTGACCATTGCTGCTATTGCCGAAAGAAATATGGAAAATATTATTGCTGAGGACTTTAGCTAACTTTTATTTGCAAAGATAGTTTTCCAAAACTGTCATTGTCCTTATTTTATTATGATAATAATATTAATCACTTTAATGCTTCTAAAAAGAAGAAATAATTCTAGACATACTAATCTATAAAATTTAAAATTTAAAATAACAAAAATGAGAATTTTAATTGCTCTATTTATTTCGGTAATTACATCTATTTCATGTAAGATTGTTCCAAGTACTGTACCAGCAGGTCTAACGTTTACTTCGATTTTTAACCAAAAAAAACACAACAGGAATTTCTTGTTATAGGATACCCGCAATTACTACTGCTCCAAATGGCGATTTAGTTGCTACTATTGATGAAAGAGTTCCAGATTGTGGTGATTAAAGAACCAATAAAGATATTAATATTGTAATTCGTCGCAGTTCTGATAATGGCAAAACATGGACAGCAATTGAAAAAAATCATTGATCATCCAAATGGACAATCAGCTTCAGATTCTTCATTTATTGTCGATAAGACAACCAATACTATTTTTATGTTCTATAATTATATGAACTTAAAAACTGAAAAGGATATTTATTATTTTATGGTCATTAAAAGTACTGACAATGGTAAGACTTGGAGTACGCCGGTAGATATCACTTCTCAAGTTACTCAACCTAATTGGCACAATCATTTTAAATTCATTACATCTGGAAATAGAACACAAACAAAAGATGGAAAATTATTACATACCATTGTAAATCTAAATAGTGGACTTTATGTATTTGGAAGTGATAATCATGGTGATAGTTGGTATTTAATAGACAAATCTATTACACCTGGTGATGAATCAAAAATTATTGAATTGAATGATGGTACTTGGATGATTAATAGCCGTGTAAACAATGCTGGCTATAGATATATTCATACTTCTACAAATGAAGGTTTATCTTGGACAACAATTTCTGCTCCAGCTTTACCTGACCTAGGTTGCAATGCAAGTATTTTACGATATAGTTCAGTTGCAAATGGAGATGATAAAAACAGATTGATTTTTGTGAACGCAAAAGATGCAAAACAACGTAAAAATTTAACCATTAGAATTAGTTATGATGAGGGTAAAACTTGGTCAGCTGGCAAAACAATTTATACAGGTGGTGCTGCTTATTGAACACTAACATTATTAAAAAATGGCGAAATTGGTTTGGTCTTTGAAAAAGATGAATATAAAGACAATACTTTTGTATCTATAAGTATGAAATGGCTTACTGATGGAAAAGATTTGGGTATTCAATAAAACACTTTTTCTAGCTATAAAATAAATAAGCTCCTGCAATTGCAATAATTATTCCTACGAAATCTGCCAAAAGTCCAAAGAAAATTGCACTTTTGGCATTTTTTATACCTACACTACCAAAATAAACTGCTAATACATAAAAAGTAGTTTCCGTTGAACCTTGCATAATAGATGCTAAATTTCCTTGGAAGCTATTGACGCCGTAATTGTGCATTAAATCTACCATAAAAGCTCTAGCTCCACTCCCACTTAGTGTCTTCATTAAGCCAACTGGCAATGCTGGTATAAACCTATCATCAAAACCTAAAAACCTAACAATATTACTAATTCCATCTGTAATAAAATTCAGGCAACCAGTTCCATTAAAAACTGCAATTGCTGCCAAGATTGCAATTAAATAAGGAATAATTTGAACTGCAGTTTTAAAACCATCTTTCGCACCATCAATAAAAGTATCATAAACATTTATTTTTTTAATTGCACCTGAAATAATAATTACTACAATAATTCCAAAAATCAAGATACTTCCAATAAGTGCAATTTTTCCAGCTATTGCTTCTTGAGGAAATTGTTTAATCCAAAAGTACATACCTGCAATAATTCCTATAAAAAATAAATTAAAAGCAATAAAAGGTATATTGAGCAAATTTAACTTTTGATACCAAGCTACTGCAATAATTGCAAAGAATAAAGTACAATAAGTAACCATCAAAGTAGGTAAGAAAATATCAGCAGCATTAAATCCTACCAAGCCTTGTTCAATTGCCATTGTTTGACGAATTGCCATAACCGAAGTTGGAATTAATGTTATACCTGCCGTATTTATAACTAAAAACATTATCATGGCTTTAGATGCAACTGTTTTTTGATGGTTTAAATTTTGTAAATCATTCATTGCCTTTAAACCTAAAGGTGTTGCTGCATTGTCTAAACCTAACATATTAGCAGAAAAATTCATCATCATATTTCCATAAGCAGGACTTTCTTTAGGAACTTCAGGGAATAGTTTTGAAAAAAATGGAGCTAATAAATTAGAACTTTTTTTTATTAATCCACTTTTATCGGCAATATTCATTATACCAAGCCAAAATGCCATCAAAGCAGTTAAGCCTAATGAAATTTCAAATCCAATTTTTGTGCTTTCAAATAATTTAGTGGTAACTAATGAGAATACTTCAGTATCACCGAGTATTGTTTTGACAATAGCTACAATAAAACTAATCACAAAAAAACTAATCCAAATATAATTTAATGCCATAGTAGATGAATAATTTTAAAATATATAAATAAAAAATCCCACAATAAATGTGGGATTAATTAAAAATAATTAATGTTAATTATTTTTTTGTTTTGTTTACTGATTCAGATAATTCTTTACCTGCTTTAAATTTCACTGTAGTTTTTGCAGGGATAGTAATCTTTTCGCCAGTAGATGGGTTTCTACCTTGTCTCTTAGCTCTTTTGCTAGTAGAAAAAGTACCAAAACCAACTAAAGTTACTTTATCACCTTTTTTAAGTGTTTTTCCTATACCGTCTAAAATTGCATTTAATGCATCTGTTGCTTTCGCATTTGTTACGCCTGCGGCATCAGCGATAACTTTAACTAAATCTCCTTTGTTCATATTAATTTGTTTAAATAGGTTTAATAAATATTACCTCACAAATATAATAGGTTACTTTAACTTAACAAGAAAAAAATTAAAAATGTTAATAAAATTGGTGCTTTGTGAACAATTTTATATCAAAATAGCTTATTTATATGGATTCTAAGCGGAAAAAGATGTTCCACAGCCACAAATTTCTGTTGCATTTGGATTATTATAGACAAATCCTCTATTGTCTAAACCAGCTTTGAAGTCGATAATGGTGCCAGATAAATAAATTTCTTGTGTTGGATGGATATAAATTGGTATTAAATCTTCTATTATATATTTATTATCGCCTTCTTGTTGCTTTTCAAAGTTCATAATATATGAAAAACCAGCACAACCGCCCCCTTCTACGCCAATTCGCAATCCAATTTCAGATTTATTTTCAATTTGTTGATATAAACTCTTTATTTCTTCTAATGCAGAATTGGTAATATTAATTGGCAAACTAGATGTATGTTCCATTTTTACTTTAATATTTTTTAATAGATACAAAGATAAGTATCTTTTAATTTTAAAATCAAAATTTGATATTTAATAACAATTAGAAAAGCATATTAAATAAAATAGTAGATTTGCAAAAAAAATATAATATGAGTTTTTTTCTTGAAATCTTGAAATACATATTACCATCAATAATTATGCTTATTGGTGTTTACCTAATCATAGTAAAGTTTTTGGAACAAAATGAAACACTAAAAAAATTAGAACTAAAAAAATTAAGTATTCAAGAAAATCGTAAAGTCGCTTTGCCTTTAAGATTACAAGCGTATGAACGAGTAATTTTATTTTTAGAACGTATTCATCCCAACCAATTGGTTCAAAGAGTTCGAGAACCAAATATGACCGTTGCTGCATTAAACTTAGAATTAGCTAAAGCCATTAGAATTGAATATGAATATAATTTATCACAACAAATTTACCTTAATCAAGATGCGTGGGTATTAGTAGAAAGAGCAAAAGATGAAACTTTAAAAATTATAAATAGCATAGCATCAAATTTACCTAAAGAAGCAAATGGAATTGAATTAAGTAAAGCAATTTTCCAATATTTAGCAGAAAGTAATCAAGAATTTCCAACACACATTGCTATCAACTTTATCAAAGAAGATGTCAAAAATCTATTTTAAATATGGTTTAATATGCTTTGTTATATTTACGGTTTCATGTAAGCAGTATCAAATAAGCACAAAGCATTATGATAATATCCAAATAAATAATATTACGCTAGATTCAAGTATTTATAATTTATATAAACCATACAAAGATTCATTAGATAAAATAATGTTAATGCCAATTGCAACTTTATCTGATAATATTAGTAAACAACAACCGAGTTCAACGTTAGGAAATTTAATTGCTGATATTCTTTATATAGAAACACAAAAATTATCAAAAGATACAATTGATTTTGCAATTACAAATTATGGTGGAATTAGAATTAACACACTTCCAAAAGGGACTTTAAAAATATTAGATGCTTTTAATATTATGCCATTTGAAAATACGATTGGTGTTTTAAGTATTAATGATAAAGAAGTACAAATGCTGTGTGATGTAATGGCTCAAAAAGGTGGTTGGCCAATAAGTAGCCAAATTAATTTTAAAATCAAAGATGGAAATGCAATTGATATTTTAATTAATCAAAAACCATTACAAGAAAATAAAATTTATAAGGTAGCAATTATTGATTATTTAGTAAGTGGTGGTGATAATATGTCTTTTTTAAAAGATAAGCCTTATACAAATTTCAATATTCTATTTCGAGATGCTATCATCGAATATTTAAAAAATACTAAAGAACCCATTATTCCTCCAAATCAAAAAAGAATAATGTATGCAGAATAGACGTAATTTTTTAAATACTGTAATCTCAACAACAGCAGTACTTGCATTACATCAACCTACTTTTGCTTCCAATAAAAGTAAACAACTGACCATATTACATACGAATGATGTACATAGCCGAATAGAACCATTTCCTGCAAATGATTTAAAATATCCAGGAATGGGTGGTGCTGCAATGCGTTCTTCATTAATTAATAAAATAAGAAAAGAAAAAGAACAAACTTTATTGTTAGATGCTGGTGATATTTTTCAAGGAACACCCTATTTTAATTTTTTTAAAGGCGATGTTGAAATTGATATAATGAATGAATTGGGATATGAATGTTCTACACTTGGCAACCATGAATTTGATAATGGTATAGATGCTTTAGCTAAACAAATCGACAGAGCAAATTTTCCGTTTGTCAATTGCAATTATGACTTTAAGAATACAATACTAAATGGTAGAATTCACAAACATATTACCCTGCAAAAAGGCAATTTAAAAATTGGTATTACAGGTTGTGGTATTGAGTTAAAAAATTTAGTAGCACCAAATAATTACGAAGGCATTATTTATCATGATCCTATAGATAAAATACAAGAGCAAGTAAATATTTTAAAATACAAAAAAAAATGTGCTTTTGTTATTGTTTTATCACACATAGGATATGCCTATAATACCAATAAAATAAGTGATTTACAGCTTGCACAAAAGACAAAAGACATTGATATTATTATTGGTGGACATACACATACTTTTTTAGAAGAACCCACAATAGTAAAAAATTTAGAAAATAAAGATGTACTAATAAATCAAGTTGGTTTTGCAGGTATTTTTCTTGGTCAGGTAGATTATATTTTTGATAAAAATTCAACAAAAAAACAAGCTAAAAACCATATTGTAATTCCATCTTAAAAAACAACTAAAAAAAATTTTTTTATTACAAAAAAGTTTTCCATATTAGCATTATAATTATCAACACATCTTTAAAACTAATGCAATATGAAGAGCAAGCATGAACTCGTTTGGGAAAGTTGTCTAAAAATAATAAAAGACAATATTAGCTTACAGAGTTTTACAACTTGGTTTGAACCTATAAAGCCTATTAAAGTAGAAAATTTTGTACTGACTATCCAAGTGCCTAGTCAATTTTTTTATGAATGGTTAGAGGAACATTACGTTACCTTACTTAGAAAAACAATTAAAAGAGAATTAGGCGATCAAGCAAAGTTAGAATACCGTGTATTAATGGAGTCTAAAAGCTCTGCAAATATAAATCCAAAAACAATGGATTTACCTAATAATAGAGAAGGTATTTATGGAGCAAACGAAGTATCACTTCCAACAATGCTTTCAACGCCAATGGTAAAAAATCCATTTGTTATTCCGGGATTAAAAAAGATACATGTTGATTCACAATTAAATCCTAATTATTTATTTGAAACTTTTATAGAAGGCGATTGTAATAAATTTGCTAGAAATGCAGCAAAAGCAGTAGCAAAATCACCTGGTGGCAATGCTTTTAATCCATTAGTTATTCACGGAGGTACAGGATTAGGCAAAACGCACCTAGCACAAGCTATTGGAAATTTTATTAAAACAAATATGCCCGGAAAAACAGTATTGTATGTTGGTTCAGAAAAATTTACTACTCAATTTTTGAATGCACTCAGAGAACAAAGTACTAATGATTTTATCCATTTTTACCAACAGATTGATGTTTTAATCATTGATGATATTCATTACTTAGGCAATAAAGCAAAAACACAAGATATATTCTTCCATATTTTCAATCATTTACACCAAAATAACAAACAACTTATACTAACATCTGACAAAGCACCTAAAGATTTAGAAGGTGTTGAAGATAGATTATTATCAAGATTCAAATGGGGATTAACAACTGATTTACAATCTCCTGATTATGATACAAGAGTTTCTATTCTTAGAAAAAAAATGTATGCTGATGGTGTTGAAATGAGTGAAGATGTTGTTAGATTTATTGCTACAAATATCAAGAATAATGTTCGTGAAATTGAAGGTGTTGTAACTTCTATTTTAGCACAAGCTACTTTAAATAAACAAGAAATCAATTTAGATTTAGCGAAAAGAACCGTATTGAATTTTGTAAAACATGCAACTAAAGAAATTTCTTTAGAGATGATTCAAAAAACAGTTTGTGACTATTTTGAAGTTCCTGTTGAAAAACTAAAAGAACCAACTAGAAAAAGACAATTTGTACAAGCTCGTCAATTATCTATGTATTTTGCTAAAGAATTTACTAAAGCATCATTAAAAAGTATTGGACAACAATTTGGAGGAAGAGACCATAGTACAGTTATTCATTCCTGCCAAGCTGTTAAAAATTTAGTCGATACAGATGAAGATTTCAAAGATTCTGTTGATGAATTAAGAAAAAGAATTGAATTAAGTCTGTAATATTCAGCTTTAAAATTTACTCTAATTGCCAATCCTTTGATTGGCTTTTTTTTATGTTTTTAAATATCGAATCATTTTATGCGCTCAATTTTGATTAACAAAAATTAATACTTTAAATACTTACAGTTTTAATGAAAAGATACATAGTTTCTATACTTTTGGAATAGATTTTGCAAATACTAATTTATATGAAATTTTATCTACTGATTTTTATAACTATTCTAACTGTGCAAACAGCTTTTTCTACAACAAAAAATTTTGATATTACTATTCAAGTAAAAGGGATTAAAAATCAAATTGCGTTATTAGCATATCATTATGAAACAAATCGTTTTGTTCAAGATACCATACAATTTAATGATAAAGGAATCGCTTCGATTAAAGGCAAAAAAAGTTATCCAGACGGTGTTTACATTATCGCCTTTCCTACTTTAAATTATAAGTTTTTTGATTTAATTATTAATAAAGAAACGAAATTTAGTTTAACAACAGATACTATTGATTTACCAATGAATATGAAAGTTTCAAATAGTATTGAAAATGAAGCTTTGTATAATAATTTAAAATACTCTATTCCATTAGGATTCAAAATTGATTCTTTAAAAAACTCATTAAAAGGATTATCTGATACTTCAAAAGCTTATAAAAACATTATTGAAAAAATTGAAAATCAATCTAAATTAACCAACGAACATCGTGCTTCTGTAATTGAAAAATTTCCAAACACATTTTATGCTTCGCTTTTAAAAATGATGCAAGCTCCTGAACCAATTATTCCAAAATCTTTTTACACAAAAAACAAAGAATGGAAAGATACCACAGCAACTGTAAAGTATATTCAAACACATTATTTTGATATAATTGACTGGTCAGATTCTGCTTATGTTCGCAGTCCAATATTCAAGCAATTTATCAATCAATATTTCGACATGTATATCTTTCCCTTACCTGATTCTATAATTCCGCCATTGGATAATTTGATAACAAAAGCAGCTGAAGGTTCACCTTTAATGTATAAATATGTATTCAATCTAGTTTATGATAAATATTCCAAAAGTCAAATTATGGGATATGATGGAATTTTCGTTTACCTTGTTGATAATTATTTAGGGAATGGAAAATCAACTTGGATTGAAGGCGATCAACTTAAAAAAATCAAAGATTATGCTGAAGATATTCGTCCTGTATTAATTGGAAGCCCAGCCGCAGATTTTACTTTTAAAGATTCTAATTATGTTGATATAAAATTCCATTCTTTATTAGATAAAGCAGAATATACAATTTTGGTTTTTTGGAATTCAGATTGCGGTCATTGCCAACACGATATTCCAATGATTAATGCAAAATATGACTCCTTAAAAACATTGGGTGCTCAAGTGGTTAGTATTTCTACTGAACAAACAGATAGCACTTTCAGGGATTTTGCTGCAAAAAACTGCAACTTGGATTGGGTAACAGGTTGGGATCCAAATGGCACAAGTGCTTTTAGAAAAGAATATTTTATAAATGCAACACCTAAGGTATTTATCATTGATAGAAAAGAACAAAAAATTAGAGCAAAAAACTTGCCTATTAATGATTTATACGGCTATTTGGAATTTTTGAAAAATAAGACAAAAGAATAATTTATTGAATCCTATCATTTCTTCACGAATGTTCAAAAGTCAAGTTTACTTTTATAGAAAATATATCTAAATTAGTACTTATGACAACAATTAATTTATCTGAATTCAAAGCTTTGGTCTCCCTATTAGACGATGATGATAATGAAGTCTTTACACATGTCAGTAACAAATTAGTATCATTTGGAAAAGAGGGATTATCTTTATTAGAATCTGCTTGGGAAGCTGAAGAAAACATTGTTATACAAGAAAAATTAGAAAGTTTAATCAAAAAAATCCAATATGACAATATAAAAGATAGATTAAAACAATGGTTAGAAAGTGAAGAACAAGATTTATTGGAAGCAGCTTTAATAATAAATACGATTGAATACCCAGAAGTTGATGAATTAGCAATTATAGATAAAATAAATTCCATTGCTAAATCTGTTTGGATAGAATTAAATGCGGCACTCTCTCCGCTCGAAGAGTTACAAGTGATGAACCAAGTATTTTATCAATTACATGGTTTTTTTAGTAATTACGATAAAAACGCTATCAAACCAATACCTGATTTAGGCAATTTGAATAAAATATTAGAAACGAAAAAGGGCAATTCAATTTCTTTAGGCATTTTATTTTTAATTATTGCACAAAAAAATGACTTACCAATTTATGGTGTAAATCTTCCATATCATTTTGTTTTGTGTTATGCCAGAAAGCATCTTTCTAAAGAGATTTTAGAAGAAAATATTGATGAAAAACAAGTGATGTTTTATATCAATCCAATAAATAAAGGTATTGCATTTTCTAGAATGGAAATTACCAATTATCTAAAACAAATTAAATTAACAACTAAGAAAAATTATTATTCTCCGTGCAATAATAAAGCTATCATAAAAGCATTAATCTTTAACCAAATGGCATATTACGATAAGAAAAGTGATAAAGCTGAATTTTTAAAAGAATTATTTTATATGTTAGAACTACCCATTGCCTAAGGCTTTGGCTAAATCATTCAACTGACTAAGCCATAATTCTTTTGCACTAGGAATATCTTCTTTTTCAGCATAATCAGTTACAGTTAAGATTGTTTCTTTTGTAATATCCGTAACTTTAATTTTGTATTCAAAATATGCTTTTTCATCTTCTTCATCTTCCCATTGTAATTTCACATATTCATCATCTTCGTAAGCCAAAACGATAGCTCTTTGTTCATCGCCATTCCATTCAAATGTAAATACTTCCCCATTGGGATCTAAATCAACATAATCTGCAAACCACTGAACCAATCCCGAAGGTGTTGTCAAAAAACTATATAATATTGAAGGAGATGATTTGTATGTACGTTCAACTGAAAAAGGTATTTTTTTACTCATAAATTTGAATTACACGCAATTAAGGATAAATATTTATCATTTCCAAATTTAATTTCATTTTTTTAAAAAAAAAATAATTTTATAAAATTTCTTCTAAAATAAAAAAACTCCCGACTACTAAAATTAAGTCCAATTTACTTGCATTTTGTTTTGCTGCTTGCAAGGCTAACGTTGCATTTTTATAGCCTTTATTCTGTAAATTATATCCATTAAATTTTTCTTGCAAAATTTCAACTGGCATCTTTCTTTCCAATTTTGCTTCTGTTAAATAAAAAGTTGCATTTGTAGGCAATAAACGTATAATCTTATCGACATCTTTATCTTTTACAGCACTATAAATTAGATGTAAATGTTGATATTTTTCGAGTTTTAATTGTTCAATAATTTTGACAATTCCATCTTCATTATGTCCTACATCAACAACAATTTTTGGTTCTGAAGAGATAACTTGCCAACGTCCACCAAAATTGGTTTGTTGTTGCACATTTAATAGCCCAGTCTTAATTTTTTCAAATGGTATTGCTTCATAAAACTGATTATAAACCAACATTGAAGCAAGAACTGTTTTTATATTTTCTATTTGGTAAATAGCATTCAAATCTGTGGAAATAATTTCTTTTTCTGCTGTGTCTTTGATTTTAAAATTAATTTCCAACAAAATATCTCTTAATTCATATTTATCAACTTGAACTAATTCGTCTGCAAAAAACAAAGGTGCATTTTCATAATTTGCTTTTGCTTCAAAAACGCTTCTAATTTCAGGTTGATTTCTACCAATAATTGTAGGTGTTTTGTACTTTATTATACCTGCTTTTTCATTTGCAATTTCAGACAATGTATTACCTAATATCGCTTGATGGTCATAACTTATATTCGTAATAATACTCAACATTGGTTGAATAATATTAGTAGAATCCAATCGACCACCTAAACCTGTTTCTATGATAGCTAAATCTACTTTTTGTTTTGCAAAATAATAAAACGCCATCGCCACTGTAATTTCAAAAAATGATGGTTGGATTTCTGCAATCATTGGTTTTAATAAATCAATGGTTTCAATAACAAATTGCTCAGAACAAAGTTGTCCATTAATTTTTATACGTTCTCGAAAATCAACAATATGAGGCGAAGTATATAACCCAGTCTTGTAACCTGCACTTTTAAAAATACTTGCTAATGCATGTGCTGTTGAGCCTTTTCCATTTGTTCCTGCAATATGAATTGTTTTAATATGCTCCTGTGGGTTACCTAAAAACGAACACAATTTAATAGTATTTGTTAAATCTTTTTTAAAAGCAGCCTGTCCAATTTTAGAGAACATGGGCAATTGTGTATATAAAAATTCTACTGTTTGTGCATAGTCCATAAAACAAATATAAATCAACTTATTGTTTTTTAATCTTATTTTTGTACAAATGAAAGTTTTTAGAGGTTTAGACCAATTGCCAAAATTCAAAAATGCTGTTCTGACTATCGGGACTTATGATGGCGTACATTATGGTCATCAATATATTATCAATAGAATAAATAAAATTGCTCAAGAAATTGGAGGAGAAAGTGTTTTGCTCACATTCTATCCACATCCTCGATTAATTTTGCATCCTAATGACAATACTTTAAAATTAATTACAACGATTGATGAAAAAATAGAAATTTTGGAAAGTCTTGGATTGGATAATTTGGTTTTGATTCCATTCTCACCTGAATTTGCTCAACAAAGTGCAGAAGAATATATTGAAAAGGTATTAATCAGAAATTTCAATCCAAAATACATTTGTGTTGGTTACGACCATAAATTTGGCAAAAATAGAATTGGAGATTATCAATTATTGGAACAATTAAAAGAAAAATACGGCTATCAATTAGAAGAAATTCCTGCACAAACAATTGATGAAATTTCTGTAAGTTCTACAAAAGTTAGAAAGGCTTTATTAGAAGGCGATATTGCTACAGCAAATCATTTTTTGGCTTATCCATTTAGAATAAAAAGCAAAGTAATTCATGGCGATAAAATAGGCAAAGTTTTAGGTTTCCCTACTGCCAATATCGAAGTTGCAGATGAACACAAATTAATTCCAGCTTCAGGTGTATATGCTGTTTGGGTAAAAGTTGATGAACATCAATTTAAAGGTGCATTGAGTATTGGTTATCGTGAAACAGTTTTTGATAATAGTGAATTAACTATTGAAGTTTTTATTTTAGATTTTAATAAAAATATTTACGACAAATCTATTGAATTAATTTTTGTTGATTATATACGTCCTCAAATAAAATACGAAAATTGGGATTTATTGAAAGAACAAATAGCTAAAGATGTAGAACAAATTAATGCTTTAATGGATTAGTTTTCTGCCATTATATCATATAACACTTTCAATAACATCAATTACTGATTCATACATATTACCATATAATGATGGAATAATCTCTGTTTTAGTCCATACGGCTTGTTCTATATCTTCTTCGGTTTGTGGAATTAAATTTTGGGATTCATTAATTTTCATAATGTACCAATAGGATAGTTTTATACATTGCTTACCTTTCAATTCATAATAATGATATGTGATTTGTGTTTGATTGTATTTTAATTCAATTGGCTTTAAAATTTCTATATTTTTAATACCTGTCTCCTCTTCTACCTCTCGAAGTGCAGCTTGTGAGATTGTTTCTCCATCATCAATTTTACCTTTTGGCAAATCCCAAGAACCTCTTCTATGAATTAATAAAATTTCATTTGCTGGATTAAAAACAACACCTCCAGCAGCTTCAACCACTTCAAAGCAAGCAAAGAAATCATTTTTCAATATTTCAATATTTTTACAAAAGATAATAACATCACTTTTGCTCTTATCATTCAAAATAAATCCATTTACAATTTGTTGAATATCATTATTTTCATCATAATTAAGTAAGATAATATTGGATTGTGTTAAAATTTCCTGGATATTTGCAGGATTATTGGTAAGAAACACTTTCTTATTTCTAATAAAAATTTTATACATTTGAACCGTCATGGAAAATTTAGAATTTAAACAAAAGTTAGCCGAATATTTGTTACAAATAAAAGCAATTCATTTTAATCTTCAAAATCCATATACTTGGGCAAGTGGTTGGAAGTCGCCAATGTATTGTGATAATCGATTAATTTTATCTTATCCTGATGTTAGAAATTTTGTCAGAGATGGTTTAGTACAAATGGTTCAAGCCTATTTTCCAGATGCTGATTGTATTGCAGGTGTTGCAACTGCTGGTATTCCACATGCGACAATGATTGCAGACCATCTTAATTTACCTTTGATATATGTACGTTCAAAACCAAAAGAACATGGGCGTGAAAACTTAATTGAAGGAGAATTAAAACATGGTATGCGTGTTGTTGTTATCGAAGATACGATATCAACTGGCGGAAGTAGTTTACAAGCTGTTGAAGCATTAAGAAAACAAGGTGCTGAAGTAGTTGGCATGTGTGCCATCTATAAATATGGATTTGATGTTGCAAGAAAAAGATTTGAAGAAAGTGGGGTTACATTAAAGACTTTAACCAATTACGATTATGTATTAAGAGCGGGCATAGAAAGTAATTATATTGATGATGTCGCTTTAGTTGAATTAAAAAAATGGGTATCGCAACCAGATGCTTGGAATAAATAAATTTTATGCTATTATTTTCTATTAGCTTTACAAGCTGGCAAACTTACGCAGTTCCAATAATTGGAGCATTTATTGGATGGCTTACAAATTATATAGCAATTAAAATGTTGTTTCACCCTCGAAAACCAATGAAATTATTATTTGTAACTTTTCATGGTATTTTTCCAAAAAATAAAGCAAGAATTGCCAATAAATTAGGCACTATAGTTCAAAGAGATTTAATCAATTTTTCTGATATAAAAGACCGATTTAAAGACCCTGATGCATTGAGTAATTTCAAAGAAGAAATCGCAATCAGAATTGATGATGCCATTCGTGATAGATTAGCTAAAACGCCTGTTTTAAATACTATTGTTCCAGAACCTTTTATCCAAGGTATTCATAAAACTATCGTTAAAGAAATCGAAACTAATTTACCGCAAGTTATTGATTCTTCTATTACAAAAATTGAACAAAAATTAGATATTCAAGAATTGGTTAGGAATAAAGTCGCTAATTTTTCTGATGAGAAATTAGAGAATTTACTTTTGGATATTACTGCCAGAGAATTCAAATTTATTGAATTAATTGGTGGTATTCTAGGCTTCTTAATTGGAATTATTCAATTGATTATTCAATCAATTTAATACTTTCTTCTTCTAATTATTTTATGGTGCTGGATTTGGAAACTCTAAATGTATTGTTTCAATCTCTTTCAAAACATCTTCCGATAAGTGAATATTTATCGAATCAATATTTTCTTTGAGTTGTTGTAAATTTGTTGCTCCAATAATATTTGCAGTTAAAAAATCTCTAGAATTTACAAATGCCAAAGCCATTTGTGCCAAAGGCATTCCTATGCATCTTGCTAATGCACCATATTTTTCAACAGCCTTTAATGTATTTGGGTGATTATATCTAAAGAAATAATTTGGAAACAAAGCATATCGTACACCATCTGGTTTTCTACCATTCAAATATTTGTCAGAAAGTAAACCTCCACCCAAAGGAGAATAAGCCAGCAACCCCACTTGTTCACGAATGGCTATTTCTGACAGACCAATTTCAAAAGTACGATTAATCAAACTATAAGGATTTTGAATAGTAATCACTTTTGGTAATTGATACATTTCAGCAAATTTTAAATATTGCATTACACCCCAAGGTGTTTCATTGGACAATCCAATATATCGAATTTTTCCTTCTTGAATAAAAGATTGTAGCGTTTCTAATGTTGCTTTAAAATCAGTTACGGCATCATCTGATTTATGTTTATAACCCAAAGGGCCAAAAAAATTGGTTGGTCGTTCTGGCCAATGTAACTGATAAACATCAATATAATCTGTTTGCAATCGTTTTAAACTATTTTCTAATGCTTCTGTCAAATGTGCTTTATTGAATTTTGGTCCACTTCTAATATGTTGCACTTGTTTTCCTGGTCCAGCCGCTTTAGATGTAATCACCAAATCATCACGTTTTCCTCGTTTGTGTAACCAATTGCCTATATAGGTTTCCGTAAGACCTTGGGTATGTGGTTTTGCTGGAATCGCATACATTTCTGCTGTGTCAATAAAATTTATTGCATGATTCATAGCAAAGTCCAATTGTTCGTGTGCTTGAGCTTCTGTGTTTTGTTCGCCCCAAGTCATTGTTCCTAAACATATCTTACTGATTCTCAAATCTGTATTTGGTATAATATTGTATTCCATTTTATTCAATTTATCTTCAATTGCAAATTAACAGTAAATATTCCTCATTTTATTAGTTTTATAGCACAAAACTTGTATTTTTGTATAAATTCTTAAAGAGATGAAATTTAATGTAGATAAACAAGAAAATGTCATTGTATATGAAATTTTAGAAGACAAATTAACTTCAGCAAATGCACCTATTTTAAAGTCTGAATTAGTGTTAGCAAATACCGAAGGATACAATAATATTATCATCGATTTAAACAATGTTCGCTTCGTCGATTCTTCAGGTTTGAGTGCGATTTTAGTAGGTAATCGATTATGCAATGAAGTAGATGGAATTTTTGCTTTATCTGGCTTAAACGACACGATTAAAAACTTGATTAAGATTTCTCAATTAGATGATATCTTAAATATTTTTTCTACAAAATCTGATGCGATTGAAGCTATCCAAGAAGCAGAAAGTAGTGAGGAAGAATTGAAAGAAGAAGATTCAGAAGACTAATATTTTGCATTTTTGGATTTTGAATTAACTATATTAGGTTGCAATTCTGCCATTATGCAACATGGTAGATATCCGACTGCTCAATTACTGCAAATTCATGACCAATGTTTTTTAATTGACTGTGGTGAAGGTACACAAGATAGATTAAAACATTATACTAATAGATGGTTTAAAATTAATTTTATTTTTATTTCTCACTTACATGGTGATCATTATTTTGGATTAATAGGCTTATTAACAACTTATAATTTACTAAAAAGAACTGATCGCTTAACGATTTATGGACCGCCAGAATTAGAAAAAACTATACAAATTCAATTAGATGTTAGTGCAACAAAATTGAATTATCCATTATATTTTATTTCGACTGAAGACAAGCAACTGAATAAATTATTAGACACGAATAGTGTTGAGGTTTATAGTTTTCCATTAGACCATAAAATTCCTACAACAGGATTTCTATTTAAAGAGAAAAAATACAAACGTCGTTTAAATATTGACAAAATCATCAAATTAGATATTAATAATAAGAAGTATAAATTACTTCAAGATGGATTAGATATTGAAGATGAATATGGAAATCCTTATAAAAATGAAGATTTAACTTTTGAGCCGAAACCTGCTCGAAAATATGCCTTTTGTTCTGATACAAAATACAATGAATCCATAATTCCTTATATCGAAAATGTTGATGTTTTATACCACGAAGCAACTTTTATGGAAGATGCCAAAAAACGTGCGGAAGAAACCAAACATAGCACAGCCATAGATGCTGCAACCATTGCACAAAAGGCAAATGCTAAAAAACTGTATATAGGTCATTATTCTTCAAGATACAAAGACTTAGAACCTTTATTACAAGAAGCCAAAAGCATTTTTGAAGCAACTTATTTAAGTTACGAAGGATTAACCATTTCAATTTAGTTAGAAATTTCCCAAAATGTATAAATTTATCACAATAGAAGGAAATATAGGTGCTGGGAAAACTACTTTAGCAAGTTTGCTTTCTGAGGAATATGGAGGGCAATTAATTTTGGAAACTTTTACAGACAATCCTTATTTGAGTAAATTCTACCAACAGCCTGAAAAATATGGCTTACAATTAGAAATGTCATTTTTGATTGAACGCTACCAACAATTGACTAAAATTTTTGCTGAGCCAAATATCTTTTCGCATTTTATCATTACTGATTATATGCTTAAAAAATGTTTGCTTTTTGCTAAAATTAATTTGTCTAAACAAGAGTTTAAACTCTATCATTCTTTTTTTAATTTAATCTATAAAAAACTACCCAAACCTGATATTATTTTCTATCTACATTCCGATACAGAAACCCTTTTGCGAAATATCAAAAGAAGAGGTCGTGATTACGAGCAATCTATTTCTAAAGTATATTTGAACAAAATTGAACGTATGTATTTTGAATATTTTAGACAAAATCCTGAAAATAAATTTGTCATTGTGGACATCAATGGTGTAGATTGGATAAGTAATGTTTTTGCTTATGAAAAACTAAAAGAAGTTTTTTCAAAAGAATATAATGTAGGCATGAATTTCATCAAACTACACAATGATAATTTACTAGAATTGCCTTTATAATTCTCGGCTTCTATTATTTCTTTAATTGATTCGTCATCACAATATCAGCAACAGCATTTACCCAAGTTTGATTGCTATTCAGACTAGGAACTAATTGAACAGAATGTCCTCCATGTTCTTCAAATAATTCTTGATATTCTACAGAAATTTCAAATAATGTTTCTAAACAGTCGGCAACAAATGCTGGCGAAAAAACTAATAACTTTCGTTTTCCTTGTTTGGCTAATGCTGGAATAACATCAACAGAATACGGTTCTATCCAAATTTCTTTGCCTAATCTTGATTGAAATGTATTGGTATATTTATCCGAAGAAAGACCTAATTGTTCAGCAACTAATTTTGTAGTTTGAAAACATTGGGTTCTATAACAATTCTGATTAATTTCAGTTATAGTATTACAACAAGTTTTATCTGCTTTGCAATGCGTTCCAGTGATATCTCCATTTACCAAATGTCTTAAAGGCAAACCGTGATAACTAAAAATAATATGGTCATATTCATTCAAATCAAATTGTCGAGCATTTTCTACAATCGCATCAATAAATAAATTATTTTCATAAAAATGATTGATATACGTTAGCTTTGGTAATGTGAGCCACTTATTTGTAATTTCTTGTACTTTTTGAATTACTGAACCATTACAAGCTGATGAATATTGAGGAAACAAAGGCAAAACTATAATTTCAGAAACAAATTGTGCTTGCAGTTTTTTTAAAGCACTTTCAATACTTGGATTTTGATAACGCATTGCAATTTCTACAACAAATTTTTCACCTAATTTTGATTGAACTTTTTTTCCTAAATCTTCCGTATGATACAATAAAGGCGAGCCTCTGTCTGTATCCCAAATGGCTCTGTATGTTTTTGCAGAATTTTTATATCGAGCTGGAACAATTATTCCACGAACCAAAAGATTTCTTTTCAACCATCCGAAATCAATTACACGTTTATCGGTCAAAAATTCAATCAAATATTTATAGACATCACTATTTGATGGTGAATCTGGAGTACCAAGATTAACTAATAAAACGCCTATTTTCTCCATATCTATCTAAACAACAAAGATAAGGAATGGATTTTTAAACTCTATTAGTTTATTATTATGATTTATCTAATCTTATTCATTGATAAATTCCATTTCTAAATAGGCTTTGCCATTGCCCATTTTGATTGCATTTCGAACGCCAAGTGATAAGCGTATCAATACTTTTCGATTTTCATCAGTATCGGGTAATTTGCCAATGACTTTTGCATAACTCACTTTATTATTTTCAAGATTTTTTACTTTTATAACACTACCCAATTGAGCAGTTTTATGTAACGCAAAAAAAGTATCATCAATACTTTCATCAGTTGTGTTCATTGGAGCTCCAGTTGCTTTAGTTTTCTTTAGTGCACTTTTAGGTTGATTGGCAAACAATTCATATAAAGATAGTGTTTTGGGTACTACTGGTTTTTCAATTTCTTTAGGTGGCTCTACTTTTTCGGTATCTATTTTTATAGGTGTTTGTTTTTCAGGCTGAACAACAATTTTTTCTACTATAGTTGGTTTTATTTCATCAGTTTTTTTCTCAACTTCTTTCTTTTCAATAGGTAAACTAGCAATAACAGTAGGCTTTAATATTTTCAAAATCATTCCAATTTGAATACCTGCATCTGAGAGTTTATTCCACTTTTTAATATCATCAATACTAACATTGTATTTTTTTGAAAGACCATACATCGTTTCTTTAGCTTGAATCTGATGCAAAATGGTATCTATCTTTGTTTGAGTAGTTGTTACGGGTTTAATTTCTACTTTTTTATTATCTGATACAGAAGGTAAAGGTGTCGTTTTTGGCGTAGTAGTATTTTTAATTAATTCTTTTGGTTGTGGAATTCTAAGTTCTGCACCCAATTTTAAATTATCCGAGGTTAAAGCAGGATTATTTTTATAAATAGCATCAACGGTTGTGCTATACTTCTTTGAAAGTCCGTATAAAGTCTCTCCTTTTTCTACTTTATGAATAATAAAATTTTGTGCAGTTACTAATCCAAAACTTAAAAATAAAAATATTCCAACAAAAAAATACGCTTTCAACTTATAATTTATCATATTGTTGTTTTAAATGCAAATTTTATGCCTATTTTCCTTATAATTGCATTGAATTTATCAACAAAAGTGAAGTCTATGAAAAACAAGATATTAGCCACACTCCTATTGCTATGTAGTTTTTCTTTTGCAAAGGAAAATAAAATATACTATTTAAAATTACACGCTGAAATTGATAAAGCTGCGGCAAGATTAATCCATAAAGGAATTGAGGAAGCAGAGAATCAAAAAGCTACAATTTTTGTTTTAGACTTGAATACTTTTGGTGGTTTGTTAGATGCTGCTGATGAAATTAGAAGTACTTTATTGAATACAAAATTAAAAACGGTTGTTTGGATAAATAATAATGCAGCGTCGGCTGGAGCATTAATTTCCATTGCTTGTGATAGTATTTTTATGATAGAGGGTGCCAATATTGGAGCGGCAACAGTTGTAAATCAAAGTGGTGAAAAAGCACCAGATAAATACCAATCTTATATGCGTTCATTAATGCGAAGTACGGCAGAAACAAATGGCAGAAATCCTAAAATTGCAGAAGCAATGGTTGATGAAGATGTACAAGTTCCGGGCATAAAAGATACTGGAAAAATTCTAACTTTTACAACACAAGAAGCTCTTAAAAATCATTATTGTGATGCTGTTTTAAACTCTAAAGAAAGTGTTTTTAAACATATCAGCCCTGAACCGTATGTGGTCATCTCTCACGTAGAAACTACGATGGATAAAATTATCTCCTTTTTATTAAACCCATTTATCAATTCTTTATTAATCATGATGATAATTGGTGGCATTTATTTTGAACTAAAAATGCCTGGAATTGGCTTCCCTACTTTGATTGCCATTATAGGTGCAATCGCTTATTTCGCCCCACTTTATCTGGAAGGATTGGCTGAAAATTGGGAAATACTACTATTTGTTATTGGATTAATTTTAATACTGCTAGAAATATTTGTCATACCAGGTTTTGGTGTCGCTGGTGTACTTGGTATCATTTTAATTATTGCTGGTTTAGTATTGAGTTTAGTAAATAACCAACATTTTGGATTGCCCGGTGGAATATTTGAAGCAATAGGTATGGTCATTTTTAGGATTACAGTTACTATAATTATAGCTTTTGTGTTATTATTTACGGTTGGTGGTTCTATTTTTAATTTCCCCATATTAAACAAAATGGTTTTAACTTCAGATCAAAAATCAACAGAAGGCTTTTCTATAAAACAAGAAAATCATAAAAACTTAGTAGGAAAAACTGGTGTTGCAATTACAGATTTACGACCATCTGGAAAAGTTGAAATTGATGACAATATTTATGATGCAATTACTGATGCAGCATTTATTGTACAAGGAGAAACTATTGAAGTGATTAAAGGTGAAGGATATTCCATCAAAGTAAAAAAAGCTAAGTTTTCTTGAAAATATTAGGTATTATTCCTGCTCGATTTGGTTCTTTGCGTTTTCCTGGAAAACCTTTGGTTAATATCAAAGGTAAAACAATGATACAACGAGTTTACGAACAATCATGTTTAGCAAAAGAATTAGACAAAGTCATTGTGGCAACTGATTGTTTGTACATTTATCGATATATCAAAAATATTAGAGGTATAGCTTTGCTTACAAATAGTAAACATTTAAACGGAACTAGTCGTTGTGCTGAAGCCTTTAATTTACTCAATGAATCGTATGAATATATCATCAATATACAAGGCGATGAGCCATTTATAAATCCCGAACAGATTGATGAATTCGCTTCTTTTTTGAAACAACAAAAACCTGAAATTGCTACACAAATAAAAAAAGAATTTAATTTGAGCTTATTAGATAATCTTAACATTGTAAAAGCAATTCCAACTAATGGAACTTTAGCTTTTACTTTTACAAGAAAAATAAATAACAACAACCTAGATTATTTCTATAAACATATTGGGTTATATGCTTTTCGTAATGATATTCTTGAAAAAATAGTTCAACTATCTCCTTCTGTCAATGAACTCAACGAAAGTTTAGAGCAATTACGCTGGTTAGATAATGGCTATAAAATTTCCCTTCAAGAAACTACTTTTCAATCAAAAAGTATTGATACTTTGGAGGATTTGGAAGGAATCACATCAAATAATTTATTTTAAAAATATATACTTCAACATTTCTTAAAAAATCTTTATTTCCAATTTATTATAAAAAATACAATTATCTTGCCTAACAAAACACAAAATATGTTTCAAAGAATAAGTATCCTTTTATTACTTTTTTGTAGCGTTCAGATGCTTATTGCAAATAGTCCAACTGTTCCAAAAAACAACATAGAAAACGCACTTATGTGGAAGATATCTGGCAATAATTTAAAGCAAAACTCCTACCTTTTTGGTACGATACACGCTATTCCTATCGATGATTATTTTTTAGGCAAAAACACTATCAAAAAATTCAAGGAATGTACGAATTTGGTAATGGAAATGGATTTAGTGCAATTAGACGAAATGAAAATTGCAACTTTAAGTTTATTGCCTGAAGATAAAACTATATACGATTATTTATCTCCAAAAGAATATGATGATTTAGAAAATTTTCTAATTAATCAATTTGGAATGAGCAAAGCGATGTTAGAAAACGTATATGGTCGTTTAAAACCTTTTTTTATCGATCAATTCATTATGATGAGTATTATTGGTGATAATAAAAAAGTATATGAAGAAGAACTTAATCTACTTGCCAATGATTATCATTTAACCAAAACGGGTTTAGAAACTATTGAAGAACAACTTCAAGCTATTGAAAACATTCCATTAGAAATTCAATACAAGAATTTAGTAAAAAGTATCGATGATTATGAAGTTCAAAAAAGCAATTATATTAAAATGGTTAGTGCTTATAAAAAACAAGATTTGAATTTTTTAAATGAACAATTTGAAGCGGAATTTTCTGGCGATATGAATATTTATAAAACTACATTATTAGACCAAAGAAATTATAAATGGGTTGATAAAATAATTCCAATGATTGAAAAAAAAGCTTGTTTTATCGCAGTGGGTGCTGGACATCTTTCTGGAGAAAAAGGCTTGATAAAATTATTACAACAACTAGGTTACGATGTTACACCTGAAAAAAAATAAACTTTTGTATATATTTTTATTAATCTGTGTTTTATAGCATAAAATTACCCAAGTTTAGGTATTAAAATAACATTTAGGTAATTGGAATTTCTATTTACAAATTTTACCTTTGTAGTATTATCTTTAATCAATCTAAGTAAATTCAATAAGATTGTTTTCCGATAAAAACAAAACAATATTTATAATGAAATACAATAAACTGTTTTTAATTACAATCGTTTTCATTTTAGTTTCTTGTAACAAGAAAGGTAGCGATACCGATACTTTTGGAAAGAAAGAAATGTTTACTAATTATACGGAAAACTTAATCATTCCAGCTTATCAAAACTATGGAACAAAACTTAGTGATTTAAAAACAACGTTTGATGCCTTTAAAATAGCTCCAGATCTTACAAAATTAGCCACTTTACAAAATGCATTTTCTGCAACTTATGAAGCTTGGCAATATTGTGAAATTTATGACAAAACAGCTCCTGCTGATGCTTTAATGTCCACTGAAAATTCTAACTATTATCCTTGTAGTGCAGATAGCATTGAAGCCTACATTAGTCGTGGAGATAATACAGTGGCATCAATAAAAAGTAAAAGAAAATATTATAAAGGTTTGGCAGCAATCGAATATTTACTATTTAGCAGAACACTCACTAATCAAGAAATTTTAGACAGATATACAAATTCTGCAAATGCCAATTCTTACAAAGCATATTTAGGTGCTTTAATTGCCAATTTGCAAACAATTCAAAGTACAATCAACACAAGTTGGGGCAATTATTCATCTATCTTTATTGAAAATGTAAGTACAGATGCATCAAGTGCTTTTAGTACTATGGTCAATTCTATTGCACAAAGAACAGACGACTTGAAACGAATGCAAGTTGGAAAACCTGCGGGCTATCAAGGAAATGTAAGCACGCCATTAATTGCACCAAATACTGTACAAGCTTACTATTCCGACCATAGCATTGCTTATATGTTGCTGACTTTGCAAAATATGAAAGATGTGCTGAATGGCATGGCAATTACAGACGGCAAAGGCATTATTGATTATGTTAGAACCTTAGGCTATTCAAGTACTTTTGGTGGAAATTTAGCTGATGATATTTTAAATCAAATAGATGTTTGTATCGCAAAGGTCAATGATTGTGGTGCAGATTATTCTGTTACGGTTTCAAGCAACAAACCAAAAGCTGATGCCTTATTTTTAGAAACTAAAAAGTTATTGGTTTTAATGAAAGTTGATTTACCTTCTGCATTAGGCGTTTCCATTAATTACACAGATAGTGATGGTGACTAATTCAGAAACATCAAACCCAATTAAAAATTTATTATTTAAGCAAGTTTCCATTGCTCCATTGGCATCTTTTAGAATATTATTTGGTGCAATGCTGTTATTCAGCAGTATTCGTTTTGTAGCAAAAGGCTGGGTTGATTTATTATACATACAACCAAATTATCATTTTGGATATGAAGGATTTCTTTGGTTACATCCACTTTCTGGAATAGGCATGTATATTGTTTATGGCATAATGATTATTTCGGCTTTAGGTATTCTATTAGGAGCATTTTATCGTATTGCTGCGCTTCTATTTTTTCTTACATTCACTTATGTTGAACTCTTAGATAAAACCAATTACTTAAATCATTATTATTTTATCAGTATTGCCAGTCTATTGATGTGTATTTTACCTGCTAATAAATATGCTTCTTTAGATGTAAAACTAGGCTTAACTTCAAAAGTAGATTTTATTCCTAATTGGTGCATCCTTTCTATTCAATTACAAATTGGTATTGTCTATTTTTTTGCTGGCGTTGCAAAGATTAATCCAGATTGGCTATTAGATGCTCAACCTTTGAAAATATGGCTTAAAAGCCGTGATTATCTACCTCTAATTGGAAAACTATTTACTTACGATATAACAGCATATTTATTTTCTTGGTTCGGAATGTTATTTGATATTTCTATCTTTTTCTTCTTATTGAATAAACGTACTCGACCTTATGCTTATGCCGCTGTTGTTTTCTTCCATATTTGCACAGGCTATTTATTTCAAATTGGTGTTTTTCCTTATGTGATGATTGTTGCCACTTGGATTTTTTTCTCGGCTGATTTTCATCAAAGGTTTTTATCCATTTTTGTAAATCATAAATCAAGCGAAATCGTTTACTACCAACATAAATTTAATCGAGTTTGGGTTACCATATTATTCATTCACTTTTCAATTCAAATTTTATTACCATTTCGATATTTGCTATATCCCGGACATTTATTTTGGACAGAGCAAGGTTATCGTTTTTCTTGGCGTGTGATGTTAATGGAAAAAAATGCAACAACTGAATTTATAATTAAAGACAAATACGGAAAAATTGAAGCTGTTCGCAATCGTGATTTTCTAACATCACATCAAGAAAAGCAAATGAGTACACAACCAGATATGATTATTCAGTTTGCTCATTTTTTAGCAAATCAATATAATCAAAACAAAGGTTATGAAGATGCTGCCGTTTATGTAGAAAGTTACGCAGCATTGAACGGGCATCCTAGTCGTCAATTTATCAATGAAAAAATTAATTTGGCAAAAGAACCAATCAACTTATTAAATAAAAAATGGATTTTACCATACGATGAAAATTAAAATTAAAATATATAGTCTTCTAATTTTCTTATGCTTTACAAACACAGTAATTGCTCAAGATTTGGATAGCTTATTGCAATATTATGATAGTATTCAAAAAACAGTCATTGATGAAGTAACTATTGAAGCTGAACGATACAAAGAAATTCGTTTGAAAAGTATTGAAGGTACTATTATTTATGAAGGCAAAAAGACTGAAATTATTGACCTTTCAAAACTTCAAGCAAATACAGCTACCAATAATGGAAGACAAGTTTTTGGGCGTATTGCAGGTGTAAATGTTTGGGAAAATGATGCTGCTGGAATGCAGTTAGGTATCGGGGCAAGAGGTTTAAATCCGAACCGTTCAGCCGAATTTAATATCAGGCAAAATGGTTATTACATCACTGCTGATGCGATTGGCTATCCTGATGCATATTTTACACCACCAATTGAAGCTTTAGATAGAATTGAAGTCGTTCGAGGTGCTGCTTCTTTGCAATTCGGTACACAATTTGGCGGATTAGTTAATTTCAAAACACATCATCCTATAGATAAAAAATTTCAATTTACCTCACAAACTACTGCGGGTTCTTTTGGAACTGTTAGTGTTTTTAATGCTATCGAAGGTACATCAAAAAACCTAACTTATTATGCTTATTATCAATATAAAAGAACAAGAGGTTGGCGACCAAATTCCAATTTGAATGCTCATACTGGATTTATTCAATTGGGCTATCAAATTAACTCAAAACTTAAAATCTCTTTAGAGTTTACACATCAAAATTATTTAATGCAACAACCTGGCGGCTTGACTGACAATCAATACAAACAAGATGCACAACAATCAACACGAACAAGAAATTGGTTTAGTATAGATTGGAATATGCCTTCGGCTAATATCGAATACAGTCCAAAATCAAACTTAAAATGGAATACCGTTTTATTTGGTTTGATTGGCTTAAGAAATGCATTAGGTTTTTTAAGTTATACAAATCGAGCAGATGATTTTAGAGAACGTGATTTAATTAAAGATAAATATAAAAACTTTGGCATAGAATCAAGAGTATTATATCAATATAAACTAGGCAAAGAACTATCTTCGCTTAGTATTGGAACTACTTATTTTAAAGGCTTTACAATAAAACAACAAGGATTAGGTTCAGCCAATTCAAATGCTGATTTTAATTACTTAAATCCTTTAGATTTAGAAAATTCTGACTATCAATTTAAAAGTAATAATCTAGCCTTATTTGCTGAAAATATATTCAAAATTTCTTCAAAATTCAGTATTACACCAGGTATTCGTGCAGAATTTTTGTTTACCGATGTGAATGGATATTATAAAGTTGATTCTACTAATTACAAAGATTCAAGACAACGCAATCGTATGTTTCCATTATTGGGTGTGGGCATTTCCTATAAACCACATCAATTGATAGAAATCTATAGTAATATTTCTCAAAACTATCGTGGTATCAATTTTACTGATTTACGTATCAACAATCCAAATGTTCGTATCGATCCAAACTTGCATGATGAGAAAGGATTTAATGCAGATATAGGTATTAGAGGAAAAATAGGTAATAAATTTAATTATGACGCCAATTTCTTTTTTTTATTCTATAATAAAAAGATTGGCTCTATTCAGAAAGTGGATAGCTTATTTAATATTTATCGTTATAAAACAAATCTTTCAAATTCAAGAAGTTTGGGTATTGAATCTTTTGTAGAAGTGGATATTGTAAAATGTATTGATGAAAATAATCCTTTTGGTTTTAGTTTATTTTCTAATTTGACTTATACAAATGCTGTATATCTGAAATCTCAGAACAAACAAATAGAAGGTAGAAAAGTTGAATTTGCACCAGAATGGATTTTTAGAGGTGGCATTGGTTTTAAATACAAAACATTGGCTTTGGCTTGGCAAATTTCTATGTTAAGTCAACAATTTACAGATGCTACGAATGCAAAATATGCTTCTACTGCTATTATTGGGACAATTCCTACTTATTATGTAATGGATTTATCTGCTTCTTATTCTTATAAGTTCTTAAAATTAAGTTGTTCTTTAAATAATATGAGTAACAATACCTATTTTACCAGAAGAGCTGAAAGTTATCCAGGTCCAGGTATAATTCCTGGAGATGGAATTGGTGTATTTGGAACTATAACATTTAAACTAAATACCAAAAATTAGGTATATGATTTACAACAATTAGGTATTTGTTTTTATTTAGATTAATTTAATTTTGTATAAAATTTTATATAATGAAAAAAATATTTATTTACTTATTAATTTCAATTACTGTTTTTACAGTTGGTTGTAAAAAAGAAAGCAAACAACAATATGGTGATGTTGTAGCAAATATTACAGATAATGTAATAGTAGAAACCTATGATGATATGGAAGATGGTGCTGATGATTTATTAGAAGCTGTTGAAGAATTACAAGAAGACCAAACAAGCACTTCAAAACTTGAGAAAGCAAGAACTGCTTGGATTGAAACGCGTGCAGCATGGGAAGCTAGTGAAGGCTTTTTATTTGGACCCGTTTCAGATTTAGATATTGACCCAAATATTGATACGTGGCCTTTAGATAGTATAGGAATCAATGCAATTTTAGCAGGCACTGATGTCATAAATAAAGCCTACATTGACCAATTGACTGGAGATGCAGGTACTGGACTAAAAGGGTTCCATGCCATTGAATATATTTTATGGGGAAGCAATGGAAATAGAACTGCAGGCAGCTTTTCTGCAAGAGAATTAGAATATTTGGTTGCTTGTGCAGAAAGTTTAAAAGGACAAGCATTAACGTTATTGAATGCTTGGACAATTGGTGGATATGCTAATGAATTAAAATCTCAAAATGGTGTTTATTCGTCAGAAAATGCGGTATTAATTGAACTTGCAGAAGGTATTCGTGGTATTGCAGGCGAAGTTTGGAATACAAAGATTCAAAATACATTAGATGGCTATCAAGCTAATGGTGTTGAAGGTGGCATTCGTGAAGAAGAAAGTAGATTTAGCAACAATACAAAATTGGATTTTACAAATAATATTATAAGTATCAAAAATGTATATTCAGGAATGTATGGAACTAAAGGAAATGGTAATGGATTAAATAAAGTTGTAAAGCAATTAGACCAAGATTTAGCCAATAAAATCAATACTCAAATAAATGAAGCAATTGCAGCTATTCAAAATATTGGAGGCAACACAAGTACAACTTATTCTCAAGCTTTAGCATCAGATATGGCTTCAATTGAAACAGCACAAGAGAAAGTAGAAGCATTAGAAACTACTATTCAAAACGAGCTTTTACCATTGATTAACAAATTATAAAACAATCTTTTCTATGAAAAAGCTAACTCCAATTGTATTATATATCATCTTAGTGATGTCATCTTATTCTTGTAAAAAAGATACGAACATTACTAATGTATTTTCGGAAGAATTTCCTGGTGGTGAAACTACCTACCCTAATATCTTTAGTGGTGTTTTTGAACAACCTTCACCGAATCTAAATGCAGCAGAGTTAGCACAACATGGAAAAGGAGATGTAAATTTTAGTGCAATATTTGTAACAAGTCCAGCTATTAAAAACTATGGCTTAGGACCAATTTTCAATCATAATTCATGTGTATCCTGCCATGTCAAAGATGGCAGGACACCACAACCTTTCAGTAGCGAAGACTTAAAAGGATTATTACTCAGATTAAGTATTCCTGGAACAGATCCACATGGCGGACCTCTTGATGCACCAGGCTTTGGTGGTCAATTACAAAATAAAGGTGTTGTTGGCACACAAGCCGAAGCAAAAGTTCAATTATCATTTGTTGAAACTAGTTATACATTTGACGATGGAACGCCATATACACTAAGAAAACCTATTTATACATTGATAAATTCTTATATTCCTTTACCAGGCTCATTAATGGTATCACCAAGAATTGGTCCACAAATTTATGGCTTAGGTTTGCTTGAAGCCATCAAAGAAAGTGATATTTTATCAAAAGAAGATATTACAGACGCAGACGGTGATGGCATTTCAGGAAAAGCTAATAAAGTTTGGAATCCAGTAACTCAGAAGATTGAACTTGGAAGATTTGGTTGGAAAGCTAATGCCCCGAATTTATTAGTACAATCTGCTGGTGCTTTACAACAAGATATGGGCATAACTTCTTTTGTTTTTCCACAAGAAGCAAGTTATAATCAATCACAATATGATGGACTAACAGACGATCCTGAAATTGATAGCCAATTTCTATTTGATGTAACTTTTTATACACAAACATTGGCAGTTCCTATTAGACGAGATTTTAATCATTCTTCTGTTTTAAATGGCAAACTATTGTTTATGAAAATTGGTTGTAATAAATGTCATAGTCCAGGTTATATAACTGGCGTTGGAGCAACTCAAGCATTAAATCAACAAGTTATTTATCCATACACAGATATGCTATTACATGATATGGGTACTGATTTGGCAGACAACAGACCCGATTTTTTAGCTAATGGTAATGAATGGCGAACACCACCACTTTGGGGAATTGGACTATTTCCAATGGTAAATGGACATTCTAATTTATTACATGATGGACGAGCTAGAAATGTATTAGAAGCAATTATGTGGCATGGTGGAGAAGCTGAACAACAAAAACTAAAAGTCAAAAAATTATCTGCAAAAGATAGAGATGACTTAGTGAAATTTGTAAATTCTTTATAAACGATATTTCAGTATTTAGCCACTAAAAAATGTATAAATAGAAAAGTATAACCTTTTTTTGGTTGATACATCGTTCCTTGGTTCAGTATGTAGTAGCATAACTATGACGTAACCTATGAACCGAACCTAGAAAATCAAATCTACAGCCAAAGATTGTGACGAATAGAGGAAATTCCTGAATATGGGATACTTCGACAAGCTCAGTATAACATTCAGCTTCACAATTTTTATTTATGACACTATCCAAAAAAGTATGTAAGTTTGAAAAGTTTAATATTTAGAATTTAATTCTGTGTTCAAATGTAACAATAAATTGGTTTAAAATAATACCCCAATTTTGTATAGGCATCGACCATTTTTTAGTAGCTTCTTTTAGAGCAAGAATGACCGATTTTAAGACTGCATCATCCGTAGGGAAAGACATTTTATTTTTGGTATATTTTCTGATTTTTCCATTGAGATTTTCTATTAAATTGGTGGTATAAATAATATTTCGGATTTCTAAAGGGAATTCAAAAAACACAGTTAGTGTGATACTACCTTAATAATTGTTGGAATCTATAACTTACAAGTCAAATGATTTTCGCAAGAGGTCTATTTAATATATAATGTCTCGAACTGCTATATTTATAATCTTCCTCCAAGATACATAATTTTGCTTTTATTAGATTATTATGAATATATTTTAATTTTTGGTCAAATACTTTCTTGCTTCTTAATTCAATACTTAAAGAATTGCGTTACCATATCTGATATTTTCTATCTTTCAAATTTACTGCTATCTTCTCTAACGTATTCTTATCTTCTGCTGCTTGTATATTCTTTATTATTTGTTTTGCAGTATGTTTCAAAAAATCTCTTTGCACGTCTGAATATTTATATCCTTGTCTTATTCGCCATATCAAATGAAAATGATTATCCATCAATACAAATGCATATATTCTTATCTTTTTTTGCTGACACAAATACCTTAATGAGTTTATAATAATCTCTTTTTCTTCTGTTCGTTTTATTAAAGGTAGCCAATCATAACAAGTAACAGTAATCAATTCAGGAAAATAATCTTCATTCATTTTACTAATTTACATTTTTTTTTATTTGGTGTTGTTGGTTGGTGTGGTTGGTTACAAACCAACAAATGCGAAGGAAATCAATATATCTTCAGAGTAATATATTTAATTGGCATTTCAATATAAAAAAAAGTATTAATATCCCCTATTACTTAACTGAATTAGTGTAAACTTTCAATAACAGCATCACAAATTTCCTGTGGTACAAACTTGCTTACATCTCCTCTCCCAATAATAATTTCTCGAACTATAGTAGATGATATAGCAGACAATTCCGGTGATGATAGAATTAAGAATGTCTCAACATCAGCTTGCATCATTTGGTTGAGCTGGGCTATTGTTTTTTCATATTCAAAATCTGCTGATGAACGAATACCTCTAATAATGTATTTAGCACCGATTTCTTTACAAAAATTAATTGTCAATCCTTGATAAGTTTCCACTCGAACATTAGTTTCTTTCTGAAAAACTTTATTAATCCATTTTTTACGCTGCTCTAAATCAAATAAATATTTTTTTTGTGTATTCACACCAATTGCCACTACAATTTCATCAAAAACTTTTGCTGCTCTTTTAACAATATTAACATGGCCAATTGTTATAGGATCAAAGGACCCTGGAAAAATAGCAATCTTCTTCATACTAATCTATGTTTTTAAAAAACCAAAAATGTGTTTGTCCGTATTTTCTTAAATTAAAAAAATTAGGATGCTCTAAAAAACTATGTCTTGGAGAAGTTTCCATGATAAACCAACCATTTTCTGTCAATAATTTATATTCAAAAATCAAATCAGGAATTTCATCTATACATTCTAAAGGATAAGGAGGTCCTGCAAATATTAAATCATATTTATTAGGTGTTTGTTTGATATAACGAATCGCATCTGCCTTTATAATTTGATGATTGGGTACTTGAGCCATCGCACTCATCTCCTGAATAAACTTGATACTAATCGGCGATAAATCAACAGAGGTAATTTGATTACAGCCACGTGAAAACATTTCAATTCCAATATTTCCGGTTCCAGCAAACAAATCCAAGAAATTTATCGATTCATAATCAATATGGTTGGTCAAAATATTAAACAAAGCCTCTTTTGCAATATCCGTAGTCGGTCGAGCTGGAATATTCTTTGGTGGAGAAAAATGTTTTCCCTTTAATTTCCCTGCGTTAATTCTCATATTTTCCTAAGCACAATAAGTTATAATAATAGTGTAATGGATCATTGGTATAATAAAACGAGTAGCCTAAGTCGTGATGTAAAATCCTATCAATCTCAAAATTTCGGATATAACTATAGCTAAAAGTGTACATTGGCGATTTCTCTTCGATAAAACCGCACAAATAAGTCGCAAATTGATTGGTATCTAAATCTAAAGTTTCATAAGCTAATTTCAGAAAATACAACAAATCTTGTTTATCCTGCACATAAAACTTATTAAAATAACTTACCTTATTTTTATCTTTCAACACTATTGTCAAGTCATTTCCAGCAATATGTGCCAATAAATGTTTTTGAAAAGACAATTTAGAGTTAGAATATTTTAAAAGTGCTAAATCGCCAAAATGCCAAACAACATTTTTAAATCGATGAATAAAAAAGTTATAAACATCAATAGGTAAAACATAATAAAGAAATTGTTCATCTGAAATTTTCTCTAACAAAATCTTATCCATAGGCAGCGTATGCATTCCCAAAAAATCCATCATTCGACTTGGATTTTCCGTTTGTTCTGGCAATAACATAAACTGATTTGTAGAAAATGCAATGCTTACTTTAACGAATGACAATTTAAAATACTCATTTTCATTTGAAAATATCTTTGACAACACTTCATCATAACGAATATTGTCAAAATTCTTATTAATAATTACAGCATCAATATCCAAAACCTTTAAATTGGAAGTGTCAAAAAGCAAATAAGATATTGCATAAGGTTGCAGATGTATCCACAATTCTAATTCAATATCTTTTTGTATTAATTCTACTGCGGTTCTAATAATAATGATTTAAGACCACTAAGTTATACAATTTTTTAATTTTTCTATACAAAGAAACCTATTTATACACATACTATTTACAAAAAAAGCATTTAAAAATTTGGGATTTATACTAAAGAACCCTACATTTGACTTATGAATTTACATGAATATCAAGGAAAGGAATTATTAAAATCTTTTGGTGTAAAAATACAAGAAGGCATTGTAGCCGACACATTAGAACAAGCAAATCAAGCCTACCAAACCATAGCCGCAAGAACTGGTAAAGACGGTGTAGTTATTAAAGCCCAAGTTCATGCAGGTGGCCGTGGTAAAGGTGGTGGTGTAAAATTTACTCCAAATTTTGAATCTTTTAAAGAAAAGTCAGCTCAGATTCTTGGCATGACATTAATTACGCCACAAACTGGGGCTCAAGGAAAAGTAGTACACAAAATATTAATTGCTGAAGATATGTATTACAAAGGCGAAACAGAGCCTAAAGAGTTTTATTTATCCGTTTTATTAGATAGAAATAAAGAATGTAATGCCATTATATATTCGCAAGATGGTGGAATGGATATTGAAGAAGTAGCTAAAAAAACACCAGAAAGAATTTTTAAAGAATGGATAAACCCAATGGTGGGCATTCAAGCTTTTCAAGCTCGGAGAATTGCTTTTAATTTAGGATTAGAAGGACTAGCATTTAAGGAAATGGTCAATTTTGCAATCAATGTATATCGTGCTTATGAAAAATCTGATGCATCTTTATTTGAAATCAATCCAGTTTTAAAAACTTCTGACAATCAAATAGTCGCAGTAGATTGTAAAGTAAATTTAGATGACAATGCATTATATCGTCAAAAAGATTTAGAAGCACAAAGAGATTTATTAGAAGAAGACCCAACCGAAGTAGAAGCACAAGAAGCAGATTTAAACTATGTAAAATTGGACGGAAACGTTGGCTGTATGGTGAATGGTGCTGGATTGGCAATGGCAACGATGGATATTATTAAATTAAGTGGTGGCGAACCTGCAAACTTCTTAGATGTAGGTGGAACAGCAAATGCGGAGCGTGTTGAAAAAGCTTTCAGAATTATTATGAAAGATGAAAATGTAAAAGCTATTTTAATCAATATTTTTGGTGGAATCGTTCGTTGCGATAGAGTTGCACAAGGCGTTATAGATGCATATAAAAATATTGAAAACATCAATATTCCTATTATTGTTAGATTGCAAGGTACAAATGCGGATATTGCTAAGAAAATGATAGATGAATCAGGTTTAAAAGTACAATCTGCAATTTTACTATCTGAAGCAGCAGAATTAGTCAATAAAGCTGTAGCAAATTAAAATAAACAGCAAATAAGTTTTGAAAATTAAAAAAAAAATCTACATTTGCAATATCAATATGAGAACAGTAAATTTTTCGATGTGTTGTTGTTGTTTCATTTCAAAAAATGGGAGGCAATAATTTATTGCAATTAAAATAAAAACAAAAGTCTTCCACCAAAGGAAGGCTTTTTTTATATAAAAACATTATTAAACAATCAAACAATTAATTATGAGTACTCAAAAATTTGAAACCTTACAAGTACATGCTGGTCAAGAACCAGATCCAACCACAGGAAGTAGAGCAGTGCCTATTTATCAAACAACTTCTTTTAATTTTAAAAGCACAGAACATGCTGCTAATTTATTTGGATTAAAAGAGTTTGGAAATATCTATACAAGAATCATGAATCCAACGACTGATGTGTTGGAAAAAAGAATTGCAGCATTAGAAGGCGGTGTTGCTGGATTGGCGACTTCTGCTGGTATGTCAGCACAATTTCTAGCATTAACAAATATCTTAGAGGCTGGTGAAAATTTTGTAACAACATCATTTTTATACGGTGGAACATACAGCCAATTCAATGTTTCTTTTAGAAGATTAGGCATAGATGCAAGATTTGCTGATGGCGATAACGTTGATTCATTTGAAAAACTAATCGATGATAAAACTAAAGCAATTTACCTTGAATCTTATGGAAACCCAAGAGGTAATGTACCTGATTGGGAAAAATTTGCAGCATTAGCAAAAAAATATGATATTCCATTGGTGGTTGATAATACATTTGGAATTTGCGGTTATATGTTCCGACCATTTGACCACGGTGCAAATGTTGTAGTCGCAGCTACTACAAAATGGATTGGTGGACATGGAAATAGCATCGGAGGAATTATAGTTGATGGTGGAAATTACAATTGGGGCAATGGTAAATTCCCTCGTTTCAGTGAACCATCAGACAGTTACAATGGTTTAAATTTTTGGAATGTATTTGGAACACCTGGTCCATTTGGCAATATTGCATTTGCAATCAAAGCACGCGTGGAAGGTTTAAGAGATTATGGAAATGCAATCAGTCCATTTAATTCATTTTTATTATTACAAGGCTTAGAAACACTTTCATTAAGAGCTGAAAGACATAATGAAAACACAATTGCTTTAGCTAATTGGCTAAACGAACATCCAAAAATTGAAAAAGTGAACTTTACTGGATTACCTGATAGTCCATATTATGAATTAGCTAAAAAATACTTACGTCAAGGACATTTTGGATATGTGTTTAATTTTGAAATCAAAGGCGGATATGAAGCTGCAAAAACTTTTGTAGATAACTTGAAATTGATTAGCAATTTAGCGAATGTGGGAGATGCCAAAACATTAGTTATTCATGCTGCATCAACTACGCACGAACAATTAAGTCCAGAGCAACAATTATCGGCAGGCGTTCTTCCAGCATCAGTAAGAATCTCCGTAGGTATCGAGCATATTGATGATATAAAAGCTGATATTGAACAAGCATTAGCATTAGTATAATTAAACAATCAAAATAAAAAGACAATATCATTGGAACCTAATATCTTAAAATACAAAGCACCATTTCCTTTAGAGTCCGGCACTATCCTACCTGAAATTGATATTGCTTACAATACATTTGGCACTTTAAATGCTGACAAATCCAATGTAGTTTGGATTTGTCATGCATTTTCTGCCAATTCCAATCCTACAGAATGGTGGCCTGGAATGGTCGGCGATGGTTTATTCTTCGATCCTAAAGATTACTTTATTGTCTGTGCTAATATGTTGGGTTCATGTTATGGCTCAACTGGTCCATTATCTATCAATCCAGAAACTAGAAAAAAATATTACAAAGATTTTCCAGTAGTTACGATTCGTGATATGGTCAAGTCTTTAACCATACTTAGAAAACATTTAGGTATCGAAAAAATTTACTTTTCTTGTGGTTTTTCAATGGGTGGGCAACAATTATTGGAATGGATAATTACAGAACCCACTATTTTTAATAATATTTTATTAGGAGCAACCAATATCAAACATTCTCCTTGGGGAATCGCTTTTAATGAATCTCAAAGAATGGCAATTGAAGCCGATGGAACTTTTGGTCAAGATGATGATAATGCTGGAATAAACGGTATGAAAGCAGCAAGAAGTATAGGTTTGATTTCCTACAGAAATTACAAAGCATACAATATTACACAACACGATGAGGACAATTCTAAACTAGAAAACTTTAAAGCTTGTGGCTATCAACGTTATCAAGGCGAAAAATTAGCTAAACGATTTAATGCTTATTCTTATTATATTTTGTCCAAAGCAATGGATAATCATAACATAGAAAGAGGTCGTGGAGCTGCTAAGGAAGTTTTAGAAAACATAAAAAGTAATATAATTGTATTAGGTATAAAAAGTGATTTTTTATATCCATTGGAAGAACAAGAATTGATGGCTTCCTTAATGCCACATTCAACTTTTGTAGCGATAGATTCTCATTTTGGGCATGATGGGTTCTTAATTGAAAATGAACAAATCTCCAAAATTTTAAGTACATTTTTAAAGGCTTAATTAATATCATTGATTTAAAATCTCATCAATTTATAATTACTATAATTGTAATAGATTATCTTTATTTTTGTTGAAACAATACGATGCTAAAAATTGCTGTAGTCATATTAAATTATAATGGCAAACATTGGTTAGAAAAATTCCTACCTAATGTTATTGAAAATACCACTTATCCAAATGCAGAAATTATTGTTGCAGATAATGCCTCTACTGATGATTCAATTGCATTTCTAAAAGTAAATTTTCCAATTGTAAAAATCATACAAAACACTGAAAATACAGGATATGCTGGCGGATATAACGAGGCTTTAAAACACGTTAAGGCAGATATTTATTGTTTATTAAATTCAGATGTTGAGGTTACAAAAAATTGGCTAGAAAGTATATTACCAACTTTTGAAAATGCAAAAGTCATGGCCGCACAGCCAAAAATCTTATCCTATCACAATAAATCAGCATTTGAATATGCAGGTGCAGCAGGTGGTTTTATTGACAAATATGGTTATCCATTTTGTCGTGGTAGAATTTTTGAAACTTTAGAAAATGATACCCATCAATACAATGAACCAACAGAGATATTTTGGGCATCAGGAGCTTGTTTGTTTGTACGTTCTTTTATATTTCATAAACTTGGTGGATTTGATGAAGACTTCTTTGCTCATCAAGAAGAGATAGATTTATGTTGGAGAATAAAAAATTTAGGTTATACAATAATGTATGCCCCAAAAAGTGTTGTTTACCACGTAGGTGGTGGTACATTAAACAAATCTAATCCTAAAAAAACATTTCTAAATTTCAGAAACAATCGTTTTTTATTAATTAAAAATCTCTCTCAAAAAGAATATCAAAAAATTTCATTTATTAGAAATAGTTTAGATATTATTGCTGCAATAGTTGCTTTATTGAAAGGAAATCTTCAAGAAGCAAAAGCAATTATCAATGCATTAAAAGCTTTAAAAAAACAACAATCTTTATACTTAAAAAAGAGAACGAACAATGAACTTTTAATTCAATTAAGTGCGATAGACAAACCTAATGGAAATGGTATTTACTCTAAAAGTATTCTTTATCAATATTTTTTAAAAGGAAAGAAAAAATACAGTGAAATATTTGACTAAAATTTTAGCCAATGCCAACGCACTTTGTGTGAAGATGCTGTATTGAATTCCAATGCTGGAAATGGAAATTTAATGATATTGATAATACCCAAACAAGTTTTTGCCCACTTACGTTTTACCGGAATCTTTGTCCAATCAATATCCATAGATATATAATATCTTCTGTAACGCTCAATATCACTTCTATCTATAATATCGGCTGGTTCTGTGCCATCTAAAACATTATCGCCACTTAAATCATTTCTAGACCATCGATTATCATAACCACCCAACATTCCTCCAGCTCCAAAACCAAAAGAAACTTGTAATGCTCGAGCAAAATTCAGCTTCTTTTCTTTAATAAATGAACCAGGTGTAACACTAAACCAAATCGTCATTGCATTATAATCCTTTAAGATGGTTTCTCCAAAAGAAGTACCAAATAAGTGGTCTGCTCTTTGTTTTATTTCAGCATCGTTATATTTTTTTGAATAATTAATAGGGAATGAAGACATTTTCATCATCACTCTTTGTTCATGCCACCAATATTGCTGAATACCAAACAATAAACTTCCTGTTAAATTCATGCCCATATCACCCCAAGAAAAGCCCCATTTTTTTTGAAACCCATCATGTACTTCAATAGATAACTGCCATAAATTTCCTGTAAGCATTCCTATCCAAATTGCATGTTTTTCTTGCACTCCAGACCATTTGAATAAATCATAAGTCCATTTACTTTCAAAATAGCAACTCATGCCATGTCCCAACTTATCAATATTATTAAAATCACCCCAATCATTAAAAGTATGAAACTTTGATTTTTCCGTTTTAGAATACCAAGCAGTACTCCACCAAGTATTGGCCGCCGCATACAGACCACCTTGCAAACCAGCCACCAATGCCACTCTCCTTTTATTTAACTCTGGTGAGTTTTCAAAAAACTTGTATGGCTTTGCTAATTTTAATTTTCCAACATAAGGCTCATCTATTGGATTCATATCAGCAAAATTTAAAGCTGAAATAACGGTATCTAACTCACCAGATGAGTTCTGTTGAATTTCAAGAGTAAAATCATCTTGTGCAACTAAAAAATTATAAGGCACAAATTGAAAAAAAAATATTGTAAATATTTTGAATAAAAAAACACGATATTTATTCCAATTTTTATTCACCGATAAGTACTTTTTTTACGGTATCTAATATAGCAATCACATTAGTACGATTGTTACTTTGTGCATAGACTCTCAACACTGGTTCTGTGCCAGAAGCACGTATCATTGTCCAATCTTCGTCATTTAAGAAATATTTCCAACCATCAATCGTTTCTCGTCTAACAATATTATATTCTCCGAAATTTTTATAGTTATCTTCTGTACAATTTTTAATGACGTTTTGTTTTATTTCTTCTGAAATATGCAAATCATATCTATCATATTCAAATGAACCAACAATGTCATAAACTTCTTGAATGAGTTCTTTAATTGTTTTACCAGTTTTTGCCATAAATTCCATTAAAACTAAAGCAATCCAAACACCATCTCTTTCTGGAATATGTCCTTTAATCGCTAAACCGCCACTCTCCTCTCCGCCTACCAAAACATCTTCATTGACCATAATTTCACAAATATACTTAAAGCCAACTGGCGTAACTATGCACTCTATGCCATAAGCTTCGCAAAGTTTTTTAATTTTATTTGAAACTGTAAATGAAACAACGACTTTGCCTTTTTCGCCTTTGTATTTATGTAAATAGTGAATCAACAATAATAAAATATGATGAGAATCTACAAAATTACCTTCGCCATCGTAACAACCAATTCTGTCAGCATCTCCATCATTAGCAAAACCAAAATGCAAATCAGACGAGTTTTTCATCAGCTCAGAAAATTCCAATAAATTCTTATGAATTGGCTCTGGAGCTTGTCCATCGAAACCTGGATTATGTTCACAATGTAAATACACTAAACTGTTTGGCAATATGCGTCGTGCAATATTTTGTCCAGCACCATACATTGCATCATAGCCGAATACCATTCCTGAGTTTCTGATGGTATTCATATCACAACTTTTTTCCACATGATTAAAATAATCTGTTTCCATATCAACATATTGCAACAATCCTTGTTTTTCTAAATCACTTAAATTTAGATTAGGAATTTCAATGCTCTCAGGTATTAAACTTTCTACAATTGCAATATCAGCAGGAATTGTAGGACCACCATAGCTTGATTTTAGTTTAAAACCATTATAACTAGGTGGATTATGAGATGCCGTAATTACAATACCAGCAGTTGTTTTATAATTTACACAAGCCAAAGACAACATTGGCGTTGCACAAATGCCTTTATGAGCAAAAACTTTTACGCCTTCATTGCATAATATTTTTATGGCTGTTTCTACAAAAAGAGGTCCTGCAAAACGACAATCATGTCCAATTGCAATAATTGCATTTTTGTCAATTGATTGAACCCATTTTGCTGTTGCATAAGCAACTCTAGCTACATTATCTGTTGTAAATTCTTGAGCAATAATCGCTCTCCATCCATCAGTTCCGAATTTTATGTTTTTATTTTTCATACTTTTCAAATATAGCATTTTATATTTTTATAGCCTAAAATATTAAAAGCATATTTTTTCATAAAAAAAAATTTATACCTTTGTGGCGTCTCTAAGGGGTGCTAATGGAAACATTGGCTGAGATTATACCCATTGACCTGATCAAGGTAATGCTTGCGAAGGGAAGTGACCAAATTTATTTATTATTAACCAAGAGAATTGGCCCCTTGTTCTTGTTTATTTTTTGAAATGAAAACAAGAATAGTTTTAAGTTCCGCTCTCGTATGCTTAGGAAACATACTTTTTTCCCAACCAATTTTTAAAGGAAAAATTGAAAATGAAGTGAAGCAACCACTTGCAAATGTTGCTATTTTTAACGAACAAGATTCATCTACTATCTTCTCCGATAAAGAAGGAAAGTTTGAATTGAGCAACACAAAAGCCCAGCAATTTAATTTATCATTAGATGGTTATGAAACATTGAAGGATAGTATTGTAGTCCATCAAACTGAAAAAACTTTTAGGCTTTATTTTTCTATGCACCATTTGGAAGAAGTACAAGTTTTGGCAACCAGAGCAAGTGACAAAACGCCGACCACATTTAGTAATTTAAGTTCTGAAAAAATCCAAGAAAAAAACTTTGGACAAGATTTGCCTTATTTATTAAATGGCACCTTATCAACCGTGGTTTCTTCAGATGCTGGTGCTGGTGTTGGCTATACGAATATGCGAATCCGTGGAGTTGACCAAACACGAACCAATGTAACCATCAATGGCATTCCAATTAATGATGCAGAATCACAAGTTGTATTTTGGGTGAATATGCCAGATTTAGCATCTTCGGCAGATAACATTCAAATTCAACGTGGCGTAGGCACATCATCCAACGGTGCAGCTGCTTTTGGTGCGAGTGTCAATATAAAATCAGACAAAATACAAACAAAGCCATATCTTGAATTTGATAATGCTTTTGGTTCTTTCAATACCTTAAAAAATACTTTAAAGATAGGTACTGGAGTTTTTAAGAAACATTTTGCTATTGATGTTCGTTTGTCTAATATTTTATCCAAAGGTTATATAGATAGAAGCCATAGTAATTTAAAATCCTATTATATATCAGGTGTTTGGTTTAATAATAAATCTATGTTGAAATTTATATCTTTTGGCGGAAGAGAAATTACTTATCAAGCGTGGAATGGCGTACCTGAAAGTCGTATAAAAAATGATCAAGAGGGTATGTTGGCTTATGCTGAACGAAATGGGTTATCAGCAAGTGAAACAGATAATTTATTGAATAGCGGAAGATCATATAACTATTTTACTTACAAAAACCAAGTTGACCATTACAAACAAACACACTATCAATTACATTTTAATCATAGTTTTAATAACAATCTTCAATTCAATGTTTCGTTGCATTACACACGTGGCAAAGGTTATTACGAAGAATATAAAAACTATCAAAATTTAGAAGATTATTTTGTTGAACCTATTAGTATAAAAGACACAACTATTACAACAACAGATTTAATTCGCAGAAAGTGGTTAGATAATCATTTTTATGGAATGGTTTATAGTTTAAACTATACCAAAAACAAAATAAACGTTATTTATGGTGGTGGGTTGAATCAATATTTAGGCACACATTTTGGCAATGTAATTTGGGCTAGATATGCTTCCAATTCAGAAATTAACCAAAAATATTATGACAATCACGCATCAAAAATTGATTTCAATAATTACCTCAAATTAAACTACCAATTCAAAAAAAATACACTATTCGCTGATGTTCAATTGCGTGTCATTCATTATGCATTTAATGGCTTTGCAGATTTAAGTGGCAGTACGAACAATAATATGCAGAAAATTAATTATGTATTTTTCAATCCGAAAGTTGGCTGGTTATATCATTGGAATAATTACCATCAAACTTATGCTTCCATTGCCATTGCCAATCGTGAACCCATTCGTGATGATTTTATTGAAAATGAACAAGGGAAACAGCCTAAGCACGAAACATTATATAATTTAGAATTAGGTCATAAATTTCAGAAAAATAAGTGGGTATTGAATGCTAATTATTATATGATGTATTATAAAAACCAATTAATATTAACTGGAAAAATTAACGATGTTGGAGCTTATACACGTACAAATACCAATCAATCTTATAGAACAGGATTTGAAATTGAAAGTAGTTTTAAAGCAACTAAATGGCTTACAATTTTAGCTGGCGGCACTTATAGTTTTAATAAAATTATTGACTTTACAGAGTATGTTGATGATTATGACAATGGCGGACAAGTAAGTATTCAACATAAAAATACAGACTTAGCTTTATCGCCGAATCTTATTACCTCTTGGGGTTTGAATTTACTACCAATGAATAATTTTAATATTTACCTAACAGGAAAATATGTAGATCGTCAATTTTTAGATAATGCTTCAGATAAAGCACGTTCGATAAATGGATATTATACGATGGACTTATCCTTAGCATATCAGTTAAATTTAAAGAAAATAAAAGGTATAGAGTTTAGTGTACAGATGAATAATATTTTAAACAAAAAATATGAAAACAACGGCTATACTTATGGCTACATTTATAATAACGAAAGGGTAAAAGAAAATTTCTACTTCCCACAAGCTGGCATTAATGCAATGGGTAGAATTTCAATAAAACTTTAGCAAGAAGTTTAAAAATAAAAAGAGGCTGCTCAAAATGAACAGCCTCTTTTATGACAATGTAGATAAAAGCTAAGCCAAATTTAGTAGGAGTTCCAATAGCTTTTATCTACTCAATTATGTTAAGATTTTAAGTACAGTAAACAATTGTATGACAAAAATTTAAGCCACAATAAACTAAAAGTTTATTGTGGCTTAATAGTTTTAGGCTCTGTTGGAAATTATCGTTTTAGTTTTTTAATGCTTAATCCCACTTACTATTATTAGAAGCAGCATATTCACCTCCTCCAGTAAAAAATAAAGCGATTGCACCAAACAAAAATAAAGCAGGCAATTCAATTCCCCAACCTCCTGTTTCTGATAGGGTTGTTATATCATTACGATGTACCAAAAAAATAGCAGCACACATATTAATAACAACCAATATTGCAGCTATTTTAGTTCTAAATCCACAAATTAATAAAACTGTTGCAAATAATTCACCCATAAATACTAAATAAGCAACTGGTGATATATATCCTGACGAACCCAATACATCAGAAATCCAACCAACTCCGTTGTATAGTTTAGACACTCCATGCACTAATAATAAAATCCCAATAGTTAATCTGAGAATCAGCAAGCCTGTACTAGTATTTGTTTTCATAATCTAAAATTTTACACTATGAAGTTATACCAACTTTTACTAAAATGCAATTAAATTTTAATATTTTTTTTAACAAAATATGATTGGAGTAAGAATTATCATTGATATTAGTCAATAATAATTAATGATTGATAAAAAAAATAGTATTTCAAATTTGAAATACTATTAATAATCTTCAAGATTGTTGAACTAAAAACTGAGTTCTAATTTATATCATTTAATCAAATTTATTAGATGTAGAGGCTGCAAATTTTCCTGCTCCAGAAAATACTAAAGCCAAAGCACCTAAAAGGTAAATTGCTGGTAATTCAACTGCCCAACCGCCTGTTTCTGACAATGAAAGTATATTATTTGGATGTACTAAAAGTATGGCAACTGCCATGTTGAATGCGATAATTAATGCACCTAATTTAGTTCTAAATCCGATTATAATCATCAATGGTGCTAATACTTCACCGATTATTGAACCATAAGCAACAAATCCTGGAATACCCTTAGCTTCTAACATCTTAACCATCCAATCAATTCCAAATTGTAACTTAGATACACCGTGTAATAATAATAAAACACCCAATGATAATCTAAGTACCAATAATCCTAAATTCAAATTTGATTTCATATTTTTTTATTTAAAGTTATATAATTTATTTATTAGTGTCAAATTTATTTATCTGTACTCAATACCATTTTAATTTTTAACCTTGCACCCACTTGCATCACATCTACTAAATCTTGGACTGTCAATCCTTTTGCAACTCTTAAAACTACAGTGTTATCAATATTATTTGCCATAGCACTTTGCAAAGCTGCTTCTAAATCTGTAACATTAACTTCTGATTGATTGATATAATATTTCAAATCTTCAGTTACAGATAAAGTAACAGGTTGTTTCGCTAATTGTTCGGTTACTTCAGCTTTCGGCAATAATAACTTGATGATATTTTGATTAGCCATTGTTGAAATAATCAAGAAAAACAACATCAAGAAAAACATAATATCATTCATCGCTGACATAGCATCTTCGTCATGAAATTCTTTTCTTCTTCTGATTTGCATAATAATTATTTTGTAGGTTTTTTAATACCTTTTGTAAATTCAAAAACCGCTTTTTGAAGTTTCAATGAGTAGCCATCAATTTTTGTAAGAATAAAATTATAACCCATAAATGCAATAATACCAATAATCAAGCCTGTGCCTGAAGAAATCATTTTTTCATAAAGACCGCCAGAAATTGTACCTATAGATATATCTGAACTTAATGATATACTATAAAATATTTTTATAACACCTAATATAGTACCAACGAAACCTAAACGAGGTGCAATACCTGAAATCAAACTGATATAACCAGTATGTCTTTCCATCTCCATTAATTCAATATTTGCTTGTGTTTCTAGAGCTTTTTCGATGTGGTCAATAGGTTTTCCTAATTGCGTAATACCTGCTTGTAAAACATTGCCTAAAGCAGAATTACTTTGAATACAAAGAGCTTCTGCGTTTTGGATATTTCCAGAATATAACTTATCCAAAACATTATTCACCAAATTCACATCAATTTTTGAATGTTGATTGACATACATTATTCGCTCCACAATAAAACCAATAGCAATTACAGAAAGCAATAATAATGGAATCATTACAATACCGCCTTTAGTCAATAAGCCAAATAAAGATATACTTTCTGGTGCTGTATTGGCAACAGTTTGAATTGCAGAAGCAGAATCTACACTTGGTGCAATTTGAAGCATAAAATTTAGAATCGTCATAAGTAAATTTAATTTCTACAAATGTAACAAACGAATTAGATTATTACACCAATTGTTTAGAAAAATTAACTATATATTTGTAAATACACTATTTCAACTAAAATCTTAAAATATGAACAAGTTTTTATTTTTTATAATGATTCAATTTTTATTTTTTCAGCATACTGTTAAAGCACAAAAATTAGACAATAATAGACAAGAATATTTTTTAAATAAAAACTTAGAAGGTTCGGAATATCGATTTTCATTTGTACATATAACTGATGTTCATATCGGCGAAGGCTATAGTGATTATGGGACTTATGGCTTTGCAAATGATACAATGCCTGATATTGATAGTAGTAAACCTACCTTATCTCTAATTCGAGCAGTGCAATGGATAAATGAGAATTATCAAGCTAAAAACATAAAGTTTGTTATTGTTTCAGGAGATTTGACAGGCAAAGCTCAACATTCTGAATTTGAGATGTTTAAATCTATTATGAGTACATTAGAAATACCTTACATTCCAATGATTGGCAATCACGATGTATGGCAATATGTTCGCTTTGGATTTGAAGAAACATATCCAACTGGCGATACCGTAATCAACACAATTTTTAAAAATGTTTTTGAATCTGCTAAAAACTTTTTTGATAATTGGAATGATGGAACTCGATTGACTGCAACATTTGATCCTGAAAGTGGACATGAGCATTATTTTCAAAATTTCAGTTTTGAATATGATGGGTTCAAATTTTATGCTTTGGATTTTAATCCAAGATATCATGTAAAAAAGGAAGAACCTGGTATTGGACCAGAAGCTCAGTTACATGACATTCCAGGCGGAACATTCCAATGGCTAAAAAAAGAATTGAGTTTACAACCCAAACATAAAGAAAACACCATTTTGCTGGCTCATCATCCGCTAACCGACAATTTAATTTACATCATTGCTGGTTTTGTTTTTGAATATGATGAATATGACAAACTTACAAAAATGCTTATTCCATATAGTAATAATTTGGCCTTGTATTTGGCTGGTCATGTACATATTTATAATGATTATCAAATTAGGTCTTTAAATAAGTTGTATAATATTATGCCTGCAAGAGTAATGCCTGCAAGTAAAGATTTTGATAGTGCTTATTTTCAAATTATTCATGTATATAAACCTCAAGAAGATTTAACGCCAATCAAAATAAATAATATAAACACCAATGATGTTCAGATATATCCAAATCCTATATCTGACATTTTAAATATTCAATTAAAAATGCAAATAGAAGATTTTAGCTGTACTATTTTTGATAATGAAGGTAACCTTGTTTTAAAAGTAAAACCAAATAAAATTGATAATTTACACTATACACTAAATATTGAACAACTTACAAAAGGTGTATATCAATTGCAAATTAGTAATGAAAA
>CAYYMF010000007.1:60690-64278 GCA_964472755.1 uncultured Chitinophagales bacterium | reverse complement strand
CCCCACTGCTGCCTCCCGTAGGAGTCTGGACCGTGTCTCAGTTCCAGTGTGGCTGGTCGCGCTCTCACGCCAGCTAATGATCGTTGCCTTGGTAGGCCGTTACCCTACCAACAAGCTAATCATACGCACACCAATCTAATACCGCCTGAGCTTTAATTATAAAATCATGCGATTCTATAATATTATGGAGGATTACCCCCAGTTTCCCGAGACTATACTCCAGTATTAGGCATGTTGTGTACGCGTTACGCACCCGTGCGCCGGTCTTCATAGTCCGAAAACTACTTTTCCCTCGACTTGCATGTATTAAGCCTGCCGCTAGCGTTCATCCTGAGCCAGGATCAAACTCTCCGTTGTAAAAATTTTTGAGTTTATTTAAGTTGTGAGCTTGTTATAATTCTATTTTTTTGTGAACCATTAAATGGCTTACCCAATAAATCAAAGAACTGCTTTTTATACTTCCAATTTGACATTTCCAAATCGGAGTGCAAAGATAATTATTATTTTCTTATTTACCAACTCTTGTTTATAACTTTTATGTTAAGAAAGTTATTTTGTTTTTATTTTCAAACTATCTAAAGAGGTAATTTTGGTTATCAATTTTTGAATCAATTTATTCTGATTTTGATTTCCTTTTCTAAGAACTTCCCGTTGTTTCCAAATCGGAGTGCAAAGGTAATTCTTATTTTTTAATTTACCAACTCTTGTTTATAACTTTTATGTTAAGAAAGTTATTTTGTTTTTATTTTCAAACTATCTAAAGAGGTAATTTTGGTTATCAATTTTTGAATCAATTTATTCTGATTTTGATTTCCTTTTCTAAGAACTTCCCGTTGTTTCCAAATCGGAGTGCAAAGGTAATTCTTTTTTTTTATTTACCAACTTTTGTAGATATTTTTTTTAAAAAAATTTTTAAGTTGTTATTTTAAAGAACTGTGCTTGTTTTCAAAAGCGAGTGCAAAGGTAGTTGCTTTATTTTAATCTGCAAATTTTTTATCAAAAAAAGTTTGATTTATTTTAATTTACTTTCTAATTAACTGATAATCTATATACTTAATTTACGTTAAGGAATTGTGTTTAGTTTAGCCCGAATTATGCAATAGATATTCTATTACAATCGAAAACGTCTGCAAAATATAACGCTTCGCTAACTTTTGCTCATTTATCAAAGAAGTTGCTATGTTTCAATCGCAAAAAATTATATTTTATTGGTGTTTTCACTTTCATAACGAATCCTATTGCATAATTCGGGTTTAAAATGATGTATATGAAACAGCAATATGCATAATTCAAAGCTATTCTATACAATGTATAAATTAAAACCGTTGCAAGGCAATCATTATTTATAAAATTCAAGTAAAATTCCTTCAATCTTCTTCGTTACTCATTTAATTTTAATCCTCATCAATACGATATCTGAGGTATAAAAATAAATGAAAGCCTCGAATATTTTAGAAATTTTAGTTTTGCAAGGGTCTTAAATTTTCCTGACTACACATTGGTTAGTGTCCTCACTAACTATTTGTTTAATGAAATATCTTATGTCGTTTCGTGAAGGCACGAACAGAGACAAGAATTTTATCCATTTTAGCAGTTGGCTTGCGAGTTGTTTTTGAATATGAAAACGTTGATAAAGTTATCACATTGACTAATAATGCGACAAATACGATAACAGTAAATGATGGAACCAATGCTAAGACATACCAAATAAGTGGGGACATTAAAGATTGTGAGGATGTTATTTACCCTAATGCTTATTTTTCGTTGCAGGGACTGCAAAATAAGAAAATAAGCTAAAGTGGAAAGACAGATGCAAATGGAAAGCATAATACATCTATAGTATTATGTGATATAGCTAATGTCCAAAATGAGACTATTGTAGCAACAATATTTACAGGAACAAGTACTATAAAGCGATATACATTAAATTTAGTATTTAATGGACAAGTATTAACAAAAAATATAAACTTATGTGAGTCTAAGGAGGAGTTTTCTAATCCCTACCTCAACTCTAATTTAAGTTATGGCAGTGTTACAGACATAGATGGTAATAAGTATTCAACTATACAGATTGGCGAGCAAATCTGGATGACAGAAAACTTAAAAACATCGAGATATAATGACGGTACAGCAATAACTAATGTAACAGACAACGAAGAATGGGATGATTTGACGATAGGCACTTATGCCTATTATAATAACGATGCCAGTCATAATGCCACTTATGGCAAGCTGTACAACTGGTATGCGGTGAATACAGGCAAGTTATGCCCCAATAGTTGGCATATCCTTACAGAAGATGAATGGATACAATTAGAGAACTATTTGGGTGGTTCAAGCGTAGCAGGCGGTTAGATGAAAACAACGACTTTATGGGCATCTCCTAATACTGGTGTTACTAATGAAAGCGGCTTTTCAGGTCTTCCCAGCGGGCACAGTCTCCCCAATGGAACTACTCCAGTATGGGCGGCCTCGGTTACTGGTGGAGTTCTACGGAGTACAATACTTACAACGCTTGGCTCAGGTACTTGTATTACTATTACAGTGATGTAATCAGGTACAACAACAATAAGTACTACGGTTTCAGTTGTCGTTGTGTAAAAGATTAGTTGTCTGAACTATGATTTTTGTGATTTAATGATGAATATGGTAGAAACCAAAATGAGTCCCCGTCATTTCGACGACGATAGGAGGAAAAATCTCATCAAGGCTTGCAGAATCCTAAAAGGGACTTCTCCTATCGTCGAAGTGACGTTTTTCCGGAGGGAGTAGAGCCCCAAAAAGAGAACTCTCTCTTTGGTCGAGATGACGGTGTTTGAGAGAGGAATTGTGTGGTATTGGGATGCTTTTTCTGAAACCGTCATTTCGAAACGCAACGAAGTGGAGTGAAAAATCTCATCAAGGCTTGCATAAACAATAAAAGAGACTTCTCCTATCGTCGAAGTGACGGTGTTTGAGTAGAGTTTGTTGGTATTCAGTTTCGGCTTATGAACTAAAAAACACTCTAAAAGCCCCCGGCATTTCGAAAGCTATTGATTCTTACATTACAAGTATATTTATTGATTTAGTTATCGAAAATATGACATATTTAGCTAACTTTGTTTATGCACCTAACGAAAAGTATCACGGATAAAATCATACGTATTACAGATGAAAGTTAGTTGCATATTGTAGAAGGTCATCCTGAAATTGCAGGGCATTTGCATGATATATTATTAGCAGTATCCGCTCCTGATATAATAATTTCTGGTAGTACAGATGAATTGTTGGCAAGTGTGTACAACATAAAAGATAAACTGCTGATAGGTCTATAAAGAAATGGCAACTGATGGATTCATGATTACGGAATTTTTTACAAAAAGAATTGAACAACTACTAAAAAAGAAAATATTATGGCAGAAACAATAATCATACCTGAGATGTTACAAGCCTTAAAATCGGTGCATCAAAGTAATGCAAACGATATACATATCCGTTATGATAAAGAAGCAGATGTTATGTATGTTAATATTGGCACGCCCATACCTGCAGATGATAGTGAGTTAGGTGATGATGATATATTGTATCGTTATGCTGCGGGCAAAATGA
>CAYYMF010000007.1:0-60590 GCA_964472755.1 uncultured Chitinophagales bacterium | reverse complement strand
AAAATAAAGTAAGTATTTCATCTGTTTAGCTATTCTCTTTCAAGATTTTCAAAGCATAACTTGAAAGAATAAATAAAGCAAGTTTGTACCTGTCTCTAAAAGATAATAGCAATTTGCTATCGAAATAGTTAGTTGGTTCAGAAAACCAATCAACGGCAGTAGGATAAGAACTTGTTACACACTTGAGTTTTTAGGAATTTTGCAACAACTCAACAACCTGAATTTTAAAGTGGTGGATTTTGATCACTTTAAATTACAAGCGAGTTTAATCGACTTATCAAAACTTAGTATTATTTATTATTCTAAATGGCGTTTTTATTGATTTAGTTTGTAATTTTGCAACGTATTTATATTAAATTATTATTCAAAAAAATTTTCTATCTGAAACTAATTGTTGAATATCCGATTTGGTTCTTTGCAATTTGTTTGCTCGTAGGCTTACTGTATGCGTATTTGCTGTATGGGAGGAAAGCTTTCATCTTTTTTGCAGAAGAAAAAAAATCACTCCGATATATTTTAGCTACGCTAAGATTTTTAGCAGTTTCACTTATCTGTTTTTTGTTATTATCTCCACTGATTAAAACTACCCAAACAGAGGAACAAAAGCCTACAATTGTTTTATTACAAGACAATTCTGCTTCTTTGAAGAAAGCTTTAGGAACTCAATCTGCAAATTATTTTTCTAAAATTAAAGAACTACAACAAAAATTAGAAAAGAAATATAATGTTATTTATCGTCAATTTGGAGAAAAACTAAAAAATACAGAAAATTTAGACTTTTCGGAACAAGTTACAGATATTGATAATGCTCTGAAACAAACTTATTTGCAATATGACCATCTCAATATTGGTGCTATTATTTTGGCTTCTGATGGTATTTTTAATATGGGCAATAACCCAATTTATAATTCTTTTGTACAAAAATCTTCGATATATTCCATTGCATTAGGCGATACAACAGAACAAAAAGATGTATTCATTAAGAATTTATTATATCCCGATATTGTTTATTTAGGAGATAATTTTAATCTACAAATTGATATTGAAGCGCATTTGTTGAATGGAAGCAATACCGTAATAGAAATTACGGACAAAAATGGAAATATTGTTTTTAAAAAAGCAATTGTAATCAATCAAGTTAATTTTAGTACAACTGAGCAAATCATCTTAAATGCTGACAAACCAGAGGTTTTAAAATACAAAGTAAGCTTAAAAACAGTTTCCGGAGAAGTTATCAAAGAAAATAATATCAGCATTGCTTATGTAGATGTTATTGATGGAAGACAAAAAATATTATTACTTTACGATGCACCGCATCCTGATGTAAAAGCATTTAAATATGCAATTGAAGCTAATAAAAACTATCAAATTGAAGTTGAAAGTGCAGCTAATTTCAATAAATCAATCACAAATTATGACATGGTTATTTTGCATGGCTTACCATCTTCGGTATCTAGTTTTAGTAATGATTTAGTGCAGAATATTGTAAATAGTAAAAAACCTTTATTATTTATTTTGTCGGCACAAACAAATCTATATACTTTTAATAATTTACAGAAATTAGTAAAAATTACTGGCAGCTCAAGCAATGGGAATGATGTGTTTCCAATTCAACAAGCTGATTTCTCAAAGTTTATAATGGATGAACAAGCCGTTAATATTCTGAAGCAATTTTCACCGATATTAGCACCTTATGGAAAATATGAAACTAGTTCAAATGCTGATATTTTGTTTAAGCAACAAATAGGTAAAGTGCCTACCAATAATCCCTTGGTTTTGTTTGCAGATGAACAAGATAGAAAGGTAGGCATATTTACTGGAGAAGGCTGGTGGCGTTGGCGTTTGAATGAGTTTATGCAATTTAAGAACACAGCTGCTACTGATAATTTAATTAGTAAAACTATACAATTTTTAACAGTAAAGAATGATAAAAGAAAGTTTAAAATTAATTCCACTAAAAGAATTTATGGAGCAAATGAAGCAATTGTTTTTGAAGCTCATTTATACAATGAAAGTTATATTTTAGTCAATGAGCCAGATGTAAATATCGAATTAGAAAGCAAGGACAAAAAGTATAATTTTGTATTTGATAAAACACTTAATGCCTATACTTTAAATGCAGGAATTTTGCCAATAGGTGATTATATAGCAAGTGCAAAAACAAATTACAAAGGACAAGTTTATAAAGCAAATGTAGATTTTTCAATTGCACCAATTAATCTTGAATTACAAAATTTACAGGCAAATTGGAATGTTTTAAATACACTTTCCAATCAAAGCGGCGGAAAGGTCTTTTATGAAAATAACTTATTGAATATTGCAGATGCAATTCATGCGAATAAAAATATACAGTCTATTTTATTTGAGAATACTCAAACTCAACCATTAATTGATTGGAAAATTATATTTGGCATTATACTTCTATTGCTTTCTGCCGAATGGATTATTAGAAAATATAACGGAATTGCCTAAGCCTTTCTGAAATAATTTTTACATCTTTGTTGTAAAGTGGAAATCTTTGAAAAATACAATTTTTATGTAGAGATTGTTTTGCCTTTGGCATTACCAAATTTATATACTTATGGTGTACCACAAGATTTAGAACAAGAACTAGGAATTGGAAAACGTGTCGAAATCCAATTTGGAAAACATAAAATCTATTCTGCTCTAATTTGTAAAATCCATCAAAATCCACCTAAAGATTATCAAGCAAAACCAATACTATCAGTGCTTGATGAAGAACCCATTATCACAGAAAAACAATTGCAATTTTGGGAATGGATGGCCTCCTATTATATGTGTACATTGGGCGAAATTATGAATGCTTCTTTACCATCTTATTTAAAATTAGATAGCGAAAGTATTTATATCAAAAATGATTTAATCGATTATAATGAGTTACATCTTTCTGAAGATGCTCAAATTATTTGCCAAGCATTTGAATTTCAACCAAGCTTATCTCTTAAAGACATTCAATTGATCGTCAAAAAGAAACACGTCTATAAAACTATTAAAGAATTAATTTTTAATCGATTGATTTTTATCGAAGAAGTATTGTTTGAAAAATATCAAATCAAGAAAGAAACTTTTATTCGATGGCACGATGAGTTAATAGATAAAAAAAGTAAATCCGTTGCTTTTGACTTAGTAAAAAAAGCTCCAAAACAAGAATTATTATTGTTGGCATTTATCGATTTAGAAAAAAAAGAAAAACGCATAAAACGCACGGATTTATTAAAACGAGCAGACGCAACTTCTGCAACTTTAAATTCATTAGTCGAAAAAAGAATTTTTGAAATTTATGAAGAAGAAGTTGATAGAATTACCATTGACAAATCTGAGCATAAAAACCAATTTTCTCTAAATGAAGAACAAAATAAGGCGATTCTGCAAATAGATGAAGCTTTCCAACTCCAAAAACCTGTATTATTGCATGGCATTACATCAAGTGGGAAAACCTTAGTTTATACTCAAATTATTAAGAATATAAAGCACCAAAATCAACAGATTTTATTTCTTTTACCTGAAATTGTATTAACTGCACAATTAATTCAAAGATTGCAAAACTGGTTAGGCAATATTGCTGTTTATCATTCTAAATTATCGAACAGTGAACGAGTAGAAACTTGGAACAAAGTACTGAAACAAGAAATACAAATCATTGTTGGAGCAAGATCTGCATTGCTTTTGCCTTTTTCAAATTTAGGTTTAATTATTGTTGATGAAGAACACGATGCTTCATACAAACAACAAGAACCAAATCCTCGCTATCATGCAAGAGACGCAGCTTTAATGTTGGCGAATAGGCATAAGGCTAATGTAATTTTAGGTTCTGCTACTCCAAGTTTTGAGTCCTATTTTAATGCTCGACAAAATAAGTATCAATTGGTAGAATTAACTAAAAGATATAATGATGTTCCGTTGCCCAAAATAAAATTCATCAATTATAAAAATGCATTAAAAGAGAAAAAAATTGTTAGTGGAATTACTTTTGAGCTTAGAGATAAAATCCAAGATACCTTAAACGAAAAAAAGCAAGTTGTATTATTTCAAAATAGACGAGGATACGCTCCTTATTTAAGTTGCAAATCTTGTGATTGGATACCGATGTGTAAAAATTGTGATGTTACACTCACTTATCATAAATACACAAATGATTTAAGGTGTCATTATTGTGGCTATACCGAAACACATATTAGTCATTGCAAAGCTTGTGGAGACAATAATATAGAACAAAAAGGCATTGGAACAGAGCGAATAGAAGATGATTTAAAGAGTATATTCCCTGATGCAAAAATTGGCAGAATGGATTATGATACCGTAAAAACTAAATATGGACATGAGAAAATTATTCATGCTTTTGAAGATGGAATTTATGATATTTTAGTGGGAACTCAAATGGTAACCAAAGGTTTGGATTTTAAAAATTTGCAATTAGTCGGCGTATTAAATGCCGATGCCTTACTCTATTTCCCAGATTTTAGAGCAATCGAACGAGCTTATCAATTACTCGTGCAGGTAAGTGGTCGTGCAGGACGAAAAGATACTATAGGCAATGTTATCATTCAGATTTCTAATGAGGAACATCAAATTGTTCAAGCTGTACTAAAGAATGATTTTAAAGATTTTTATCTTTCGCAGATACCAGAAAGAAAACTATTTTCATATCCTCCTTATTCCAGATTAATAGGATTAACCATTCGACATAAAGATTTAAGTATTGTTGAAGAAGCAGCCCAATTATTAAGTAAGCAATTGCAAAAATACTACAACGAATGGATAAAAGGACCAAACAAACCCATTTTTCAAAGAATAAATAACTATTTTATAAGAGAAATATTAATAAAAATACCAAGAGAACATTTTACTCAACTTAGTCATATCAAACAAATGATAGATTACGAAATAAAAAATCTATATCAATTTGATAAATTTAAAAATATTTTTGTCCAAAAGGATGTAGATTTAACTTAGAATTTGGCAGCAAATTTAATATTTAATCAATAAAACAAAAAAAATGGAATTACCTAATATTACAAACGTCATTTCAGAAAACATACCTAACTTATTGCCACAATCTAAACTATTACTCAGCTTAGCATTAGGTTTAGGATTGAGTGCTAGTAGTGGTTTTAGAGTGTTTGTTCCACTTTTAGTTGCAAGTATTGCATCAAAATTGGGCATTATTCATTTGGGAGAAAGTTTTCAATGGATGGGAAGCACTACTGCTACTGTTGCATTCGCAACTGCTACCGTTTTGGAAATTGGCGGTTATTATATTCCATTCGTTGATAATATTTTAGACACAATTACAACGCCTACTTCCGTTATAGCAGGTACTTTATTGACTGCTTCTGTTTTAACACCAGAATTAGACCCAATGCTGAAGTGGGGCTTAGGAATAATTGTAGGCGGTGGAAGTGCAGGCATTGTACAAGCTGGAACAGCATTAACTAGAGCAACTTCGAGCGTCGCCACTGCTGGTGTTGGAAATCCTGTAGTTGCTACGACTGAACATGGCTTGTCATTTGCTGGAAGTATTTTAAGTATTTTTATGCCTTTTATTATTGCAGCAATAATTTGTATAGTACTTTTTGTTTTTCTGTTTTTCTTAATTCGATATTTCAAAAAGAGAATATACAGACCAAAGACAACTCTATCGGCTTAATATTAAAACAATCTTTTTCTCTTACAAAAATTTAAACATTGATTTAAAATGAATTTCGGAAATTAAGCAGTACTTTTGTAATTCCAAATGAGTGATTTTATCAAACATGAATGTGGTATTGCTTTAATCAGGTTATTAAAGCCATTAGAATACTATCGAGAAAAATACGGTGATATACATTATGGACTAAGCAAAATGTATTTACTGATGGAGAAGCAGCACAATCGAGGACAAGATGGTGCAGGAATCGCTACCATAAAACTAGACACCAAACCTGGAGCTCCTTATTTTGACAGAGAAAGGAGTATCGCAAAAGATGCAATTAAAGTCATTTTCAATAAGGCATTCAGTCAGTTTAATAATTTATCAGAATCAGAAAAGAAGGCAATTCAAAATATGGATTATGTCAAACAGCATTATCCATTTATGGGAGAATTGTTAATGGGGCATCTTCGTTATGGTACACATGGCGGAAATGATACGAGCAATTGCCACCCAAGAGTTAGAGCCAACAATTGGAAAACTAGAACATTGATTGTTGCTGGAAACTTCAACATGACCAATGTTGATGAATTATTTGAAAAACTTGTCAGTTTGGGACAATTCCCAAGAGAAGCTTCCGATACGATTACTGTTTTAGAAAAAATCGGGCACTTCTTAGACTCTGAAAATCAAAAATTGTTTAGAACATATAAATCAGAACGCAATTTACAAAATGTAGATATTACTCCATTGATAGCTCAAAATATGAATGTAGAGAAGATTTTGAAAAATGCGACTGAAGATTTTGATGGAGGTTACGCAATGGCTGGAATGATTGGACATGGCGATGCCTTTGCATTAAGAGACCCAAATGGAATTCGTCCTGCTTTTTATTATAAAGATGAAGAGGTTGTCGTGGTTGCGTCTGAAAGACCTGCTATTATTACAACTTTTAATGTCCATAGAAGTAAAATCCAAGAATTACAACCTGGTCATGCTTTGATTATAAAAAAAGATGGCAGTGTTGGAGAGGTGCTTTGTAGTAAGCCAAGAGAAAAAAAATCATGTAGCTTTGAGCGAATATATTTTTCACGAGGCAATGATTTTGAAATCTATCAAGAACGTAAAAATCTAGGTAAATTATTAGTAGATAATATTTTACAACGCATCAATTACAATTTAAAAGATACCGTATTTTCTTATATTCCTAATACTGCTGAAGTGGCATTTTTAGGAATGGTAGAGGAAGTTCAGAAAAAACACATTGAATATAATTTAGATTTATACAATAGAAACACTATAGATTTTGAGCAACTTCAAACGAATTTGAAAATTATGCCGAGAGTAGAAAAAATTGCTGTAAAAGATGTTAAGCTACGAACATTTATTACAGATGATAGCTCTAGAAATGATATGGTTCATCACGTTTATGATGTTACTTATGGTCTTGTTACGAATAATGTAGATACACTTGTAGTTATTGATGATTCTGTAGTTCGTGGCACAACTTTAAAGGAAAGTATTCTGACCATGTTGGATCGACTACAACCTAAAAAAGTCATTATTGTTTCCTCAGCACCTCAAATTCGTTATCCCGATTGTTATGGTATAGATATGAGCAAAATGGGTTCTTTTGTGGCATTCCAAGCAGCTATAAACTTATGGAAAAAGAGCAACAAATTCAATGAAGTGCATGCCATTTATAAAAAGTGTATAGAAGAATTGGAGAAACCCGCCACAGAGATGCAAAACTTAGTTAAAGAAGTTTATGCTCCATTTTCTTATGAACAAGTTTCAAATGAGATTGCAGAAATAGTACGACCTCAACATATTTTTGCAGATATAGAAGTGATTTATCAATCTATAGAAAATCTACATATAGCATGTCCAAAAAACTTAGGAGATTGGTATTTTACTGGAGATTATCCAACACCTGGAGGCAATAAAGTTGCATTGAAAGCCTTTGTCAATTATATGGAAGGGAAAAATGTTAGAGCTTATTAATGATAAGCTTGAATTTGTTCAATAATCTTAGTTGATGGAAAAATTTCTATTATTTTAAACCCTCTCCCATTAATGAGTGCTTCGTAGCATTTTGTATGTAAATGATTAAATCCTTCTGTAAAGACAATTTCTTTTCCATTCAGAACAATCTGCCTTTTTGCTGCTAGTTTTCTATCAATACTTAAATGCCATTTTATTTTTGCATTTTTATAAACGATAATTCCATGGGCTTCAATTGCATCTTTTTGCAATACAATTACTTCTTGCGGTTCACCAAAAAACCAGCACAACATATCAAAAAAATGAACGCCAATATTCGTAGCTATGCCGCCTGATTTCGTTTCAATGCCTTTCCAACTTTCAAAATACCAATTACCCCTTGGCGTATAATAATTTAACGCTCCTTCATAAAAAGTATTTGGATTAATTGATTCTTTTAGGGCAATAATTTCGTTATGTAATCTTAGTTGTAAAATTGTAAATATTTGCTTTTGTGAAGATTGCTCAGCTTCTTGTAATTTTTTTAAGTCATTGGAATTTAAACACAATGGTTTTTCACAAATAACATTGATGTCATTTTTTAATCCTAAAAGACAATGTTCAATATGTAAATGATTGGGCGAACATACAACCAAATAATCAATTTTAGTTTGTTTAAGAAATTTTTCAAATGTAACGATAGAAGTAAAGAAATCACAATCTGGAAAATAGTTATCCAATACGCCAACAGAATCTGAAATATCAAAAGCTGCTAACAATTCTCCTCCTATATTCTTTATAGCTTGAAGATGTCGAGGTGCCACAAAACCAGCAACTCCAATGATAGCAAAATTAATTTTTGGAGACAATTTTTCCATTGCTTAAAAATAAGAAATTACTAATACATTTAGGCATTTCTTCTTGATAGTGTGAGGTAAAAACAATTGTTGTTTCTTTTGGTAGTATTTCGTCAATATATGTATTGCATATTGAAATGGCGTTTTTGTCAAAGCCTTGATAAGCTTCATCTAAAATTAGTAGTTTGGGTAATTTTATAATGGCTCTGATAAATAAAACTAAACGTTGTTCTCCAAATGACAAACTTGAAAACAACCGTTGCTTTAACGATGAAATATTAAAATAATTCAGGGCATGATTAATACTTGAACATTGCTCTTCATTTAATTTTCCTTGTAAACTTAACGTATCTGTAAAACCAGTAGCTATTGTTTCAAAAACATTCAGCGGCATGTTGAAATGCAAATGAAACTCAGAAGATAAATATCCAATTTTTGATTTAACTTCCCAAATACTTTGAGTGTGTTTAGGCTCATTGAATAGTAATATTTTGTTTTTATAAGCTTGAGGATGGTCTGCGTACAACAAACTTAGAAGAGTGGATTTACCGGAGCCATTTTTACCAACTATAGCCCATTTTTCACCCTCAAAAACTTCCCAATTAATTTGGTCTAAAATCTTTTTTTCATGATATTGAATAGTTACATTTTCTAATTCTATTATCTTTTGATTGATTATTTTTCGGGTTGATGCTTTGTTTCTTGATTTTTGAATAGTATTATCAAATGGGTATTTTTCTACGGGAATTGATATTGGCACACCCTGTTTATTCAGTTCTAAAATATGCGTGGTTGTGTTTGCAAATCTATGATAATTGCTTGTATATATGACTATTTTTTGTCGTTGAATAAGCTCATCTATCAAGTTTAAAACATCTTCTCTACTTTCTACATCAATACCTATAAATGGATTGTCAAAAAGCAATACTTTATAGTCTAAAAGAAACGCTTTAATTAAAATAGCTTTATTTTTCTGACCATTTGACAGTTGAATATAAGGTATTTCTAAAAGATTATCTAATTGATATTTAAGAAGCAATGAGTTATAATAGGTTACTTGATTTTTCTCTAATAAAGAAAAACCTAAAAACTCTTGAAGTTTCATCTCTTCATCTGTGAAAGAAGTATAATAACGTTGTTGGTAATAAAAATCAGCACGTTTTATCCATTTTTTATCCTCTAAAAATGATATATAACCAAAATCTTCTTTTTTAAGATTATCATTTATTTTTAAAACACCATCTTGTAATGAAAGATATTCTACTCCAGCTAATATTTGAAGTAGGATAGTTTTGCCTGTTCCAATATCGCCAACTATTGCCCAGTTCTCGCCCTTATGAATTGTCCAATTTAATGCTTTGAAAATTGTATGATTAAGTTTTGTAAATTGATTTATTTTTAGTTCTATCAACATTAAATTATTCTTTTATAGTAACAATATCACTTTCGAGGACATACGTCTTTTGTTCTTTAGCACAAAATGCTTCATTATCTATAAATTCTAGTGGCTCAGCACATTTACAAACCCAATATTTTTGGCGTGCAGGATTGCCGATGGCTAATTCAAAGTTATTAATGTTTCGAGTTACTACTGAGCCTGCACCAATAAAAGCGTATTCTCCGATAGTATAACCACAGACAATTGTTGCGTTAGCTCCGATTGTAGCACCTTTTTTTATTAGAGTTGTTTTATATTCATTTTTTCGTTCAATAAAACTTCTAGGATTTTTAACATTAGTAAATACGACACTAGGTCCAATAAAAACATCATCTTCAATTTCAACGCCTTCAAATACTGAAACATTATTTTGAATTTTTACACCATTGCCAATTTTTACTTTATTGCCAATAAAAACATTCTGTCCTAATATGCAGTTGCTGCCAACTTTTGCTTGCATAATGTGTGAAAAATGCCAAATTTTAGTATGTTCACCTATTACTGCACCTTCATCAACAATTGAACTTTCGTGTACAAAAAAATGCTTTTGATTCATAGTTTTATAAAATTAGTAAAAACATTTATCTAATAAAAACAAAATACACGCATTAAAATTTTAAAATGTTCTATCTATCAGCTTTCGGTGCTTATAAAATACTTAGCTTTGTACATTAATTGTAAAATATGTTTTTGATTGATACGCATACCCATTTGTACGAAGAAAATTTTGACCAAGACAGAATTGAGATGATACAACGTGCTTTTGATGCAGGTATAAAAAATTTATTAATTCCTAATGTTGATGCGGCAACAATAGAACCAATGATGGCAATTTGCAAATCCTATCCAAATCAAATTTTTCCAATGCTTGGATTGCATCCCTGTTATGTAAAACAAGAAACCTATAAAACGGAATTGGCACTAATATATAATAAGATAAAAGATTCAAATCCGATTGCAATAGGAGAAATTGGGATTGATTTATATTGGGATAAAACGACACTAGAAATTCAAAAGGAAGCGTTTGAAACTCAATGTGATTGGGCATTGGAACACCAATTGCCTATTGCTATACATTCGCGTGATAGCACGCATGTAATTCTTGATATTTTAAAGAAAAGGAAGCAGAATCCTAGTGGTGTTTTTCATTGTTTTACAGGAAGTTTTGAAGAGGCTAAAGAGATAATAAAACTAGGCTTTTCTTTGGGTATTGGCGGTGTGGTAACCTATAAAAATACACATCTTAGAGACACTTTATCTAAAATTGAGTTACAACATATTGTTTTGGAAACAGACGCACCATATTTGCCTCCAGTTCCTTATCGTGGAAAAAGAAATGAGAGTGCTTATACGCTTTTAGTTGCTGAAACTTTAGCAACAGTTTATCAACGCCCACTTGAGGAAATTGCACAACAAACTACACAAAATGCAAAAAATCTATTTAAGCTAAACTAGATTTTGATACAATAAACACAGTAGTTTTTTATATTTTTGATTGAAAAGGCCATTAGAATTAGTAGTTATGAAAAAAAAATGGAGATGGAAATTTGCTCAATATTTAGAAATTAAATGGTGGAAAGACTATCTAGAATCTAAAGACGTTGATGAATATCTAGCTTGGAAAAAAAAATACTGGATAGATTTTATATCTAAAATTCCAAATCTACCCGAACTTAAAAATCTATCTATTTTAGATGCAGGTTGTGGCCCAGCAGGAATTTTTACTATTTTAGAAAGCAATCAAGTAGATGCAATTGACCCACTTTTAGACAAATACAAAACATTAGCTCATTTCAATTCTGCAAATTATCCTTATACTAAATTTACAACACAAACTATTGAACAATTAACGATTCAGGAAAAATATGATGTTATTTTTTGTTTGAATGCCATTAATCATGTGGAGAATATCGAATTGGCGTATCGGCAATTGGCTAAAGCACTAAAACCCAACGGCATTTTGGTTGTTTCGATTGATGCACATAGAAATACTTTTTTGCATAAATTATTCAAATTACTTCCAGGAGATGTTTTGCATCCACATCAATATAATTTAGCGGAATATGAAACCTTTTTAAGTAGCAATCAAATTAAATTATTCCCTCCAATTTTACTAAAAAAAGAATTTATTTTTGATTATTACCTTACTTATGGCAAAAAGTAATACACATTAGTTGAGTAAATATATTGGCTAATTTCATTGGCTTTTTATATTTTTATTCCTATAAATAAATAGAATAATGTTTGATTTTGTAGAACCAATTGCCAAGGAATTTTATAATGAATGTATCGCTCGAAACCCAAATTTACCTAACAATGTTGCATTTTTTGGCTTAGATACTTCAGAGATTGAGTCTTATAAAATTGCATTAGTTGGTGTTGAAGACAATTTAGGCAATGATAATAACCAAGGAACGGAATTAGCTCCTAATAAAGTCAGACAACAATTATATACTTATACTTCATTTTATAATGATACCAAAATTATAGATTTAGGCAATATCAAAAAGGGCAATACGTGTCAAGATACTTTAGTAGCTTTAAAAGATATTACAAAAACTGCTATCAAACAAAATATTATACTTATTATAATTGGTGGCGACTTAGATTTATTACAAGCTCAATATAATGCTTACGAAATTTTAGAAAACGAAATACAAATCAGTCAGATTGGTGCAAACATGACTGCCAATCCAGAGGAAGGAAAATTAGAAGAAAGTTATTTGTACAATATTTTCAATACGAATTATCTAAAAAAATACAATTTAATTGCTTATCAATCTTATTTTATCCAGAAAGATATCAGTACAATAGTACACAATTATCAATTTGATTCTTTGCGTGTAGGCAAAATTCGAGAAAATGTTTTTGAAGCAGAGCCTTTTATACGTGAAGCAAATTTAGCTGTATTTGATATCCAAGCAATTCGTTTTTCTGATGCACCAGGTCAAGTTGCACCATCGCCAAATGGTCTTTTTGGTGATGAAGCTTGTATGTTGGCGAGGTTTGCAGGAATGAGCGATATTCTAAGTTCTTTTGGAATTTATAATTACAATCCGACGGAAGATATTAAAAATGTTACAGCACATCAAGTCGCACAAATGGTTTGGTATTTTATCGAAGGTGTGAATTTGAGAAGAATGGATTATCCAATTTTAAACGAACAAGAATTTTACCATTTTACAGTATATGTAGAAGAAGAAGCATTTACATTTTTAAAAAGTAAGAAAACCGAAAGGTGGTGGATGAAAATTAGTGTGAACAGAGGCGAGAGAACGGTTGCCCACTTAATTCCTTGCATTTATAATGATTACAAAATTGCAAAAGAAGGAGAAATTCCAGAAGCTTGGATGAGAAATTTAATCCGACTACAATAATATTTTATAGAAAATATGGGTTGAAGGTTTAATAAGAAAAAATTATTTTACAACAACTTTTCCAGTGCTTTGAAGTTTTTCATCAATATTTAATTGATAAAAATAAAGTCCGCTAGTTTTAAAATTATCTCTAGAAATATTGATTTCGTAGTTTTTAATTTGAGAGATTTTAAATATCTCTTTTCCAACAATATTATAAAAAACAACATTTACATTGCTTTCTTGTAAATTAATTTCATTAGAGATTTTAATCGTTGCATTTGTCGCAATTGGATTGGGATAAATACTTATACTTTCTTTTAAATCAGCAACAAATAAACTGCTTGCAAAAGTGTTTTGGCTAACAAAAATATTGAAAGAAATAAAAATAAAAAGGAATGTAAATAATTTTTTCATAGGCTTTTACACAATTAATAGATAAAGTTAAACATTTATGTTGATAAATGCAATAGCTATGCCATAAAAAATTAAAATAATTCTGCTTCTACTAATTGGCAGATAATATGTCCAATGGTGATATGCATTTCTTGAATCCTTGCTATATTATCTGACGGAACTTTGATTAAAATATCACAATATTTATCCATATTGCCTAAATTCTGTCCTGTCCAACCGACAACAATCATATTTTTTTGCCTAGCCATCTTTACAGCCTCCACAATATTCTCTGAATTTCCTGAAGTAGAAAGGGCAATCAAAACATCTTTTTCTAGTCCTCTTGCTTCAATTAATCTGGCATACACATCTCGAAAGGAATAATCATTGGCAACCGCCGTTAAATAAGAAGTATTAACGTGCAATGCTTCAGCATCTAATGGTTTTCTATCTTTCATAAACTTATTAGAAAATTCTGCGGCTAAATGTTGTGCATCAGCAGCAGAGCCACCATTTCCACAAAATAAAACTTTTTTATTCTGTCTAAAAGTTTGGATAAGAATTTGTGCAATATTTTCAATATTTTTAAGCAATACAGTATCATTCAGCATTTTGTTTCTATGCTCTATCGTCTCTTTTAATATTTGAATGATATTTCCTTGCATTGACTACTTGAAAGCGGATTTAATCTGTTGGCTTAATACACGCCAACTGTATTTCTTTTTTTCTTCTTTGATATTTTCAATAAAGATAACTTCTTTTTCTTCTTGATAAAATCTTAAAATAGATGCTGCAACCGTTTCTTTGCTTGGTTCACAAACAAATCCTACATGATTATTAACTACATTTTCTGCCAAAGCTCCAACATTGGTAACAATCATTGGTTTGTTAAAATGATAGCAAATTTGTGTAATACCACTTTGTGTTGCATTTTTATAGGGCTGTACAACAATATCTGCTGCACAAAAATAACTATTTACTTTATCTTCAGGTACAAATTGATTGATGACAACAATTCGTTCGGATAAGTTTAATGCTTCAATTTGAGCAAGGTATTTTGGGTAATCGCCATAAAATTCTCCAGCAATTAGCAACTGAATATTTGGATTTTGTGGAGCAACAATAGACATTGCATCTATTAAAATATCTAAACCTTTATACGCACGAACTAAGCCAAAAAACAAAATATATTGCTTACTTTCCTCTAAATTTAATTGATTTTTTGCTTTCTGTTTTTCAATTATAGTTCCAAATGTATCATAAATTGGATGATTGGAAACAATTACTTTAGCGTTTGAACGAATACCTAAAATATCTTCTTTTACTTTTAAAGATAAAGTCAAAAATGCATCACAACTTTTTAGAAAAAAATTAGATAAAAACTTATCGCCAAACCTTTTTTCGTGTGGATGTAAATTATGAACAATAGACAAAACCTTTGTAAAATTATTCCTTTTGATAATTCTTGCAATAAATCCTAAACTTGGTGCCAAAAATGGTATAGAGTAAGGAATAATTATCAAATCAAAATTTTGTTTTTGGATATATCTTCCAACTCTCCACCAATTAAAAGGGTTTATAGAATTAATATTCTGCGTAATTTCCAACGGAAACTGTAAAACACTTTCTGCATATTGAGTTTTACCTGGAAAAAGAAAATTGGGATACATCATATTGAAAGTAAACAACTGCACGTCGTCTTGTTCCAATTGCAATTCATAGGCCAATCGTTCTGAGAAATTTGCAATTCCACCACGATAAGGATAAGCAGGACCTATGATGGCAATTTTCATACTCTATTATTGCAAAATATATTCAACGATTTTGTCGCCAACTTCGTTGGTTTTGTATTTCCCTTGATTGATGTCTTCAGTAACAAATCCTTCATTTAATGCTTTATCTACTGCATCAACAATTGCTTTACTTTCTTCAATTAATCCAAAGCTATATTCCAACAACATTGCAGCAGATAAAATCGTTGCCATTGGATTGGCAATATTTTTTCCTTTTGCTTGAGGATAAGAGCCGTGAATTGGCTCATACAAAGATGTTTTTTCGCCCATTGATGCCGAAGGCAACAAGCCTAAACTTCCTCCAATTACGGAGGCTTCGTCTGAAATAATATCACCAAACAAATTTTCTGTCAGAATGACATCAAATTTTGTTGGTTTTGTAATCACTTCCATCGCTGCACTATCAATAAAATTACATTCTAAAGTTATTTCAGGAAATTGCTTAGCATATTCAGTTACTACTTCTCTCCATAATCTTGAAGTGGCTAAAACATTTGCTTTATCTAAAAGTGTAACTTTTTTATTTCTGTTTTTAGCAAATTCAAAAGCTTTTGCAGTAATACGAACAATCTCATCTCTAGTATAAACACAAGTATCGTAAGCGATATTTTGATCTTCACTTCTTCCTCGTGGTTTACCAAAATAAATACCTGAAATCAATTCACGAACCACTACAAAATCAGCTCCTTTTATTCTATCATTCTTCAATGGCGATGCATCTAACAAAGCATCATAACTTTTAACGGGGCGAATATTGGCATACAAACCTAAAGCACCACGCATTTTTAGCAACCCTTGTTCTGGTCGAACTTTTGCCGTAGGGTTATTATCATATTTTGGCTCGCCAATAGCTCCAAATAAAATAGCATCTGCATTTAAACAAAGTTCGTGCGTTGCATCAGGATATGGATTGCCTGTTTTGTCAATCGCATCAGCACCAATTAAACCGTATTTATATTGAAATTGATGTCCAAACTTTTGTGCTATCGCATCTAATACTTTTACTGCTTCTGTAATTATTTCTGGGCCGATTCCATCGCCTGGCAAAACTGCAATTTTCTTTTCCATAGATACAAAGATAATTTATTGTTTTTAAAAGGTATGTGATATAAATATAAAATGTAATTTTATCCAAATGCTGAAGAAATTTTTGTCGATAAGTCTAATTTTTATTTTTCTAAATAATTATTCTAAAGATGTTTTCTTTGAGAAAGGCGTTCAGTTGTTTGAACTAGAAGCCTATCAGCAGGCAAAAAAAGCGTTTCAACAAGCACCACAAAATGAAAATTCAAGGTTGAAAATGCTTGAATGTGATTATATGTTGCAAGAATTTACCCAATTTGAAGAAAAACTAACGGCATTGCGAAAATCAACAAATGATAACTCAGTTAAAGAAGGTGCAGATTTATTGCAATTACAATACTTATTAATTAAAAACCAATTAAACCAAGCATTAACTTTTGCAAATCAATATTATCCAAAATCCATCTATTTTAAAGGTTCAAAGGAATTGTTGATGGGTACAATTTTTATAAGAAAAAGTAAATTTGATGATGCAAGGAAGCATTATGAACAAGCAATCCAAACGCTTTCTGGTTTTAATGACCCTATGTTTATACGAAAAATTGGTATGGCAAAAAATGGTATTGCTGTAATTTCTTTTTATCAATCAGATATTGAACAATCTACAAAGCACTATATAGAAGCGAAAAACATCTTTTTAAAGTTTCCTAAATATAATGCCACTGAAATAGCAAGAGTAAATTACAATTTGGCTATAAATTACTCCGAAGAGAATAGATTAGAAGAAGCAATTGCTTTAGTAAAAAACTCCCTTAAAATATATGAACAGAAATTTGGAAAAATTCACAAAAGAGTTGGCGAATGTTATTCTATTTTAGGTGGATTCTACCTCAATCGTGGCGAATTAGATAAAGCTTTAGATTACTTTATACAAGATAAAGAAATCTGCGAGCAGATTTTTGGGAAAGAAGATCCTGAAGCTGCTTATGCTTATTTTGATTGTGGAATGATTTACAGCGAATTGAAAGATTATTACCAAGCACAGTTTTATTTTGAAAAAGCATTGTCTATACGTCAAAAATTTTTAGACGAAAACAATGAAGATATATCTGAAAATTATTTGGAATTAGCTATTGTTTATAGTGCTCTTCAAAAATATGATGAAGTAAGACTGCTTTGTAAAAAAGTAATAAGCATCGAACAACAATTGGGTACTGAAAATTCTGTTAGAATGGCTGAATCCTATTATCGAATAGGCTTAATCGACAAAGCTCAATTTAAGTATATTGATGCAATAAAAAACTTCAATAATGCCATAGGAATTCATAATAAATCTTTAGGTATAAAAAATAGTTACAATTTAGAAATAAACTTAAATATTGCAGAAATAAAATTAGCAGAAAACAAATACAATGAAGCATTACTCTTTACAAAAAAAGCATTGCCCAATAATAAAGATGATTTATTTCCCGTAACGCTTGCTTATTTACAATACTTAAAAATAATTCAACAACGAGACTTAAATAAACCTTTTGCTATTGAACAAAACAAAAAGTATTTAGAAATTTTAATTGGACTCACAAAAAAAATTCAGGATAGAAAATTTGAATATATTGGTGAGAAATCAAAACTAAGTGATGCTGAAATTTTAGCCCAAATATCAGCAACAGCGGTTCCGCTAATTGAACAGCTATACCAATTAGAAAACAAAAAGGAATATTTAGAATGGATGTATTTCTTTATTGAAAATAATAAAGCCAATGCACTCAACAGCAATTTGAAAAATAAAAATATCAATAGTAAGCTCATTAAAAAAATTGAACAAATAAATGCTGAAATAGAAAAACAAAGTACAGACAAAACAAATGCATCAAAAATTAAACAGCTAAAAGGGGAATTATTCCTTTTAAAAAAACAATATGAATTGGAAACTAAAAAAACCAATAACTCAATTGCTAAGGAAGATAAAAATACAGTACATACTATTCAACAAAAGCTGAATGCAAAAACAGTTTTCTTAGATTATTATAACAACGGCCAATCCTCCTATTTATTAGCGATTACAAACGACAAATGCACCTTATACAAGCTTACTATAACAGAAGAGGCAATAAAAACATTAAACAACAGTATTCAGGCAAAAAAATACGACAAAGAATTAGCTAAAAAAATAACAAATCAATTGATTCCATCAGACGTATTAAATGGGAACAAGAATCTTATTATTGCACCTGATGGAATTACAAGGAATATTTCATTCGGAGCATTAATTCATCAAAACAAATACTTGATTGAGCAATTCAACATCAGCCACACTTTTTCAGGGAAAATATACTTTTGGAATGACAATAAAAAACAACTAACAAATGATAAAGTTTTATGTATTGCTCCCAATTACAAGCAATCCAATTATACACCGTTACAAAATATTGACGAAATAAAACTTATTCAATCAATACTTCAATCAAAAATATTAGTTGCAAAAGATGCAAATATTGACAATTACAATCTAAACAAAGACAACTTTGATATTATACATTTTTCCGCACATTCTAAAATTGACAGTTTAATTCCAACTTCATCTGCTATTATATTTCAACCCGATAGCATTGACAATTACTTATTAAAAATCAGTGCGATTATCCAACAAAATATCCATACAAATTTAGTCAGCTTAAATATGTGTCAAGGTGGTTTTGGCCGTAAAAATTCTGGAGAAGGCATTCTTAATTTTGCATGGGCATTTCAATACGCAGGGGCAAAAAACATCCTTGTAACACGTTGGAATGCATCTGATAAAGTAGCCAAAACAATGATGACTTATTTCTATGAAAACATCAAAAACAAACAATCTTATGAAGAAGCTATTAGAAATGCCAAATTAGCCTATTTAATGAATACAGATGCAATGGGTGCCGAACCATTTTTTTGGTCAAACTACTCTATTTATAGCACTTTTTCAAAAGAAAATCATTGTATGAAATATATAATATTTACTTTAACTTTGTTAGTTCTCGGAATTTTATTATTTTATTTAAAAATTAAAGAGAAAATAAATAATGTTAGCACCAGTTGAATATTATTATCCAAAAACAAGAATTGAAAAAAACTTCTTGGATAAGTTGCTTTCATTAGGTTACTTTAGAACTGCCAATTATATGTTGCGAACAAGGGTAATGTTGTACAATTCTGAATTGTATAATTTATTCCATATCCGTTATGAATTAAAAACATATCTATTCCCAAAAAGTCTTAGAAAATTATACAATAAAAACAGTAAGAGTTTCTATCATAAGATTGGTCCATTCGTCAATACTAAAGAAAAAGAATTTTTATTCAGCAAACATCAAGTGCGATTCAAAGGCTCCAATACAAGCTCATTGCACAAATTTTTATTTGATTGCGAAAGCTTTTCAATTTTCAATACCTATCAGGTAGAAATTTTTGACAAATCAACTAATCAATTGGTGGCTTATAGTGTTTTTGATGTTGGGACAAATAGTTTAGCCAGCATTCTCGGTATATTTGATTCCAAATATGAAGCGTTTAGTCTTGGATTGTACTCCATGATTTTAGAAGTTCAATACGGACAAGAAAAAAATTTCAATTACTATTATCCAGGATATATTGCAGACAAACCGTCCCCGTTTAATTATAAAACTCGACTAGGAAAAAGACCGGAATACTACAATTGGTTTGATGAAACTTGGCACATACTAGATGATATCGAGAATGAAAGTAAAGTTTGGGATTATTACAATACACAACTTTCTATTGCTGAAGATTGGCTAAAATCAAACCAAATTCCCTATATAAGAACTCGAAATCCTTATTATTATATGGATTATTATTACATTGACCATATAAGCTTATCATCTATTGAACAGTTGTTGGTACTTGATTTTTCTATGTCTGGAACTTATTTTGTCGTAGAGTACAATTCAGAAAAAAATTGTACTATCATTGCAGCAATACAACCAAACATCTTAGATGAAGATGAAGCTATCAATATGAATGATTTGATTCAAAATAAAAACTGGAGAACACTTATGTTATATAAACATCCAATGTATATTGTGAATAATGCTAATGATATCAAACCCATTTTATCTGCTCTAAAAAAAATAAAAAAAAATAAAGATGAATAAATTCCAAGATAATTTTAAACAGATAATTTTCTTCATTATCATTATTGCCTTAGGAATTATTTTATTCATTCCATTAAGGGTCATCTTTGCCGGTTTTTTAGGTGCTTGTACTTTGTATATTTTAAATTTTAGATTTGTTGAGTTCTTGAGTTTCAAAAAAAAATGGAATATCTATTTGGTTACCTTTTTGATTATGATTTTAAACATTGTCATTTTATTAATTCCAACAGGATTAGCCGTAATGTTTGTTGTTCCAAAATTGAGTACCTTATTCAACAACTCCAATGAGTTTATCACTGGCATCAAACAAATTATCTTTGAAATAGAAAGTCGTTTCAACATTGAAATTGTTTCGACTAGCCACTTAGATAAATTAACATCAGTGGCATCTAGTTTAATTCCCGAAATACTTGGCACTATTAGTTCATTTTTACTCAATATAAGCACGATGTTCTTTATACTATACTTTATGTTAGTCAATTCAAAAAGTATAGGAAGAGCCATTAGAAACAAAATTCCATTAAAGCCTCAAAACTTAGATAGTATAAGCAAAGAAACACGAAATGTCATTCAATCATATGCCATTGGAATACCAATTATTTCTTTATTTCAAGGCATTGCTGCCACTATTGGTTATGCCATTTTTGATGTGCCAGACGTTTTCCTTTGGGGATTTATTACCGCTATTGTTGCTGTTATTCCATTTGTTGGAACAGGCTTAGTTGCCGTACCCATGATTGCTTATTTATTTGCAGTCGGCGAAACCTATAATGCTATTGGGCTAATTCTATATACAGGCTTTGTTGTGATGCAAATTGATAATTTACTCCGCCTATTTTTACTTAAAGCATTTGCTAATATTCACCCATTAATCACACTTTGTGGCGTTATCGTCGGCTTAAAATTATTTGGATTTATCGGTTTAATTTTTGGTCCACTTTTGGTTTCCTATTTTATATTATTGATAAAAATCTACAATATAGAATTTGCTTCAACAAACAATGGCTCTTAGAAAAAATGCATTGTTGCCTTCTATTTGCAACAAAAACAGGCAATGTAAAATATGATTTAGTTGAATGGTTTGATATTCAATTTTAAAATTTGTTTATCCATAATTCCTAAAGAAACTGCAATAATCATTACAGCAATAATATAAAAAGCACTCCTAAAGAATAGATTTTTTAGATTTTGTTCTGGATAATGAACCAATAAAAAATGCATTATACCATACGCAAAACCAATAAAAAAAATAACTCTAAGGCTAGTTTTTAAATTTAATTTGATAGAATATTTTACAATGCAAGCAAATCCATACACCAACAGCATAAATAATTGTGTTATAAAAGTTGCTTTTGCAGCACCAATCGCTCCAATATTTTGTATCATAAAATAATTTAATACAATATTTAATACCACTGCAAAAATTAGCGTAGGCAACATAATTCTAAATTGCTCATCTGCAGTAAGTAAAGTACCGATAACATACAATAAACTGATTGGAATGAAATTTAAAACCAACCATGAAAAAACTTTAGACGAATAGGCAACATCTGCATGATATAAAATACCAATGATTTCTTCTGCCTGAAAATAGAACACACCCAACACACCAACTATAAGAATCAAGCTAATGCGTAATGCTGGCATTAAAATAATTTTGATGTCTATTTTTTTAGATAAATAATTTGCAAAAATCGGCAATAAAATAATGCTCATCAGATACCCAATATTATTGACAGATTCCATAATTCTATAGCCTTGAGCATAAATTCCAGCTTCATAACTCGTTTTCATTCTTTCCAACATCACACCATCAATGCGATAATAAATGGTCATCAGAAAATAGATGCTTGCATAAGGTAAACTTTCTCTGAAAATTTGTTTTAAAAATAGGGTTGAAAACTGAAAATTTATTTTTGTAATTAAATTAAAAGAAAGCAATAAGGCTACTATAAATGTAATCAGATATGCAGCGAATTGAGCCAAAACAAAATTAATGATACTTAAATCAAACCCTTGATTTCCCCAAATAATGATAGCACAAAAAATAATCATTAATAATTTATCCAAAACAGATAACAAACTGTCTGTGATAAAATGTTGATGTGCGGAAATATTAGAACGTAAATAAATAATAAAGGAAAGTAAGAATTGATTTGCTAATATTATAAAGAAAAATCGATGGTTGATATAATTTAAAGGAACAGCAACCGCAATGCAAATCACGAGATAAACCACAAATAAAATCAGTTTGAATAAAATGATGTTGGGTAATAATTCTCCTATTTGTTTTTCATTAGAAGCAATATGTCTGGCGTTATAATTTTGCAAGCCAAAATCCAAAAAAATCTGAAATAAATAAGTAAAATTTAAGATGGCAAAGTATAAGCCATATTCAGTTTCTCCTAATTGATTTTGTACAGTTCTATCTATTCCAAATACCCAAATTGGCTTGACTAAAAAATTGACAAAAACTAGAAAAAAAACATTGAACAGTAGGGATTTTTTCAAAATTTGAAGATTTGTTTTAAATAGGCAAAGCCTTCAGGCATAAAATAATTGATATACTTTTTATCATCAATTTTAAAAACCATATAACTTTTATTATCCTTAAAAAACAAATCGCCATTAATTTCCGAACCATCATTCAAATACCATTTATAATAAATAGGATTAGAAGCATCAGTAATTAAATTTGCTGTAGAATCTTTTATAAAGCTAAAAAACTCTTGATATTTACTCGAAGGCAAATCAAAGTGAGCAAATTGTGTACTACTATTCAAAACAAACTTATTGATTTGAGTAACAATTTTATACAAAACAGCACGTGGCAATTGCTCCTGAGCAATAATATTATAAGTAAAAAACAAACTAGAAATAATAAGTAGCAACGGTTTCATACTTAACTAAATAGCTAAAATTATACCAAATATAAATAAAGAATTCAATTATTTCAATTTTGAAACAATTTAAAGACATGGTAACTTTTCAATTTAGCACGCTTTAACTTTAAACTACGCTTTATTTCAAAGCTATACCAAACTATCCAAAAAATGTTTGTCCATTTTTACGGTTGCATTTAATTGGTATAAAATTCCATACATACCAAAAAAAGTACGGTGTAAAAATATTGCATCTCGACTACCTCGCAAGGCATTTGGCTTTCTTAATTCTTTATTTTTTGCCATCTGTTCTCCTTTATCATTCAAATTTTTGGTATAATTTTCATCTCCAAAATAAAAGGATTCTGATTTTAAAGGTGCTGTAATAATTTCAATTGCATCTTTGGCAACTTGATAAAATAATGCTCTTTCTTCAGCTGTATCTTCTGGTCGAATGACATCTAATTGCATCAGCAATTGTTCTAATTTTTTTGGATTTGCTTGTATTTTCTCATCAGCAATAGAAAAATAATTCTTATAAAAATCGGCAGGAATTGTTTTCATGCAACCAAAATCCAATACAACCAATTCATTATTTTTGGTAACCAAAAAATTGCCAGGATGTGGATCTGCATGAAATCTTTTTTGATGATGAATTTGGTGAAAAATAAAATTAACTAAAGTTTGTCCAACTTGATTTTTCTTATTTTGGTCAGTTTCTGTATGAATATATTCTTGCAAAGACATAGCATCAATCCATTCCATCGTTAATACTTTGGCATTTGAAAGTGCTGCAAAATATTCAGGAATAATTAAGTTTTCAATTCCTGCACAAGCTATTTTTGCTTCTGTTCCATTTCTTAATTCCAAATAGTAATCACATTCTTCAATCAAACGAGCTTCAAATTCTTCAGCATAATAATCCAAAAACTTAGTTGGTACACCAATCAATCGTGCAGCCAATGGTTTCACCATTTGTATATCAGAATGAATAGCATCTGCAACACCAGGATATTGAATCTTTACCGCTAACTTTTTACCATCTTTGTAGGCTTCATGTACTTGCCCAATAGATGCCGCAAATTTTGCTTTTGTGTCAAATTTATCGTATAGTTCCGTTGGTTTTTTGTCAAAATATTTTTGAAATGTATTTACAATCAAAGGCCCCGATAAAGATATTGCATTATTCTGTGCTTGTGCAAATTTTTCTACATATTCTTTAGGCAACAAACCCGTATCTACACTCATCATTTGTGCCACTTTTAAAGCACTTCCTTTCAACTGACTCAATAACGCAAAAACCTCTTCCGCATTTTTACGATGAAGTTCCTCCGCATCAGATTTTCCAACTACGGCTTTGGCAACATTTGCCATATAATTGCCCCCAACTTTTACACCCGTTTTAAAAAAACGACTTGCACGCTGCACTTTACTCGTCGGTATTTTATCTTGCTCTTCCATCTCAAATATACATCAATCTTTATTCCTAGAATCTTCTAAAAGTTCCTGCACGTTTTACTCGACCGATATGGTCAATATCTTGTTCATTTTTTATTAAAGATCCAAAATAGGGCGGTTGCTTTTCTAAATAATCTACTTCTGCTAATTCTGATTTATCAATTTTGCCTAATTTTAATAAACGAATCCAATCTATTAATTCGCTCGTTGTTGGCTTTTTCTTTAAGCCTTGAATATCTCGTAATCCATAAAATAATTTCAATGCATCTTCAATCAATTCATTATCCAAATTTTTAAAATGCACATCAATAATATCAATCATTGTTGCTTTGTCTGGAAATCTTATAAAATGAAAAAAACATCTTCTTAAAAAAGCATCTGGCAATTCCTTTTCGTTATTAGAAGTAATAATTACAATTGGCCGAGTTTTCGCTTGAATGGTTTTTTGTAATTCATAGACATAAAACTCCATTTTATCTAATTCTAATAGCAAATCGTTTGGAAATTCAATATCAGCCTTATCAATTTCATCAATTAATAAGACGGCTTGCTCTTCACTTTCAAAGGCTTGCCACATTTTTCCTTTTACTATATAATTTGAAATATCTTTTACATCTTCATTTCCAAATTGAGCATCACGCAAACGAGATACTGCATCATATTCATATAAACCTTGCTGTGCCGTAGTTGTCGATTTAATATGCCAAGTATAAATTGGTTTATTGAGTGCTTTTGCTACTTCAAATGCTAATAAAGTTTTACCAGTTCCTGGCTCTCCTTTTATCAAAAGTGGCTTTTCTAATGCAATAGCGGCATTAATTGCAACTTGCAATTCTTTGGTCGCAATATAATTTTCCGTTCCTTTAAATTCATTCTGACTCATAATGCTAAGATACTACAAAAATAAATGGGTACAAAGCGTTACAAAATTAGTAAAGTCATTTTTAGAATTTTTAGCTTTAATTAGGGCAACATCTGCATTTTATCTAAAGCCAAAATGACATTATCTTTTTTGATAAATGCAACTTTCATATTTTGCTCTACATTTCCATTCGTAGATAATTGCAAAAGAATGCCATTACTCAATGCCTCATTTCTAAGCATTTGATAGCCAAATTTGGTTGCACTTCCTTCTCCTAATAATCCATTGACTAAATCGCCAATAAAAAATAACTTAAATACTTCCACCGCATTGACTTCATATTCTACAAATAATTCATCATTAAAACTAGAAACGGCATCTATGGTTTCGGTTCCAAATTTATCCCAATCTGCTTGATTGCTTTTGTTTAGTTTTGACATTGCCACAGCACGAGCCATATCAATAGAAAAATGAGCATTTATACCTTCCAAAACCAAGCGGCTGACATTATTATCTACTTTTGCATAACGATAATAAGTATCCCAATGATATTCTAATCTGTTTCCCAAAAGATGTTCGTGTAAAGTCCCTAAATATCGCTTTACAAAATCCAAATAAAAGACTCTCATCAATGTTGTGTTCTTATAGTTTTCAAGTGCAAAAGAGCTTATTGCATAATTGGTAACCGCTTTTAAAATCGTCGGATAAGCACCACGTCTATCTCCTGCATTAGAAAAGATATCTTGTATTTCAGCTAATCGTTCGCCAGCCTCATCTAAATTTGTTAGCGTTGATGTATCTGCTAAGGTAAGTGCCGTTTGAAAATCAGTATCATTTAATTTCCATTGGCTATTGGTTTTAGGCTGTTCCTTTTTACAAGAACCAAACAATAAAACCAATAAAAATATTCCAAAGAAATTTTGCTTCATAAAAAATATTATTTATTAGTGCAAGATACACAGAATCCATATTTTATTTGTGCCGATTTTTGGGTATATTTTAATTCGCTCAGACCAACGCATCTTTTTCAATTTCCTTTTATTCTTGTAAAAATTTTTTGCATTAATGCTTTCCCATCTCGCCTTGTTTTGGGAACTTCAACTGCGGAAATATTTCCAGTTGGATTAGGTAAAAATTCATAACTAAATGCAAATTGCGGACTTTTAACATCATCATTTAACAACCCAAAACGCAAGTCATTAAAATATAATTTTTCATTATGTTGCGTTATCAAATACCAACCTTCGCTTATTTTTTTTAACTTCTGAAAGTCTGAAACTTTAGCAAGTTTTTCTTCTAATATTATATTTTTGGAATAGAATTTAAACTGAATCGGCTGACTGTCAAACAATGAATAATCTGCTAAAAAATAGCCTTTGCTCGTTGCAACATTTGCATTCCATAAAATACAATTAAAAGCGGTAGGCTTCACAATTAATTTTTGATAATTTATATGCTCATTTTTCAATGCTTCTTCAAACGAAGCAACTGCGTACAACTTAATACAACAAGTAAGCAACAAATAAGTCAAACTAATATACAAACCTCTAAAAAGGTATTTACGTCTTTGGAAATTATCTTTATTTCTCCAAACATAAATCAATGCAATCAACAATGGAATTGTAAATAATGGATCAACTACAAAAATTGTTTTCAAAGCAAATCGATAATCTAGTGGCCACAAAATTTGTGTTCCCCAAGAAGTAAACATATCTAACAAAACATGGGTCAATAAACACCAAAACACCAACCAAATTGCTTTTTTATATTGAATTTTTCCTTTCTCAATTTTATAAACCAACCATGCAAAAATTGGTGATATGCAAGCAAAAAACAAAATGGAATGACTCAATCCACGATGAATAGCAACACCATCTACATCATTCATAAACTTACCCACTAAGATATCTAAGTCAGGAATTGTCCCTAAAATTGCACCATACAAAAAAGTTCTATTTTTCAACGCTTTGCCAGCAATTACTTCTGCTGTCGCAATTCCTAATGTTATTTGAGTAAATGAATCCAATCGTATCTAAAATTACTAATTATAATAGGTAAAAATACAAAAAGGAGTAAGCAAAACTTACTCCTTTTTTATAAACTATTTTAAATTACCCTTACTTCACTTCTTCATACTCCGCATCTGTAACGGTATCGCCAGTTCCAGCATTTCCGTTATCTCCGCCTTGTTGTTGTTCTCCTGCTCCAGGATTACCTTGTTGAGTTGCATTATATAAATCTTGTGATGCCACACTCCAAGCACTATTTAACTCAGCCAAAGCACCATCAATTGTCGCTACATCTTGTGCTTGATGTGCAGATTTTAATTTTGCTAATGCATCTTCAATCACTTGTTTTTTATCCGCAGGTAATTTATCGCCAAACTCTTTAATTTGTTTTTCTGTTTGGAAAATTAAGCTATCTGCTTCATTCAATTTATCTACCTTCTCTCTAGCTTCTCTATCTGCTGCTTCATTTGCTTTTGCTTCTTGTTTCATTTTCTCAATTTCCTCTTTGCTCAAACCAGAAGAAGCTGTAATTCTAATATTTTGCTCTTTTCCAGTACCTTTATCTTTCGCAGTAACACTCAAAATACCATTAGCATCAATATCAAAAGTTACTTCAATTTGTGGAACGCCACGTGGTGCTGGTGGAATGCCATCTAAGTGGAAACGTCCGATTGACTTATTGTCTTTTGCCATTGGACGCTCTCCTTGTAATACATTCAATTCTACAGATGGTTGATTATCGCCAGCAGTTGAGAATACTTCTGATTTTTTAGTTGGGATAGTTGTATTTGATTCAATTAATTTTGTAAATACACCACCGTAAGTTTCAATGCCTAATGACAATGGCGTTACATCTAACAATAAAACATCTTTTACATCTCCAGTTAATACGCCACCTTGAATTGCAGCACCCACAGCAACTACTTCATCTGGATTTACTCCTTTAGAAGGTTTTTTACCAAAGAATTTCTCTACAGTTTCTTGAATTCTAGGAATTCTTGTAGAACCACCTACTAAGATTACTTCATCAATATCAGATGCTGAATATCCTGCATCTTTTAATGCTTTTCTACAAGGTTCTAATGTTCTTTCTACTAAAGATTCAGTTAATTGGTCAAATTTTGCTTTAGATAATTTTTTAACTAAGTGTTTTGGAACACCATCAACTGCAGTGATATAAGGCAAGTTTATTTCTGTTTCAGAAGAAGATGACAATTCGATTTTAGCTTTTTCAGCAGCTTCTTTCAATCTTTGAAGTGCCATCGGATCTTTTCTTAAATCCATTCTTTCTTCATTTTGAAATTCTTCAGCCAACCATTCAATAATAGTGTGGTCAAAATCATCACCACCTAAGTGCACATCACCGTTGGTAGATTTTACTTCAAAAACGCCATCTCCTAATTCTAAGATTGAAATATCAAAAGTCCCACCACCTAAGTCGTAAACAGCGATTTTCATGTCTTTCCCACCTTTGTCTAATCCGTAAGCTAATGCAGCAGCCGTTGGTTCGTTGATGATACGTTTTACATCTAATCCAGCAATTAATCCAGCTTCTTTCGTAGCTTGTCTTTCTGCATCATTAAAATAGGCAGGAACAGTAATAACCGCTTCAGTAACTGTTTGTCCAAGATAGTCTTCTGCCATTTTTTTTGCTTTTTGTAAAATGATAGCAGAAATTTCTTGTGGTGTATATAATCTGTCATAGATTTTTACACGTACAGTATCGTTGTCTCCTTTTTCTACATCATAAGCGACATACGATTTTTCTTTAGTAATTTCAGAAAATCGTTTGCCCATAAAACGCTTAATCGAAGCTACTGTATTCTTTGGATTAGTAATTGCTTGACGCTTTGCAGGGTCGCCCACTTTACGTTCGCCATTTTCCAAAAATCCTACGATAGAAGGTAAGGTTCTTCTTCCTTCTTCTGTTGTAATAACTACTGGCTCATTTCCCTCCATTACAGAAACACAAGAGTTGGTAGTTCCTAAGTCAATTCCTATTATTTTTCCCATATTTAATTATTTTCTTTTTATTATTTATATGGAAAGGAACAATACTTGTGCCAAGAGATATTTTTATGACAAAATGACAAGAGCCATCTAAAAATAGATGGCTCTGTGTCTATTTGACGATTTTTAAAATAAAATTATGGATTAAAAACTACGCCATTTGGTCCAATACCAACGCTTACGGAGTCAATTGCTGTACCTGTATTAGAGTATTTTACAACTTTTCCAGAAGAAGAAAAGCTAGGTGCTTGCAATACCCAAATCTGTTGATTATAAGAAGCTCCTAAACCATAAATCCCACTTGTTGTAAATAGTTTATTGCTCGGAAGTCCTGTTGCATCAATTCCTAATCTATAAACATCATTATCTATAGCATAATAAACTGATGTGCCATTATTTCCAATTGCAATATTTAGTTTCTGTGTATTGCCATTTGCCTCAATCAAGGTAAAAACTCTATCTACAGTTTGTGTACTGGTATTGATTCTTACTAATTTTGCAGGAGTTAAATTCTTCACAATAGGCCATGCAGAGAAATCTGTTTGTCCATTACAAAGCACCCACAAATTCTCTTGTGCATCTCTGATTATTTTTGTTGGAATATCTCCTACTTTAATAGTCTTTGTTACAGTTTCTGATCCTATATTGATTACTGAAACAGTACTATCAATTCCCCAACCACCGCTATTACAAACATAAACATTTCCTGATGCTATTTCCATTTGTTCAGGACCATCTCCAACAGGAATCGTTTTAGTAATACTATAATTATCTAAATTAAGAACAGCAACAATGCCATCACCTGAACCATTCGTAATAAAAGCTTTATTTGAAGCAACAGCTACTGCATATCGTGGATAATTAGTAGTATCTCCAGCATTTATTGTAGCTAGTCTTTGAAATGTTTTAACATCTACTACTTCTATTTTTTGTGAATTATTGACACAAATTAACCCTTTATTCCCAACTCTAGCAAAAGATTGAACGACATCACCGAGTGGACTACCATTGTTTGCTAATTCAAAAATATTATTTTTCACTTCGCCTTCTGCACTAACAAATGAAATAGAGCCATTATTGCTACCAAATGCACCTTCGTTTACAACAATTGCCGAACCTGATTCAATATAAGTTCCTTCATTGGCATTGTTGTTTTCTTTCTGGCAACTTGCTACAAAAAATACCAGTAGCATTGCCATCATTTTGATGTTAAATTGTTTGATCATGATTGTTTTGATTTAAAATTAAATAGTATTGATAATTGATAATTTCGAAGTGGCTGAGCATAGCTCCTTACGCTTTCATAAGAAGTATTTAGTAAATTATTTACCTTAAATACTAAAGCCGTATTAAATATTTTATGATTATATTTTATTGCTACATACATATCTAAAATATGATAAGGTCGAAGGGCAAAAACTTCTACATTCTCATCTTCTGTATATCTTTTACTGATATACAAATAATTTAACCCTAAGTCTAAGTATTTATACTGCATTGAAAAAGAAGATTTGATGGAATGCTCTGGTTTGTATCTAATAATTTTTTCGTTTGTAGAAGTATTAGATTTATCTTCCAAAATAATAGAGCGATTATAGTTGTAATTCGAAGTTATTTTTAATGAAAAATATTCCTTTAAAGTATAAGTATATCTTAATGTATTCTCTATTCCTAAATGTTGCGTTCTTTTGATGTTAAAAGGCGTAGAAATTGCTCCGCTCATAGGCACCCAAACAATATTATTTTTAATTCTAAGAAAATATACAGAATTAGCATATTCCAATTGATGCTGTTTTTTTCTTAAAATAAAATCCTGTTGCCATTCAGTTGAATAACCATACTCTGGCTGCAAATTAATATTTCCACCAGGAATCCAATACAAATCATTCAAATCTGGGTATCTAAATTTATCAGAATAACTAAGCGTTGTATTGTAAAAATTCTTTTTATTTCTAAAGCTAAAAGCTAAAGCAACTTGTGGTCGTATATAATCCGTATTCACTACTTCTTGTCTTATTGATAAATTCAAATTAAATTGCTTTATCAAAAATTTGGTGGCTGCATAAAGTGCAAATCGATGTTGTATTTTATTGCTTTTATAGGTCCTAATTTGTGCAAAATTAAAATTGTAAGACGACCCAACATCAATCAATACTATTGAATTGAACTGATGTTGGTAATCAATGGCTTGTTGTACCTGATGGGTTTTAAATTTAGACACTAAGCCGACGTTGCTATCTGTATATAATAAATAATCATACGTATGATTCTGAGTTATATTCAATTTTCCGTATTTAAACAATCTACCATAATTAAGAAAAGTCTTTGTTCCGAAATCATCTTGATGTTTTTTGGAGTTTTCAAAACTTCCCATAATTGCTGGAACTTGATAATCTTTATCATACGTATAATTTCCTATGCTAATAGTTTGCTTTTTCTTTAACTTAAAAAATAAATCATTGACAGAAACCCATTGTTGTAGTTGATTGTGTTTTTGTCGGAGCAAAGGATTATTAGCTTTATATCTATCATAATATTTAAAGTTATTTTCTGCTTGCTGATAGGACGAAGAAGAGGAAAATGCAATTTTAGCATTACTTATAGAGAATGCAAAATCTGTTTTATAGTTTTTATAGGATGCAAAAGTTTGACGTAAGGAAACATTATAACCTGAATTAAACTTTGGTTTTGAGTTCAATAATATTGCTGCACCAAAATTTCCTGAACCGAAGGCTGTTGAAGTTGCGTTTGTAATCACTTCAATATTTTGTGCAATATTTATTGGAATTAAAGAAATATCTGCAGAGCCTAAAGACAACGAATTGAGCTTTACTCCGTTCCAAAAAACATTACTCTGATCGTCAGCTGTCCCTCTAATATTTAATGAAGCAACTCCTGTCGCTCCATTTTGTAAAATTTGTATAGGCGTATGATATTGCAATAAGTCTGCAATCGAATTTTGTGTGTAATATTTTGAAAAATCACTATCAATCGAGTAATTACTATTTGATTTTGAATAAAGTGCAAATCTTGAATCTTGAATAATGATAGTATCAATTAATTGAATGGGAATTGAATCTTGGCTTGCAAATAGATTTTGATATTGCCAATTTGCAAATATTATACATAATATGATATACCTTTTTAGTCTCATCTTTTAGAATGTTTCCTCAGAACATTTTAATAATTTTATCTGACTTTGGCAGGTCTTCTGACTCGCACTTTAACGAAACCTTCCCAAGAAAATTCTCAGTGGTATTTGTTTTCGATGCTTAATTTTCATTAAGCGTGCTTACAGCAGCTGGGACTGTACAAGACTTTCACTTGTTTCCCTTTTAATTTTTACTTTGATGTATAAAAACCAAAATCTTTCGCAAAGGTATAAAAATTTAGGATTATCACAATAAAAAAAGGCACTAAAAATAGTGCCTTATAAAAATCTGTTAAGTAGTAAATTATCACATCATTCCACCCATTCCGCCGCCTGGCATTGGAGGCATTGCTGGAGCTTCACTTGGTTTTTCAACAATTGCACATTCTGTACTGATTATCATACTTGCAATTGAAGCTGCATTTTCTAATGCTACTCTCGTTACTTTAGTTGGGTCAATAACGCCAGCTTTGTGTAAGTTTTCGTAAACTTCAGTTTTTGCATTATAACCGTAATCCTTTTTGCCATTTTTTACATTAAATACGACAATTGAACCTTCTACTCCAGCATTTGCAGAAATTTGACGCAAAGGAGCTTCTAATGCAACCTTAATAATTTCAATTCCTGTTTGCTCGTCTTCGTTTGCACCTTTTAATTTATCTAAAACACCTTGACATCTGATTAAAGCGACACCACCACCAGGAACGATTCCTTCTTCAACAGCTGCACGTGTTGCATGTAACGCATCATCAACTCTGTCTTTCTTTTCTTTCATTTCAACTTCAGATGGTGCTCCAACATATAAAACCGCAACGCCACCAGATAATTTTGCTAATCTTTCTTGTAATTTTTCTTTGTCGTAATCAGAAGTCGTTGTTTCGATTTGAGATTTAATTTGATTTACTCTTGCAGTAATTTCTGTTTTCTTTCCTGCACCATTAATAATAGTCGTATTATCCTTATCTATTACAACTTTCTCAGCAACGCCTAATTGTGTGATTTGTGTATCTTCTAATTTTAATCCAATTTCTTCTGCAATTACTTCACCACCAGTTAAAATCGCAATATCTTGCAACATAGCTTTTCTTCTATCACCAAAACCTGGAGCTTTTACTGCTGCAATTTTCAATGAACCTCTTAATCTATTGACAACCAATGTTGCTAGTGCTTCACTTTCTACATCTTCTGCAATAATTAACAATCCTCTGCCTGTTTGAACTACTTTTTCTAATACTGGCAATAAATCTTTCATTGAAGAAACTTTTTTATCATACAATAAAATATAAGGTTTCTCCATTTCACATTCCATAGAATCTGCATTGGTAACAAAATATGGAGAGATATAGCCTCTGTCAAATTGCATACCTTCCACAACATCAACATAAGTTTCTGTTCCTTTTGCCTCTTCAACAGTAATTACCCCTTCTGTTGTAACTTTTTCCATTGCTTGAGCAATTAACCCACCAATTTCTTCATCATTATTTGCTGAAATTGTTCCAACTTGTTTAATTTTACTATAATCTTTACCAACTTTCTCAGAAAGTGATTTTAATTCTTTTACAACCGCTGCAACTGCTTTATCAATTCCTCTTTTTAAATCCATAGGATTAGCACCTGCAGTAATTGATTTTAAACCTGGAGCAATAATCGCTTGAGCTAATACTGTAGCTGTTGTTGTACCGTCACCTGCAACATCATTTGTTTTAGAAGCAACATCTTTTACTAATTGAGCACCCATATTTTCAAATGGGTCTTCTAATTCAATTTCTTTTGCTACTGTAACACCATCTTTAGTGATGTGCGGAGCTCCGAATTTCTTCTCAATAATAACATTTCTTCCTTTTGGTCCTAAGGTTACTTTAACTGCATTAGCTAATGCATCTACACCCGCTTTTAATTTATCTCTAGATTCTGTACTATAATTAATTAATTTTGCACTCATTTTATTTGATATTTTTGTTTTTTTAATTTATTCTTCTTAATGACAAAAGGTAATTATACAATAGCCAATATGTCAGATTCTTTCATGATTAAATAATCTTTCCCTTCAATATTAATTTCTGTTCCACTATATTTTCCGTACAATACATTATCACCAACTTTAACCGTAGTTGGTTCATCTTTTTTTCCTGGACCAACTGCAACAACTTCGCCTCTTTGTGGTTTTTCTTTTGCTGTATCAGGAATAATAATACCAGATTTTGTTACTTGTTCTGCTTCAGCAGCTTTGATTACAACCCTATCGGCTAATGGTTGAATACTTAATTTTGATTTTTTCATAAAATATTTTAATTTATTTAGTTAATAATTATTTTGATTTTGCTTTATCTATGCTAATAATATGCCAAACCAATACAAATGACAAATTGGCTGTCATAAACTTGGTCTATTTTTTATAATTAAAAAATAGGCTACCAAATGATAGCCTACTTCTTAATTATTTATAATTTTTACTTTACTTAGAATGGACAATTTTTACATGGATCTACTTCTATATCTAATCGTTCTAAAGATTTCAAATCTATATTATTTCCTATCACTCTAAACTCAGTTCTTCTATTTCTTTGGTGTTCATACTCTGTACAAGTTACACCATCTACACATCCATTTACTGGCTGAGTTTCGCCATAACCTTTAGGTTTCAAACGTTTCTTATCTACGCCTCTAGCAACTAACCAATCAACAACACTTTGAGCTCTTCTTTGTGATAATTTGATGTTATAATCATAAGGTGCTCTAGCATCTGTATGAGAACCAATCTCTACAATTGTACTTGGATTTTTTTGTAAGAAACTTAATAACTTATTTAATTCTAATTCACTCTCTTCTTTAATATGCCATTTATCGAAATCATAATAAATGTCTTTCAATAATATTGCTTGACCATATTTATAAGAACCATCAGGATTATATAAATCACCGTATGAACCATTAGGTACAAATCCTGGAATTGGGTCTAAAACAACCTGCTCCTCTCTAGGATTTTCTCCACATTTTCTGTCAATTTTGCAATCTTCTGGATTATTAGCCGCTTCTATATTTCCTGGTAAATAACCTTTGGCGTTTGCAACAATTATATAATCACAATCACATCTTACTACTTCACAAATTTTACCACTAATATCTGTTTCTAATGACTTTGTCCAACCCTCACATTTACTTGATAATAGAACTTTAGCATTTGCTAAAGGTAGTAAACTATCTACTAAAGTGGAATCATGAATACTTCTTGGAGACTTTCCTAAAACTTGAATACTCATAGCATATTCTTTTCCTTTATATAAAGGAATTTCAACAAATACAGTTTCACCTGGCTTTACATTTTTAGTAGTTGCACAAACACTATCATTTACACTATATCCATCTGCACTCGCAACAAAACAATAATCCATATTTTTTATTACGCCAAACTCAAACTCTCCATCACATTCTGTAATAGTCTTTCCTTCTTCGCTTTGAGTAAGTTTTGCTTTCATAATGACTTTACTATTACAGATGGGTTCTCTAGTTTCTGCATCGACAACAATGCCTTCTAAATAAACACCATCATCAGTAAAGCTATATATATCATCTAAGCCCTTTCCTTCAGGTCTATTAGATGTAAAGTATCCAACAGATTTATCTTTCCCATAAACTAATGAAAAATCATCATGTGAACTATTAACTGGTGCTCCAAAATTTCTTACTTTTCCAAATTTTTCTGCTTTCTCATTAAATTTTGTTCTAAAAATATCCAAACCACCTAACCCGCCTTGTCCATCACTAGCAAAGTACAAAACTCCTTCATCATCAACATAAGGGAACATTTCCATTCCTTCAGTATTTATTTCCTCTCCTAAATTTTTAGGTATTCCCCAACTATCTCCTTCTTTTTTAGTTACATAAATATCTGTACCACCAAATCCTCCAGGCATATCACTGATAAAGTACATCGTATTACCATCTGCAGTTAATGCTGGATGCCCAACACTATACTCACTATTATTATATTGGAAAGCTTTGTCATTTTTCCAATTCATACCATCTATATCAGACTCATAAATATTTAATTTTACTAATTTGTCTAAACTCGTTTTTAGTTTATTATTAAACTCATTTAAACTTTTAACAAGTTTAAATCAGTTAGTTTTTAAATTATTATAGATACCGCCATTAACCCAAGGAGATTCGAGATTACAAGGTGTATTCTCTGTTGGACCACTTGGATTTGAACCACCAGGTGCTTGTATTGGATTAAAACAAGTATTTTTATCTGTAGATAAACCAGTTAGCCAATTAGAACATGTGCCTTGCGTTGCAAAAGGACTACAATAAGTAGCATTACCTTTATATAAATTACTTACAGCATCCATTGCTATCCAAACTACTTGACTTTCATTAGATACATTTGTACCAACGCCTGCTCCACTTGCTTGGTTTTTTACAACAAAATAAGATTTTAGTTAAGGAGAACCAGTATATTTTATAGCAGAATAATATTTTGAATAATGACTATAAGTCGCACAAATTTCTACAATACTACCAGAACCATTTCAATTTGAGCTTTTTTAGAAGGGAAAGTTCCTCTCTGAGTTACATCATATTGAGTTAAAGAGCCAGTCATAGAAAAATAAGCTTTTTCTGCCAAAATAATACTCGCATTATTATTTGGAATAAAACCAAAAGAAGTAGAACCTGTTAACTCTATAGAACCATATTCACAAATTTCTAAAATACCATCAATAGAGAAAACACCATTTCCAATTAATTTCACACCTGGTAAAACAATTACTTTTCCACCTGGATTAACCGTTAAGCCTAGAATACTAGTATTGGAGGACACACAATATGTTTTTCCATTAGTAACTGTATTATTCGCACCTGGCATTAAAGAAAAACTACCTAGAGGACATTGTGCTTGAGCAAAAGCTACTGAGAACAGTAATGCAACAAGCAATACGATAGGCTTTACCATACGTCGCATCTCATTAGTCAAATCTGTCGAAAATTGACGGCACGTTAAATAGGGAAATATTCATAAACACTATGTATTATATATTTTTAATTAATTGAAAAGCGGGTCTTACTTACTTGAAGAGAAAGATTTTAGACATAGAATATTTGTAAAAATTTAACACTTTTATATAATCTTATATATTCAACTTACAAATGCACTAAAGAATTTTCAAATTATCCACATTTATTTTTAATAATAAAAATTAATTTTATATGATATAATCAATCAATACAAACAAAACAATAGGAAAACTTAATAACAATAGGACTTTTAGATAACTTACCCCCCCATCAAAAAAACATTCATTTTTTCAAAAGAAATAGGTCTCAACCAAGTGTGGATAAAAAAAACAAAGATTTTGAGTTAAATATTTATGAATTCAATAATGTTTTAAAATAAGATTTGGTAGTTAAAAAAAATACTTATTAGTTAAATCATAGTATTTTAATTTTTGATTTATTAAATTATTCTCTACTCTAAAGGTTATCATAGCTCTCATAAAAGTTGGAAAGTTTCTTGTTTATTTTCAAATTCAAAGAACACAAAAACAATCCACAATAAATCAACAATTAGTTGCTTGTCTATTGTTATTAAAATATAAAAGCAAAAAAAATAGGCTGATATATTTTAGATTTCAAAAAAAAGCTTATCTTTGCACTCCAACAACTGGTACCTTAGCTCAGTTGGTAGAGCAAAGGACTGAAAATCCTTGTGTCCCTGGTTCGATTCCTGGAGGTACCACATCAAAAAAAGCTATTCTTTGAATAGCTTTTTTTGTTTTTAATATTGTCTCTATTCAAACTGTATCGTATAGTAAATAAATATGGTGTAATACTTATCTTTGTCTTATGTTATCTTATTCAATTAGTAAAATTGCGACAATTCTTAATGGTAGTATAGAACTTTTCGAAGATAAAATAATAGAAACCGTTGCTATTGATTCAAGAAATATACAATTAGGCAGTTCCAATATTCTTTTTTTTTGTTTGGTTGGAGAACAAAATAATGGTCATCGTTATATTCAAAAATGTTATGAAAATGGTGTTAGAAATTTTGTTATTTCAGAAGCTATTGAATTTTCCAATTATGTTGATGCCAATTTTATTTGTGTAGAAAATACCATAAATGCTTTACAATCATTTGCACAATTCCATAGATTACAATTTTCCATTCCAGTAATAGGCATTACTGGTTCAAATGGAAAAACGATTATTAAAGAATGGTTGTATCAACTTTTGAGTTCAGATAAGGATGTTGTAAAAAGTCCAAAAAGTTATAACTCACAAGTGGGCGTACCTTTGTCCGTATTAAATATGGAACCATCTAATGAAATAGCTATTTTTGAGGCTGGCATTTCTACAATAGGGCAAATGACCAACTTAGAAAAAATCATACATCCAACGATTGGAATTTTCTCTAATATTGGGCCAGCTCACGATGCAGGATTTTCATCGTTAGAAGAAAAAATAGAGGAAAAATTATGCTTATTTAAAAATTGTAACTCCCTAATTTATTGTGCTGAATACAAGGAAATACATCAAAAATTAAAAGACAACAATAATATTGTTGCATGGAAAGCTATTCAACAATCTGGGCAAGATTTTACTATTGAAATATATAATTCCATAAAGAATAGTACACAACTATTAAATTTAAAAATTCATTTTAAGGATAAAGCATCTATCGAAAACTGTATTCATTGTATTGTTACATTGGCAATTTTAAATTATGAGCAAGATGTAATACAACAAAAAATTAGTTTGCTGAGAAATTTGCCGATGCGTTTAGAACTGAAATATGGTATTAATCAATGTACGATTATTGATGATACCTATTCCGCAGATTTTTTATCCTTACAAATTGCTATTGATTTCCTGAATCAACAAGATACCAATCAATCTAAAACATTAATACTTTCAGATTTTGAAGACAGTGGATTATCTTCTGAAGCTTTTATAGATAAACTAAATAAGATAACTTCTACACATAAATTTGACAAACTCATTGGCGTTGGAAAAGGCTTTGTGCAACATCAATTTGCTATAAAAAATATCTCAAAAATTATTGTTTTTGAAAGTACGTATGACTTATTGAAAGCAATAGATAATATATCATTTTATCGTGAAATTATTTTGATAAAAGGAGCAAGGAAATTTGGTTTCGAATCTATTATAAAATATTTGATTGAAAAAACGCACGAAACTATTTTGGAAATCAATCTCAACTCAATGATAAACAATTTGAATGTATATCGTGGATTGCTAAAAAAAGATGTTGGTATTATTGCAATGGTCAAAGCTTATTCTTATGGTAATGGAAGTATAGAATTGGCGAGTTTATTAGAACAAAATAAAGTAGCTTATTTGGCGGTAGCTTACGCCGATGAAGGTGTCGCATTAAGAAGAAATGGTATTCATTCAAAGATACTCGTAATGAACCCTGACAAAGCTGATTTTCAACGCATGTTACAATATCAATTAGAACCAGAGATTTATTCTATGTCTATATTAGAAGAATTAATTGAGAATGTAGGTACAGAACTTATAGATATTCATTTAAAAATCGAAACTGGCATGAATCGATTAGGCTTTTCTGAAAATGAACTTAATCTTTTAGTTGAGCAATTAAATTTACATAAAAACATCAAAGTTCAAACCGTATTTTCTCATTTAGCAGGAAGTGAAGATGCTAGTTTTGATGCATTTACCCATGAACAAATTCAAAAATTTACTATTAGAGCGACTGCGATTGAAAATTGCTTAGGCTATTCTATCAAAAGGCATATTTTAAACTCTGCTGGTATTGTTCGTTTTCCAGAAGCTCAATTTAATTTTGTACGCTTAGGAATTGGATTGTATGGTGTAGATGGCAGTGGCAAAATACAAAATAAATTAGAGCCAATTGGGAAATTAAAAACTCGTATAGCACAAATTAAGTCTGTAAAAAGTGCTGAAACTATTGGTTATTCTCGAAAAGGGAAAATTCAGAAAGATTCTACTATTGGCACATTGGCAATTGGCTATGCAGATGGTTTTGATAGAAGATTTGGGAATGGAGTAGGCGAAGTTTTCGTTGCCGGAAAGCGAGCTAAAACAATAGGTAATATTTGTATGGATATGTGTATGGTAGATTTAACAGACATTCCTGAAGCAAAAGTTGGTGATGAAGTAGAAGTATATGGAAAAAATATTTCAATCATTCAACAAGCAGAAAAAATAGGAACAATTCCTTATGAATTATTGACTTCTATTTCATCAAGAGTAAAAAGAGTTTACTTTTTGGATTGAATGATTTAGAATGTCCTTTTGATTCAATAAAACTGTTAGGCGTATCAAGTATATTAGTCTAAAAGTTTACAACGGCATTGTAAATTATTTATATAAAAGTTTAATATAAAAAAAGACAAATTAAACAAAAAATTTTACGCATTGGTTAGTGTCCTCACTAACTATTTGTTTAATGAAATATCTTATGTCGTTTCGTGAAGACACGAACCGAGACAAGAGAATGTCATTTCGATTCAATAGACCAATTAAGCGTATCAAGTTTATTAGTTCAAAAAACTATACTTTCTCTGCGATGATTGCATAAGCAACCATTTGATTTTCGTATTTTTCAAAAACCTTACGCATACAAAAAATTCTTTTTTTTGCTTGTGGATGTGTCATGATATTAAACCCAATTTTCAAGGTTCTAAAAAATCCTTCATCATCAATCATTCTTTTGGCACGTAGTAAATGCATTGGTGTTTCATAAACTGCTTTTATTTTAAAGCCTTCTTTTTCTAATAGTTCACACCATTCTACTTTGGTTAATGGTCGTGCATTCACTTTAATCGTTTCAGCTAAACCTCTTTGTATCATACTTTTTAATTCAGGTGCAATATTATCTGGATGTAAGCCTAATTCATGAATACCATACAAACCGCCTTTTTTTAAAATTCTATTGGCTTCTTTAATAATCTCAGCTTTTCTATGATCTGCTTGCATTGTTAACATTGCTTCTCCGATTATCTTATCTATACTATTTTCTGCAATTCCAGTATCCGATGCAGAACGGTTGATAAAAATGACATGAGGATTCCCTTGAAATTTAATTTTCAAATTTGATATGGCCTCTTGATTGAGTTCTATTCCTTTATAACTTTTTGGGTTTTGGGATAATATAACTGAAGCTGTATATCCAATTCCTGGTGCAAACTCTACAAAATCATCTTGGTTTGAAATTGTTAATCCATTTATCAACTTTTCGGTTAATTCTTTACCTCCAGGTCGCAAAACACGCTTACCCATTTTTGCTAGAATCCAATGTCCTTGTTCTGTATTCATTACTTTATTTTCCATAACAATAAATTTTTACTATTTAGAATAATTCGAAATTAGTGTAATTTTGGATAAAAAGATACTTTTGTCTTATTTGTTTAAAGAAAAATAACATTGCTACAATATAATTGAGTAATGTCCAATTATAAATGAAAAACTTATTAAGCTGAAAATTTATTGCAAAAATTTATGGCTTTGCCTTTACTGTCTCTTCAATTACAAAGCTTGAAGGGAAAAATGGTTTTACTTTTTTAAGGAATGCTGATGCTTCTTGATTGGTTTCAAAATCTCCAACTCTCAATTTGAAATTTGGAGCTTGATAACTGATAAAAGTTGGAATACCTGGGAATCTTTTTGAAAATTCATTTTTCATTTCAAAAACAGCATCTCTGTTTGTTGCCTGAAAAACATGGACACGAATATTCTTAAATGGATTGGATTTTTTATATGTATAAATTTTCTCTAAAACATCAATTCTTGGGTCTTTAAAAAATAAAATATTATTTTGTGTTGTATCCAATTCTATTTCACCATCCATTGCTGGCAGAGCAATAACACTGAAAATAAATAATATTAAAAACCAAATCGTACTTTTCATTAATTAAAAATTACATCTTATCATACTTATTGTTACAAGCAAATCTTATTCCAAATTATGCTCCGTGACAATGTTTAAATTTCTTACCGCTTCCACATGGACACAAATCGTTTCTTCCGATTTTTTGTTCTGTACGCACAACAGGTTGTTGTTTTTCCACTTGTTGTGTATCTGTATCAGCACCATCATTGGTATGTCCTAATTCGTCAGCACCTCTCGCTTCTTTTGTTTTTGGGGCAACTCTTCTTTGTTGTTGTGCTTGTTTCACTTCTTCTGGTTGTTCAATTTGAACTCTAGCTTTCAATAAGAAAGAAGTAACGTCTTTATTGACTACGCTCAACATAGTTTTAAACAATTGGAATGCCTCTAACTTATAAATAATTAAAGGGTCTTTTTGTTCGTGAACTGCCATTTGAACTGATTGTTTCAAATCATCCATTTGACGTAAATGTTCTTTCCAAGATTGATCGATATAGGCTAAAATAATACTTTGTTCAAAAGTTTTAATCAAATCTTTTCCTTCTGTTTGATATGATTTTTCTAAACTTGTAATGATGTTTATACTTTTTTGTCCGTCGGAAAAAGGAATTACAATATTTTTAAATTCATTTCCTCTGTTGGTATAAACTTGCTTGATAATAGGGTATGTATTTTCCATTACCGTTTTAGATTTTTCATCGTAAGCCTTTTGAACTTCAAAATATAATTTACTTGCTAATTCAGGAACTTTTCTAGTTTTTAAATCCTCAGCAGTAATAACAGATTCTATTCCAAAAAACTTGATACAATCTAATTTGAATTGCTCGAAATCATGATTTTGTTTAGCATTTTCAACAGTTTCTTCTGCCAAATCAAAGAACATATTCATTAAATCGAAAGAAATACGTTCACCAGCCAAAGCATGATTTCTTCTTTTATAAATTACTTCACGTTGAGCATTCATCACATCATCGTATTCCAGCAAACGCTTTCTAATTCCGAAGTTGTTTTCTTCTACTTTCTTTTGAGCTCTTTCCACAGAACCAGAAACCCAAGAATGCTGAATAACATCACCTTCTTTAAAACCCATCTTGTCCATCATTCCTGATAACTTTTCAGAGCCAAAAATTCTCATCAAATCATCTTCTAATGAAATATAAAATTGAGAAGAACCTGGATCGCCTTGACGACCTGCACGACCACGTAACTGTCTATCTACACGTCTAGAATCATGTCTTTCGGAACCAATAATTGCCAAACCACCCGCAGCTTTTACTTCATCCGTTAATTTAATATCCGTACCACGACCTGCCATATTGGTGGCAATCGTAATTTGTCCAGCACGTCCAGCTTCAGCAACAATATCAGCCTCTCTTTGGTGTTGTTTTGCATTTAAGACATTGTGTTCAATTTTCCTCATGGTCAATAACTTACTCAACAATTCAGAAACCTCTACATTTGTTGTTCCTAACAAAACTGGTCTTCCTTCTGCTTTTAATCTTGAAATTTCATCTATAATCGCATTGTATTTTTCCTTTTTCGTTTTATAGATTAAATCTTCTCTGTCATCTCTTGCAATTGTTCTATTCGTAGGAATGACAACAGTGTCTAATTTGTAAATTTCCCAAAACTCTCCTGCTTCTGTTTCTGCAGTACCTGTCATACCTGCTAATTTGTGGTACATTCTAAAGAAATTTTGCAAAGTAATAGTTGCGAATGTTTGCGATGCTGCTTCTACTTTTACATTTTCCTTAGCTTCAATGGCTTGGTGTAATCCATCAGAATAACGACGACCTTCCATGATACGACCCGTTTGTTCATCAACAATTTTTACTTTATCTTCCATCACCACATATTCCACATCACGTTCAAATAAACAATAAGCTTTTAATAATTGATTAATCGTATGAACTCTTTCTGCTTTTTGTGTATAATCTTGAATAGCATCATTTTTTTTCTGAATTTTTTCTGATGCAGAGAGAGTTTCTTCATTTTCAATATCAGCAATAACAGAACCAATATCAGGCATGATAAACAAATCCGCTTCTTCGCCAGAAGTTGTCATCATTTCCAAACCTTTTTCTGTCAATTCTATCTGATTATTTTTTTCATCAATCACAAATAACAACCCTGTATCTACAAAAGGCATATGCTTTTGTTGTTCTTGCAAGTAATGATTTTCTGTTTTTAATAAAATTTGTTTTACCCCAACTTCGCTTAAATACTTAATCAAAGCAGTATTTTTTGGCATACCTCTATGAGCACGTAATAATGCTAGTCCACCTTCACCATCTTTTACACCAGTTACATTATTTGCAATCAATTTTTTTGCTTCTGATAGATAATCTACAACTAATTTTTTTTGAGCATTGACAATTCTATCAATTCTTGGCTTTAGTTCGTAAAACATTTGCTCCTCTCCTCTTGGCACTTGTCCTGAAATAATTAATGGAGTTCTTGCATCATCTATCAAAACACTATCCACCTCATCGACCATTGCATAATGCAATTTATGCTGTACTTGCTCTTCTTTGGTTCTAGACATATTATCTCGCAAATAATCAAAGCCAAATTCGTTATTGGTACCATAAGTAATATCTGCACGGTAAGCTTTTTGTCTGCCTTCGGAATGAGATTCATGTTTATCAATACAATCTACAGTCAAACCAAGGAAATTAAAAATTGGAGCGTTCCACTCACTATCTCTTTTTGCCAAATAGTCGTTCACAGTAACAATATGTACACCACAATCTGCTAAAGCATTCAAATAAGCTGGCAAAGTAGAAACCAAAGTTTTACCCTCTCCCGTTGCCATTTCTGAAATTTTACCTTGATGCAAAACAATACCACCTATCAACTGAACATCATAATGAACCATATTCCAAACCACTTCGTTTCCAGCTGCCAACCATCTGTTTTGATAGATTACTTTATCTCCTTGAATTGTAATATGAGGATGTTTAACAGACAAATCTTTATCTAATTGAGTGGCTGAAGATTCTAAACTTGAATTTTCACTAAATCTTCTAGCCGTTTCTTTTACCACCGCAAAAGCTTCAGGCAGAATTTCTAATAAAATTTCTTCAATTGCTGTATCTCTATCTTTTGTTAGTTTATCAATTTCATTAAAAATTGTTTCCTTCTCTTCAATATTTACATCATCTTTTTCTGCTTGTACTTTTAATTCATTAATTTTTTCATTAAAAGCAGATAAATAATGTACAATTCTATTTTTAAATTCATAAGTCTTACCACGCAACTCATCGTTAGATATTGTTGAAAGTTTAGCAAATTCAATATTGATTTGTTCTACAATTGGCATTATCGTTTTTATATCTCTTGATGATTTACTTCCGAATACTTTAGATAAACCTTTGGTTATAAATTTTAACATGTAGTAATTTTTATATTTTAAGATAGCAAATTTACGATTTTATCCCCAATTTAAAATGATAAAAGGAAACATTGTTTTACTTAGAAAATATTATTTAACTTTATTTCATAAAACAATTGGCGGAGTGCTGACATTGTATTAATTTAATATTAAAAAGCAAAAGATTATGGCAGAATATAAGTTAGTCATGCCTAAAATGGGAGAAAGTATTATCGAAGCTACAATTTTAAGTTGGCATAAAAAAGAAGGAGATACTATTGCTGAGAATGAAATATTATTGGAAGTTGCTACTGATAAAGTAGATTCAGATGTTCCGTCTCCTGTGAATGGAATTATAAAAACCATCTTTTATAAGCCTGACGATATTGTTCCAATTGGTGAGGTACTTGCGATTATTGAAACAGATGCAAGTATAATCACATCAACGCCAAATCCTGAAGCAAAACAAATTCCTAATAAAATTGAAAACCAAGCAAAGGAAGACACACCTTTTGTTGTAAATAGACCTGAAATAGAAAAAACAACATCGAGTCCAGAAATTCTATCTAATGAACAAAAAAACATTCCGTCACCTACAAAAGTTGCAACCATTTCTCATGCTAACATTTACTCGCCATTGGTTTTGAATATTGCAAAACAAGAAGGAATAAGTGCTACTGAATTAGAAAATCTTATAGGTAGTGGAGTCGGAAATAGAGTTACAAAAGAAGATATTTTGGCATATATTGAACAAAAAAAGAAAGGCAATATTAATAATCCAATCACGCCTAATATTGAGAAAGCAAAAGATATTATTACTCAAAATATTTCCAAATTTGGATTTGAAGATGAAATAGTAGAAATGGATAGAATGCGAAAATTGATTGCCAAAAACATGGTCGCATCTAAACAAATTTCAGCTCATGTTTCTTCATTTGTTGAGGTTGATGTAACTAAAATTGTAAGATGGAGAGCAAAAAACAAAGAAATATTTAAACAAAAATATGGCTTTAATCTAAACTATTTGCCTGTTTTTATTGAAGCGATTGCTCAGGCCATTAATGAGTTTCCTGATATAAATATCTCGGTAGATGGTGATAATATTATCTATAAAAAACAAATAAATATTGGAATTGCAACTGCATTACCTAATGGCAATTTGATTGTGCCAGTCATCAAAAATGCAAATCAAAAAAACATTTTGGGTATCGCCCAAGAAATCAACTCATTAGCAAATAAAGCAAGAAATAATTCCTTGACTGTAGATGATATTTCAGGAGGGACTTATACGGTGTCGAATATTGGCACCTTTGGAAATATCATAGGTACACCAATTATTCCGCAACCACAAGTTGCAATTATGGCGATAGGCGTAGTTACCAAAAAACCAGTTGTCGTGGAATTGGAAGATGAAGATATTATTGCAATTCGAAGTATGATGTATTTATCACACACTTATGATCATCGAGTAGTTGATGGTATGTTGGGTGGAACTTTTGTAAAACGTGTCGCTACTATCTTAGAAAATTTTGATGAAACACAGGCTATTTAAAAGCACGATTAGTTGTCCTAATTTCTTTAAGTAGTTTTTCTGCTTATCTAGTTTGTCCGTTTCCTTTAACAAACCATTTTTCAGTGGTTAATTTCTCCAAAGCAAATGGCCCTCTTGCGTGTAATTTTTGAGTAGAAATCCCAATTTCTGCACCTAACCCAAAAACACCACCATCTGTAAAACGTGTAGAAGCATTTGAATAAACCGCAGCAGCATCAACATCGTTTAGAAATCTAGCTATCTTATCTGCATCTTCGCTAATTATTGCTTCTGAATGTTTTGATGAATATTTTCGAATATGAACCAAGGCTTCTTCTAAATTTTCTACTGTTTTAACAGAACATTTCTGACTTAAATACTCCATTCCAAAATTCTCTTCTGTTGCTTTATGTAATTCTAGATAATTGGCATCTTTTAAAATTGCATACGCATCTTCATCAGCAAAAATCTCTACCCCAAATTGATTAAACCCATCGATAATTTTAGGTAAAAATCCTTTTACAACAGCTTTATCTACCAATATTGTATCTAAAGAATTACAAACTGAAGGTCTTTGAGTTTTTGCATTCACCACAATTTTTGCAGCCTTATCTAAATTGGCAGAACTTTCCACATAAGTATGACAAACACCAGCTCCAGTTTCAATCGTTGGCACCTTAGAATTTGCACGTACAAAATCTATCAATTGTTGTGAACCACGAGGAATGATAATATCAACATACTGAACAGCTTCCAATAAATCCTTAACAAACTTTCTATCAACAGGCATCAATTGGACAATTTCTTTATTAAGTTGATTTTTTTCTAGTGCTTGATGAATGAATTGTACTAAAATTTTATTTGTAAAATCGGCATGACTACCTCCACGCAAAACCACAGCATTGCCAGAGCGAATACATAAAGCTGCGACATCAATTGTAACATTGGGTCTTGCTTCATAAATAACACCAACAACGCCAATTGGTACTGTTTTTTTCTCAATCTCCAATCCATTTTCAATCGTCTTTTTGTATAATAATTTACCAGTTGGGTCTTCTAATTTTGCGACATCGTGTAAACTATTAGCCAAGTCTTGTATCCTAGTTGCATTCAATAACAATCGATCTTTATTTGGATTGCTATCTTCCATTTTATCTAAATCCTTTTTATTTTGTGCAACTATTAAATCTGTATTTTCAACCAATAAAGTTGCCAATGTATCTAAAAATGCAATTTTTTGTGTATCTGTTAATCTTTTTGCATCTACACTTGCTGCACTAACTTGTTCTAATAAATGTAATATTGTATCCATAATTCGTAAATGTTAGAATAAGGCTAAAATAGGTAGAAAATAGGACATTCTGAAATTAAAATTATGTATATTAGTCAGTCAAAATTAAAATATGAAACGACTTTTTAAAATAATTGTAGCCCTTGCAATAATTATTAGTTTATTGGCTACCATAAAAATAAAAACCTTAGGCAGTCCAATTACAAATTATGATTTTGGAACTTACTTAGCTCCTTCAAATTATGATACTACAAAAGATGTACAATTAACTTTCTTAGGCACTTCTGGTTTTGTCATCAATTATAAGGGTAAAAAAATAATTACTGATCCATATTTTAGTAATCCAGATGTCTTTAAAAATTTTGTAAAAAAATTACAATTTCCAAAATTATCTGACAATATTCTTCCACGCTCTGTTTATGAAAATGCAAATACCATTGTTATTTCACATGGTCATTATGATCATTGTTTAAATATCGAGAATTTTTTAACGAAAGGTGTGCCTACAAAAATAATTGCGGAACAACATATCACTAATGAAATTAATTCCGTTAAAAATAATTTTGATGTGCAGTTTGAAAACGATATGCAAAGCTATCATTATAGTGCAGATAGTACTTTTAGAATTTTCCCCTTGAATAGCCCACACAGTCCACATTTTGCAGGTATTACTTTATTTACTGGATTATATAAAGAGCCGCTTGCTCACTTGCCAGAGCGATTCTGGAAATGGAAATTACATGGCAATTATTCCTATTTGATAGACATTATGGAAAAAGATTCTATTGTTTACCGATGTTTATTTTTAAGTGGAAATATTGCAGATGCATCAGTAGAAAAAGTTAAAGAACTTTGTAAAAACAAAAATGTTGATATCGCTTTACAAATATTTTGGAAAGAGAAAGCATGTATGCCAGGATTAAACAAAGTTTATGCAGCTGGAAAGCCAAAAAAAATCATTTTACATCATTGGAATAATTTCTTCAAGCCTTATGATAAAAATATAGAAGTAATGCGAGATACACATTTAGATAAAGTTCTGAAAAGGCTCAACAAAGAAGGGAAAAGTACACAAATTATGTTGCCTTTTAGCAGTATAAGTTTTGATATAGATAACTAATATTTTATACAAATTTTGATATGCTAATACAGTATCCAACTGAAAATATAGTATGTGGTGTTGATGAAGCTGGAAGAGGTTGTATAGCTGGACCAGTAGTTGCAGCAGCTGTAATTTTACCTAAAGACTTTCAGCATCCATTAATTAATGACTCTAAAAAAATAAATGAAGCTACAAGGATACAATTAGCGGAACTCATTAAAAAGGAAGCAAAAGCTCATGCTGTTGGCGTAATTGACAATCAAATGATTGATAAAGTAAATATTTTACAAGCTACTTATTTGGCTATGCATCAAGCTATTGCACAAATTCAACCTACTCCAGATTTATTAATTATTGATGGCAATCGTTTTAAACCTTATCCAGAAATAGCACACCAAACTATTATCAAAGGTGATGCTACTTATATTGAGATTGCAGCTGCATCTATATTAGCAAAAACGCACAGAGATGAACTTATGGAAAAATACGCAAAAGATTTTCCACAATACAATTGGCAACAAAACAAAGGCTATCCAACGCTACAACATAAAAAGTCTGTGTGGAGTTTTGGTTATTCGCCCCTACACAGACTTACATTTAATATTAATAAACAACTAAAAATGTTTGACTAAAATAAATTAGTCATTGTAAATTTCATCAATTTCTTTTGAATATTTAGCTGAAATTACTTTACGTTTTAGCTTCATGGTTGGTGTTAATTCGGTCGTTTCAGTTGTCCATTCATTTGCTAATAATTTGAATTTCTTAATTTGCTCAATATGGCTAAAATTAGGATTCAATTCATCGACAACACTTTGGAATTTGCCCAATACTTTTGAGTTCGTGATTAAAGTCTGTCTATCTGTATAAGTAACTTTATTTTCCTTTGCCCACTCTTCTAATACTGGAAATGCAGGAACTATTAATGCAGAAACAAATTTCTTTCCTTCACCCACCACCATAATTTGCTCAACAAAGAAATCCTCTCTAAACTTGCTTTCAATCGGTGCTGGAGCAACATATTTTCCACCAGATGTTTTCAACAATTCTTTCTTTCTATCTGTAATTTTCAAGAATTTATTGCCATAATTATTTGTAACAAAAGTTCCCACATCGCCAGTCATAAACCAACCATCAGCCGTAAATACTTCTGCAGTTTTATCTGGTTCTTTATAATAGCCTTGCATAATATTTGGTCCTTTTGCTAAAATTTCTCCATCTTCTGCAATCTTAATTTCTACGTCTTTAATTGCCATACCCACAGTTCCTAACATCGCACCACCTTCTGAAAATCTATTGAATGTCAAAACTGGTGAAGTTTCAGTCAAACCATACCCTTCTCTAATTGGGACACCTGCCGCCGAAAAAACTCTTGCAATTTTTAAAGGACAAGCCGCCGAACCTGTAACGATACCCATTACACGACCACCTAACGCTTCACGCCATTTACTAAAAATTAATTTATCTGCAATTTTGAATGTAAGACTTGGTTTTTGGTCATATTCATATTGGTCAGCCATTTCCAATGCCCAGAAGAATAATTTACGTTTTAAACCTGTCAATGCTAAACCTTTATTTACAATTTTCTCATACACTTTTTCCAATAATCTTGGAACCGTTGTAAAGAAATGTGGTCTTACTGTACCTAATTTTTCAGCTAAAGTATCAATGCCAGAATAATATATATTTACCCCACCCATTAAATAAGTATAAATTACCATTCTCTCAAAAATATGGCATAATGGTAAGAAACTCAAAGATACGTGTCCCGCTTCGATAGGTAATTCTGCTAAAACTGTAACTACATTTGAAACCACATTTTTATGCGTAAGCATTACACCTTTTGGTAATCCTGTAGTCCCTGATGTATAAATTAAAGTTGCTAAATCATCTTCTTCTATTGTGTCTGCTATTGCTTTAATTTGTGCAATATCGCCATTCGGATTTAAGTTGCTAATTTCAGCATAATTTTTAGCTCCTTCAACTTCGTCAAAAGTATAAATGTCTTGTAATCCTGAAATCTCTGACCTTACACTATTGATTTTGTCAAATAATTCTTTATCAGATGCAATACAAATTTTAGATTCTGAATGTGTCAGAATATGCACAAAATCTTTTGATGAAATCGTTGGATATAAAGGCACTGAAATCGCACCAATTTGGCTGATAGCAATATCACAAATATTCCATTCTACTCTACTTTCTGATGTTACGACTGCAACTTTATCTCCTTTTTGGATACCTAATTGCAATAAACCTAAGCTTAATTTATTGGCCTCATGGATTAAATCGTCTGTACTTAATCTTCTCCATTCTCCGTTTTGAAGAGAAGCTAACGCAGATTGTTGTGGGTGCTTACTTTTTTGATAATAAATGGTATCAAATAATCTTTTTACTTCCATATTGATTTTATTTGTTGTATATTAAATTTATTTCTTTTTGATAGAATTCTTTAATTTTCTTTCTTCTTAACTTCATTGTTGGTGTCAGTAATTCATTGTCCACAGTCCATTCATCATCTACCAATATAAAATCTTTTACCTGTTCTACTTTTCCTAAATGAGTGTTAAAATTACTAATAATATCTTTAAATAGTTGCTTTATCTCTAAATTTTCCGTTAAATCCTGATTTGTTTGGTGTTTTATATGATTTTCATTTGCCCAATTTGTCAATTCCAGGAAATTAGGTTGAATAATTGCAGCTATATATTTTTCGCCATCACCAACTAATGCAATATTTTCTATAAAGAAGGATTCTTTCATTTTATTTTCAATTGGCGTAGGTGCAATATATTTTCCACCTGAAGTTTTAAACAAGTCCTTTTTTCTATCTGTAATCTTTAAAAAATTATCCGTTGTAAACTCCCCAATATCACCTGTAGAAAGCCAACCATCTTTACTAATCGAAATATTAGTTGCCGTTTCATCTTTATAATAACCTTTCATCACACTTGGACCTTTTACTAAAATCTCGCCATCATTTGCCAATTTTACTTCAATCGAAGGCAAAACCCTACCCACACAACCAGCTCTAAAGCAATTTTGATTTAAAGGTATTACGCTTACAATAGGAGAACACTCAGTCAAACCATAACCTTCCAATACTGGAATACCAGCATTGGTAAATATAGTAGCCAGTTTAGGTTGCAATGGTGCAGAACCACAAATAATCGCTTTTATATTATTTCCTAAAGCCAATCTCCATTTTGAGAATATTAATTTATCTGCTACCGAAAATTTAATATTTTGTAGATATGATTTTTCTTTTTCTAAAGGAGTACTTTCCGCTAAATTTAATGCCCAAAAGAATAATTTTTGTTGAAATCCAGATAATGTTTTTCCTTTTTTTACAATTTTTTCAAATACTTTTTCTAACAATCTAGGAACAGTTGTAAAATAATCAGGCTGAATGTCTTGTAAATTATCAGAAATAGTTTCTAATCCATCTGCATAATAAATTGAAGCACCTGCTGCAAAATAAGCATAATTTATTGTACGTTCAAAAACATGACAAAGTGGTAGAAAACTTAATGTTTTTGCATTTTTAGCTACGGAAATTATTGATAAAGCATCTTTTACGTTTGACACAATATTATTGTGCGTTAGCATTACTCCTTTTGGAATTCCGGTAGTTCCAGAAGTATAAATTATTGTTGCAACATCGTGAATATCTATTGAAGCTTTCACTTCACCAATCGCTTTTTGATTAATGTCTCCATATAAACTTTGTAGAGAAGCAATTGTATCTACTTCTTCAAAACTATAAACTGCTTGAATCGTCGGGATTTTAGAAACAACTTCTCTCAATTTCCGATATATAATTTTATCAGAAACAAAAAGATATTTTATCTCTGCATGGTTGAAAATATATTCATAATCGGCACTTGAAATAGTTGGATAGATAGGTACTGTAATGACACCAATTTGCGAACAGGCTAAATCTACAAACTGCCACTCTGGTCGATTGTTTATAGAAATGATGGCTATTTTTTCGCCTTTTTTTAGGCCTAATTGTAATAAGGCAGTACTAATTCTATTAGCACGCTCAAGAACTTCAGCAGTGGAATAAGTTGTCCACGTTTTTTTATCAAATCTTCTGGCTAAGCAAACCTCTAATGGATTTATTTGCAGTTGATGTTGGATAATATCAAAGAGTCTTGAATAAGCCATTTAGATTAAAACAAATTATTGATTTATATTTTCTTTAAAACATCTAAAGCACAAGATGCAATTACAGTTCCTGGTCCAAAAACACCAATAACGCCAGCATTAAATAAATAATCATAATCTTGTTTTGGGATTACACCTCCACAAGCTACCTTTATATCTGGTCTGCCAATTTTTTTTAATGCTTCAATCAATTGTGGAATTAAAGTTTTGTGTCCTGCAGCCAAAGATGAAACACCCACTAAATGTACGTCATTATCTGCCGCTTGTTGCGCAACTTCTTCAGGCGTTTGGAATAAAGGCGACAAATCAACATCGAAGCCCATATCTGCAAATGCTGTTGCAATTACTTTAGCACCACGATCGTGTCCATCTTGTCCAATTTTTGCAATCAAAATTCTCGGCCTTCTACCATTTTTTTTGGCAAATGTGTCGGTTGCTTTTTGTGCTTCTTCAAACAACGGATTTGATTTAGATTGTTTTTGATACACGCCACTTATCGTTTTGATATTTGCTTTATATCGACCAAATTCTTTTTCCATTGCATTGGAAATTTCTCCTAAGGTAGCTCTTTTTCTTGCAGCATCAATACATAAAGCCAATAAATTATCTTTGCTATTTTTTGTTGCTGCTTCTATTTTTTGTAATGCATTATGCACTTTGTCATTATCTCTTGTTGATTTAATTTGAAGTAATCGTTCAATTTGTTTAGCACGTACTTCTGTATTATCAATCTCTAAAATTTCAAATGGCGTTTCTTCATCAGTTTGAAAAACATTGACTCCAATAATATATTCTTGTTCTGTATCAATATTAGCTTGTTTGATAGCCGCCGCCTCTTCAATTCTCATCTTTGGAATGCCTGCTTCAATTGCTTTAGTCATTCCACCATAACTCTCCACTTCTTGCATCAGCACCCAAGCTCTTTCAGCAATAGACTGAGTAAGTTTTTCAATATATTCGCTTCCAGCCCAAGGATCAACAGTGTTGCAAATTTTTGTTTCTTTCTGTAAATAAATTTGAGTATTTCTAGCAATTTTGGCAGAAAAATCTGTCGGTAAAGCAATCGCTTCATCAAAAGAATTGGTATGTAAAGATTGTGTGCCACCTAAAGTAGCCGACATCGCCTCAATACAAGTACGTGTAATATTATTGTATGGATCTTGCTCTGTTAAACTCCAACCTGAAGTTTGGCAATGTGTCCTCAATGCCATTGATTTTTCTTTCTTTGGATGAAAATCAGCTACTATTTTTGACCACAATAAACGAGCGGCTCGCATTTTAGCAATTTCTTCAAAATGTTGCATACCAATTGCCCAGAAAAATGATAATCTCGGTGCAAAATCATCAATATTTAAACCTGCTGCTAATCCAGTTTTGATATATTCTAAACCATTGGAAAGTGTATAAGCCAATTCAATTTCTGGAGTGGCTCCCGCTTCTTGCATGTGGTAACCAGATATAGAAATAGAATTAAATTTTGGCATATTTTTGCTCGTATATTCAAAAATATCCGAAATGATTTTCATAGAATGTTGCGGTGGATAGATATAAGTATTTCGCACCATAAATTCTTTTAGAATATCATTTTGTATCGTGCCGCTTAATAAACTTTGGTCAACACCTTGCTCTTCAGCTGCAACAATATAAAATGCTAAGATAGGCAAGACAGCACCATTCATCGTCATCGATACTGATATTTTATCTAATGGAATTTCATTAAATAAAATTTTCATATCCTCCACACTATCTATGGCAACGCCAGCTTTTCCAACATCGCCCACAACACGCTCGTGGTCAGAATCATAACCTCTGTGCGTGGCTAAATCAAACGCAACAGATAAGCCTTTTTGTCCTGCAGCTAAATTTCTTTTATAAAATTGGTTAGAAGCTTCGGCTGTTGAAAATCCTGCATATTGGCGGATTGTCCAAGGTTGGGCAACATACATAGAAGAATATGGACCACGTAAAAAAGGTGCAATTCCTGCAACATATTTTTGATGTGCCAATATTTTAGGAGCAGAAGGTGTAGGTTTCTGCACAATTTCATCAAATGGTATATGATTGGTTAATGACATTTTTAGCTATTGATATTACAAAATAAGCATTTTTAAGGACAAAATAATGTAATACATTTATTTGTGTATTAAAAATTTACGAAGGATAAGTTCAAAATCTGCTTAATAAACAGCAATACATGAAATTTCCACCAATACATTTTTAGGCAGGCAACTTACTTCAACGGTTTCTCTTGCTGGTGGATTTTCCGTAAAATATTTCCCATAAACAGCATTCACTTTAGGAAAATCCTGCATATCTTTTAAGAAAATTGAACATTTTACGACATTGGAAAAATCCATATTAGCCGCCAATAAAATATGTTCAATATTTTTCATTACTTGAATGGCTTCACCTTCAACACCATTTCTAACAACATCTCCAATAAATGGATCAATAGCAATTTGTCCAGACACATATAATGTATTATCAACTAAAATAGCTTGAGAATAAGGACCTATTGGTTCAGGTGCATTTTCTGTATAAATAACTCTTTTTGACATAGGGCAAATATAAAAATATTATTTAAAAGTAGCTTTCAAGCTTAAATCTAAACTTCTTACGGAATGTGTTAATGCACCAACAGAAATAAAATCTACACCTGTTTCTGCATAGGCTCTTATGGTTTCTAAGGTAATACCGCCGCTTGCTTCAACTTCATATTGCTTATTAATCAAATCAACAGCTGTTTTACAATCTTCAGGTTTATAATTATCCAACATAATTCTATCAATACCACCACAAGTTAAAATCTCTTTTACATCATCAATACTTCTTGTTTCTACTTCTATTTTTAATGATAAATTATTATCCGACAAATACGTTCTCACTTTCTGAATAGCTTTTGTTATTCCTCCACAAAAATCAATATGATTATCTTTCAACATAATCATATCATACAAACCAAAACGATGATTAAATCCTCCGCCAACCGTAACGGCATATTTTTCTAAAAACCGTAAATTAGGCGTTGTTTTTCGGGTATCAATTACTTTAGCATTTGTTCCCTCAATGGCTTTTGCATATTTCTGTGTCGTTGTAGCAATGCCACTCATACGCTGCATACAGTTTAAAATTAAACGTTCGGCAGTTAATATTGAAATAGATTTCCCTTCTAAATAAAATGCGATATCGCCATATTTTACTGTACTTCCTTCTTTGATTAATTCTTCAAATTGTAAAGTATCATCTACCTTTTTAGCTATGACTTTCGCAACAGACATACCACAAAGAATGCCTTCATCTTTAACCAAAAGTTTTGCAGAACCTTTTGTATCTCTATCAATTGAAGACAAAGAAGACAAATCTCCTATATTTCGAATATCTTCATATAATGCTTGTTCTATAAATTGATGGAGTCCTTGTTCTTGAATCATAAAACAAAAGTACAAATTATGATAAAGAATACCAATCTTTCAAGAAAATGCATTTTTGCTTAGATATAAAATTAGAAAATAGCAAATTTCTATTTGTTACTTAAAGATTAGCAATTAGATAGCATTATTATATTATTTATATTATCAGATATTAAAACTTAAAATTCCAATTCGATACTGTATTTTTGAAGTGTGAATATTTTTGAACGTATCATACAAGGTTCTATCTTTAAAGATATTTGGTATCAACTTCGTGAACATTTATTTAACGAAAAAAAATGGTATCAACTATTAACTTTAAAACCTATTGAATTATATACTACAAAAACTGATATTGAAATAGATGGTGCTAAGGTAGATTTAGACATCAAAGGTTATATTGAAAATATTGTACAAAGAAGAATCAATCGAGTAAAAAATTACCTTACATTAGATTTTTTAAATTGGAATGATATTCAATCTTCCTATAAGTTCAAGATTGTTATCAAGGCTCAAACGGATTATCAGAGTGTTGGAAATTTTTTGAATTTTCATTTTGCCAACCAAAAGTATGACATAGAAGAAGATGAATATGCAATTTTACTCAAAGAATTCAAAGTAAGTAGTTTATTGACTAAAATACAGGTGGAAGTTCCATTTGTTATTTATGCTAACAAATGGTTTTTAAAAAAAGAATATACTGGGAATGCTATATTTACTGGCTCTGTAATGTACAATAATCCGAATTACACCATCAAAACTCGCAATCTGAATTACACCATACAATCTAAAAGTTGGATAATAAAATGGGTAGATAATTATTACCACAAACAAATCATTGAATTTTTGAATGACTTCTTAGTTTATAATTTCAAAGAAGAATTGTTTTTGGCAAAAATTCAAGCACAAGAACAATTAGATACTTTTCAGGTTGATAAAAATTGGATACAAGGTAATATTTTAGATTTAGAATTAGAGCGAATTGCCATTGACCACGATGCTTTGCAAGGTATTTTTTTAGCAAATGGAAAATTAGAAGTTAATAGATAAATTTTGTATTTTTACAAAAAAAACTGAATGTACCAAACGGCTTTCCAGAATACTGAAGTTTCCAATAAAAAAATATTAATTACAGGCGGAGCTGGTTTTATCGGCTCAAATATTGCAGAGTATTTATTATTACATCATGCAAAAGTGGTTGTATTAGATAATTTAGCCACCGGCAAAATGGAAAATATTGAACCTTTTCTAACTAATCCAAATTTCAGTTTTATAGAAGGCGATATTAGAGATTTTGAAACTTGTAAAAAGGCTTGTATAGGCATCGATATTATTTGTCATCAAGCGGCAATAGGCTCAGTACCACGCTCTGTAAAAGACCCAATCTCAACCAATAATGTAAATATCGGTGGCTTTGTGAATATGTTATTTGCTGCTAAAGAATCTGGTATTAAGCGTTTTGTTTATGCTTCTTCATCATCGGTTTATGGCGATGAAAAAACACTACCTAAAAAAGAAGAACGAGTAGGAAAACCACTTTCTCCTTATGCCGTTACAAAGTGTACAAATGAACTATATGCAGATGTTTTTTCAAAAACTTATGGTATGGAAATTATTGGCTTGAGGTATTTTAATATTTTTGGACCAAAACAAGATCCTTATGGAGAATATGCAGCGGTTATGCCTTTATTTATAAAAGCCTTATTGAATAACGAAGCTCCTTTTGTAAATGGAGATGGCGAACAGACACGAGATTTTACCTATATTCACAATGCTGTTCAGGCAAATATTTTGGCGATGACAACTACAAATAATGCTGCATTTAATCAAGCTTATAATATTGCAGTTGGCGGTCGTTTTTCTATCAACTATATGTACGAAGCGATTCAAAATTTTTTAGATAAAAAATCCATAAAAGCCATTCATCGAGAAGCTCGAGTTGGAGATATTAGAGACTCGCAGGCTGATATTAGCAAAGTACAGAATTTATTAGGCTATCAACCAAACTATACTTTTGAGCAAGGATTGCCTGCAACCATAGCCTATTTTAAAAACATTTTTAATTATTAAGTATAATGGAATACATTCATTTTTTATTAGAGTTACTTAGTAACACCAAAGAAGTTTTAGAAAATCTAACGGCTCAATATCCCAATTTTATATACGGAATTCTATTTCTAATTATATTTGTTGAAACAGGCTTGGTAATTATGCCTTTTTTGCCCGGAGATTCTTTATTATTTACAGCTGGAATGTTGTGTGCGATTGGTGCGGGTGCTTTAAATATCTGGATTCTAGTACCTCTTTTAATTGTAGCTGCAATCATTGGCGACAACTTAAATTATTATGTTGGAAAGTATTTTAGCACTAAAGTATTAGCCTTAAAATTTAGAGGCAAACCTATGGTAAAGCAAGAATGGATTGATGAAGTCCATAAATATTTTGAACATTACGGCAGTAAAACTATTGTTATTGCACGTTTTATGCCAATTATCAGAACCATTACACCATTTGTTGCTGGTGTTGGAAATATGTCGCACAATGTTTTTTTATTGTATAACATTATCGGTGGCATTATTTGGGTAGGTTCAATTACAATAGCTGGTTATGCACTTGGAAATGTAAAATGGGTAGAAGATAATTTAGAAAAGATTATTATAGGAATTGTCTTTGTCTCTGTTTTACCAATGTTACTAAAAATTGGTTCTGCCACAATAAAGAAATTAAAAGGATAATAGTTTATTACAAATCACTACTGTCCGATAAAAATAAAAAAAGTGAGCCATAATTTTGGGATTATGG
>CAYYMF010000006.1:13094-67648 GCA_964472755.1 uncultured Chitinophagales bacterium | reverse complement strand
TAAAATAGATTTTAGTTTCCCATTCTTTAATAAAATCATTGAGGTCAAATGCAATATGTTGAATATTTGTAATAGATGCACGTGCTAATGAAACATCCATTGGCAATGCAGGATAGCCGACATTCGTAGCATTGTCAAAAATATAGGATGCTGATATTGAATTTTTCTCGTTGATTTTTACACCAAAATTTACTGAGGTATTGTATTTAGTAAATTGTGAAAAATTTACAATTTTGTTTTTTCCAGCTTTATAATTATCAGCATTTCTATAAGTAAAATCGGCATCAATATAAAATTTAGAATGTGTGTATTTTAAATTTATTCCAGTAGAAACGAAACCTGAATTTGATTCTACACCAAAATCTAAAGCTCCACTCCAACCAAGATTGCAAAAATCATGTTTTGTTCTAATTAAGTTTAATCCACCACCTACGGTTGCTCCATTCGAAGCTCCGCTTTGTCCTGATGATACATTGATTTCTGATAAATTAGACACATCAACATAAGAAGTTACAGGATCCATTTTGTCCGTGCAAGCACCAAAAATATGCATACCATCAATTGTAATATTTAAGCGTTCAGAAGACATATTATTTATCATCGGTTCCCAAGCATATCCTCCTCTTCTTATCAAAGATACTTTTGATGATTTTTCCAAATATTCATCTAAAGTGGACATGGTTTTAAATTGTTTTCCTACATTTTTATTGGCTTTACTAAGCACAATGACTTCATCTAATTCTTTTATCTCAGGAATTGAATCTGTTAAATCATCTTTTGCTAAAAGGCTTACAATATTTAGGAAAAATATAAATATAAAAATTAATTTTTTCATCTTACAAAATTTTAAGAAAATGCAAAGTGCATAATCTTGCACTTTGCATTTTCTTTATTTTAAAGCTTATTTGGCATTTAATTCTAAATATAGATTACTGTCTTCAGTAGCTGAAACAATATTGCCTTGGATTATAGCTTCATCAGTATTTTTAACGATTAAATTAAGCTTCCAATATCCTGTCATTGTTAAGTTAATTTTGCCATGATAAAAATTATCTTTACTTTTAAAAATAGGTTGAATATTATTTGGTGAAGAATGATTTTCCATACTTGGCATTCTTGGATCAAATTCAATTGTAAAATCTTTTACTGCTAAAAAATTGAACATGCTTTCCATTTCAAATAAACCGAACGATAAATCATTAGTTCCGTAAATTGGTTTTTGTGGTTGTATTAAAGCAATTACATATTTTTTTCCACTTGTGGTGTCTTTAAAAGTAGCTACATTTTTATATGGAGTAGTTTGTACATCAATTTGTTCTGTAATAATTGATTGTACTCCATCATTTAGAGTAATTTCTAAATTCCAATGTTCCATTGCATTTCCTGCCATTTGGAAAATAATATAACCTTTTTGCAAAAAAGCATCGCCAGCAACTTTTTCTACTGATGAGCGTGGACAAGAATGTTTTTTATCCATCATTTGCATTTCTGGATTCCAATTAATATTGATATTTTCAATGTAGTTTCCAGTATTTTTACCTTTTACTTTTATAAAAATTTCATTATATCCAATTTGGAGTTTTCCTGTTTCTGTAAATAATTCAACAATATATTTGTCGTCGTTAATTTCTTGAACTTTTTTAAGTTTATTTTCAGGTGTTTTGTTGGGTTCTTTCTCACAAGAAATTAAAGCAAAACTAAATATGGCAATTGCCAAAATCATTATTTTTTTCATGTATTTTCTTTTAATTAAATTATATAATTTTGAAGACTTATATCTAAAATATAAGCAAAGCACAATAATAGTGCAAAGTTGAAATTATATTAATTTGGAAGGTGGATGAAATATTTTCGAATTATAATTAAAAGTATAATTTTCACTATAAATAGCAAAATATTTATTTTCTTTTGTAGTTATTTTTGAAGTAGGATATAGCCATTTTTGGCAATCACAAATAGCAATAAAATCAACAACTTCAACAGATTTGGTATTGGATGTTCCTTTGTGGTTTTCTTGAATATCTTTGCTGATATTTTTATTCAAATAACAATGTCCATTACAATGTTCTTGAGGTTTATTTTTGTTTTCACAAAGTGTTTTAGAAATGTAGTCGTAATTTAAAAAATATACAAAAGCAGGAACAGCCGGTCTGATGAAGATAATAATGGCAATATATAGGAATAATAGCTTTTGCACAATACAAAAATATATTTTTTGTCAAGATAATAAAATGATATATGTCAGCAAAATAACTTATTGTTATCATTTAAACAGAAATGGTTTTGGAACGTAAATAAGGCGTATCGAAATGCAAATTTGTTTATGATTATTTTTATAGATTTAATTTTAACTATTTTGTTTAATGCATAGATATAATTAATTTTGTAGTTTAATTATGAGTATAAAGATAACATTTCCCGACGGTGTAGTACGTGAATATGATAAAGGAATAACTGCGTTAGATATCGCAAATAAACTAAGTAATAGTTTAGGTAAAAAGATTTTGTCTGCTAAAATTAATAATAAAGTTTGTGATGCAACACTTCCAATTAATGAAGATGTGGCACTAGAATTATTGACGTGGAATGAAAATGATGGGAAACAAACTTTTTGGCATTCATCAGCACACTTATTGGCTGAGGCTTTAGAAAGTTTATATAAAGGTGTGAAGTTTGGAATTGGTCCTCCAATTGATAATGGGTTTTACTATGATGTTGATTTTGGAGATACAGTTGTTTCTGTCAGCGACTTACAGAAGATAGAAAAGAAGATGAAGGATTTAGCTGCTCAAAAATCTGAATTTAAACGTCAAGAAATAAGCAAGGCTGATGCTATTCAATATTTTAAAGAGAAAGGAGATGAGTATAAATTAGAATTGCTAGATGGACTAAATGATGGAGAAATTACATTTTATACTCAAGGGAATTTTACCGATTTATGTAGAGGTCCACATATTCCAAATACGGGTTTTATAAAATCAATTAAATTGATGAAAATTGCTGGTGCTTATTGGCGTGGCGATGAAAAGAGAAAGCAATTAACTAGAATTTATGGTGTTACATTTCCTAATCAACAAGAATTAGACGATTATTTGTTGATGTTGGAAGAGGCAGAGAAACGTGATCATAGAAAATTAGGACAGCAATTACAAATTTATACTTTTGATGAAGAAGTTGGACCAGGATTACCATTGTGGTTGCCAAATGGAGGCTTCTTAATTGAAAAAATTGAAGAATTAGCTAAAAAATCAGAAGATGAAGCAGGCTATTCTCGTGTGCGTACGCCACATATTGCCAAAGAAGCTTTGTATTTAAGAAGTGGACATTTACCATATTATGCAGAAAGTATGTTTCCACCAATGGAATTAGACAATGTAAAATATTATCTAAAAGCGATGAACTGTCCACATCATCATAAAATTTTTGGAGCAATTCCAAAGTCGTATAAAGACTTACCAATTAGATTGGCAGAATACGGAACTTGCTATCGTTATGAAGATTCAGGAAGTTTATTTGGTTTAATGCGTGTGCGTTCATTGCAAATGAATGATGCCCATATTTATTGTACAAAAGAGCAATTCGAGCAAGAATTTAGAGCTGTAAACGAAATGTATTTAAAATATTTCAAAATATTTGGGATTGATAAATACAAAATGCGTTTGAGTAAGCACGAACCATCAAAATTAGGACAAAAATATATCAATGAACCAGAACTTTGGATGGAGACCGAAAAAATGGTGCGTGATGTATTGATAAGTTCCAATATTCCATTTGATGAAGTTCCAGATGAAGCTGCATTTTATGGTCCAAAAATTGATATTCAAATATATTCTGTCATTGGTAGAGAATTTACATTGGCAACCAATCAAGTGGATTTTGCACAAGGCAGAAGATTTAATTTGAAGTATGTCAATAAAGAAAACCAAGAAGACTATCCAATAATTATCCATCGAGCACCGTTGAGTACACACGAAAGATTTATTGGATTTTTGTTGGAACATTACGCTGGAAATTTTCCGCTTTGGTTGACACCTAAACAAGTAGCTATTTTACCAATTTCTGATAAGTTTTTGGATTTTTCAACACAAATTGTAAATGAATTAAAAGCAAAAGGCTTTAGAATAACTTTAGACGAACGTGCCGAGAAAATCGGTAAAAAAATTAGAGATGCCGAGATGATGAAAATACCTTATATGCTAGTAATCGGAGAAAAAGAAGTTGAAAATCAACAAATTTCTGTCCGAAAACATGGAAAAGGTGATATTGGTACTTTTACAATTCAAGATTTTAATTTACTTTTGCAAAAAGAATTAGAAAATTAATATAAAACATAATATTTTAAACTAATAATTAATATAATTTGATACCTAAAAGAAGAAATTTTCCGCCGATTAAGAAAAAACAAACGGAACACAGATTAAATAAAGATATTACTGTTGCTGAAGTTCGTTTAGTAGGCGAAGAAATTGAACCAGGCGTTTATTCCATTCAAAAAGCATTAGAATTAGCCAAAGAATTAGAGGTTGATTTAGTGGAAATTTCACCCAAAGCAGTTCCGCCAGTTTGTCGTCTAGTTGATTATAACAAATTTTTGTACGACAAAAAGAAAAAGGACAAAGAAATTAAAGCAAAACAGAAAAAAACGGAAGTTAAAGAAATTCGTTTTACCCCAAATACAGATGACCATGATTTAGGCTTTAAATTAAAACATGCCATAAGCTTTTTGCAAGAGGGTTCTAAAGTAAAAATTTATGTTCAATTTAGAGGTCGTGCAATTCAATTTAAAGATAGAGGCGAGTTGGTATTATTACAATTTGCAGATGCTTTAAAAGAATATGGTTCATTAGAAGCGATGCCAAATTTAGAAGGTAAAAAAATGATAGCCTATATTGCTCCAAAAAAGAAATAATTTATTAAGTTATAATTTAGAAAAATTCTTTTTAAAATTTCTATTATGGACAATGTAAATTATGAATATTATTTGAGAATATTTCCTTAAAAACCCAATAGTATAGAACTTTTGGAATCTTTTATATTTATTTCCAAATGAAAATTGGTGTGGTTTTGATGTGTTTCATCATCCTAATAAAGGTTGAAACATTTGTTATATATCAATTTTCTGAAATTATTCTTAGGTTAATTATCTAAAAATAAGAAATAGAGCAAGTTGCAAGAATTAATTTTGCACCATGAAAAATGAAAAACAAATCATTTTTACCCTAACTTTCATGTGGTTTTGTTCAGTGGTGGATTTTATGTTATTGATGCCATTCGGCTCTGAATTTATGGAATTGTACCAAATTCAACCCAATAAATTTAGTATGTTGATTGCTGCTTATTCAATTTCCGCAGGCACATCAGCATTTTTAGCAACATTTTATATTGATAAATATGACAGAAAGAAAATATTACTTTGGGCTTTTTTTAGTTTTGCAATTGGAAGTATATTGTGTTCATTTGCACATACTTTTGAGTTAATGCTCTTTAGTCGTTTTTTTACAGGTACATTTGGTGGATTACTAGGCTGTACTACTGTAGCAATAATTTCAGATATTGTTCCGTATCATAGGAGAGGGAAGGCGATGGGCAGTTTAAATACAGCATTCGGATTAGCATCAATTATTGGTATTCCTTTAGGTTTGTTTATCAGTAAATATACTGATGAGTTTATGCCTTTTAGAATAATTGGCATTTTAGCTTTAGTTGTTTTTGTAATAGCTTATAGAATTATTCCGCCATTGAATCAATATATTAGAGATTCGTCTTCACTTTCTCTGCAAGATGTGGTAGATTTATTTTTAGATAAAAATTTAAGAAATGCATTTTTGTTTGTGTTTTTCTTAGTATTAGGACATTTTATGTATTTTTCATTTATTAATCCTTATTTACAAGATAATTTAGGATTTGAAAAAGATGAAACTACTTTGATGTATTTAATTGGCGGCATTTCTGTTACTATCACTTCATTATCTATTGGCAAATATATTGACCAATATGGAAAATTAAAATCTTTTATTTTTTTGCTTTCGTGTTCCTTTATTCCAGTATTAGTTTTAGCACATACTAGCAATGTTAATCTGCTATATATTTTATTCTTTTGTACCTTATTATTTGTGTTTAGTTCAGGAAGAATGATAGCTGCAATGACCTTATTAACAGGTGCACCAACAGAAGCCCAACGTTCAAAATTCTTAGCCATTCGCTCAGCAATAATAGAGTTTAGTGAAGGAATTGCAGCAACTTTAGGTGGTTTAATATTAACTAAAAACCCTGTTAATGGACATTTAGAAAATTATGGAAAACTAAGCTATATAACAGTAATTATCGGTCTTATTTGTATTTGGATAGTTAGAAAAATTCAAGTTAATGAAGAAATAAACGAAACTACAGCTTAAATTCTTCAAAAGAATCAATAATTAAATTATTTTTGCTGTTAAATATTTAAAAAATTAGACTATGTACAGAACGCATACTTGTGGAGCTTTAAGGATTACAGATATAAATCAAAATATTACACTTTCGGGCTGGGTACAAACTAGCCGAAATTTTGGAGAATTGTTATTTATAGATATTAGAGATAGATATGGTATAACACAAATTGTTTTTAATAAAACTGAAAATCCTGATTTATTTAGTCAAGCGGAACAGTTAGGACGTGAATATGTGGTACAAATTAAAGGAAATGTGGTTGAACGCTCTAATAAAAATCCAAAGAACCCAACTGGTGAAATTGAAATTATTGCAGAGCATTTAGTCTTGTTGTCGGCATCAAAATTACCACCATTTACTATTGAAAATGATACTGATGGAGGCGATGATATTCGTATGCAATACAGATATTTAGATTTAAGAAGGAGAGAGGTTCAGGATAAAATTATTTTCCGTCATAAAGTTGGCTACGAAGTTAGAAATTATCTAAATGCAAATGGTTTTTTGGATATAGAAACACCATTTTTAATAAAATCTACACCGGAAGGTGCTAGAGATTTTGTGGTGCCAAGCCGTATGAATCCCGGTCAATTTTATGCACTGCCTCAATCGCCACAAACTTTTAAGCAATTATTGATGGTTTCAGGTTTTGATAAATATTATCAAATTACAAGATGTTTTAGAGATGAGGATTTAAGGGCAGATAGACAGCCAGAGTTTACACAAATAGACTGCGAAATGGCATTTGTGGAGCAAGAAGATATTTTAAATATGTTTGAAGGTTTGATAAAACATGTTTTTAAAACCATTAAAAATATTGATTTACCAGATTTTCCAAGAATGCAATACGATGATGCAATGCGTTTATATGGCAGTGATAAACCAGATTTGCGTTTTGGAATGCAATTTATTGAAATGAATGAAATTGTAAAAGGAAAAGATTTTAAAGTATTTGATGATGCAGAATTAATCATTGGTATCAATGCTGAAAACTGTGCTGGTTTTACAAGAAAACAAATTGATGAATTAACAGATTTTGTAAAGCGACCACAAATTGGAGCAACAGGCTTAATTTATCTAAGATATAATGAAGATGGTACTTTAAAATCATCTGTAGATAAATTTTACAATGAAGAAGAACTAAAAAAATGGGCAGAAGCTACTAATATGAAATTAGGCGATTTATTGTTGGTTTTGTGTGGTAAAACTGATAAAGTACGCAAACAAATGAATGAATTGCGTTTAGAATTAGGCAATAAATTAGGCTTGAGAAAAATAGATGATTTTAAACCACTTTGGGTATTAGATTTTCCATTGCTGGAATATATTGAAGAAGATAATCGTTGGTTTGCGATGCACCATCCATTTACTTCACCAAAAAAAGAAGATATTGAATTTTTATATACAGATCCATCTCGTGTACGTGCAGATGCTTACGATTTAGCCATTAATGGCGTTGAAGTTGGCGGTGGCTCAATTAGAATTTTTGATAAACAATTACAAGCCAAGATGTTTGAGCGTTTAGGTTTTAGTGATGCTGAAGCACAAAAACAATTTGGATTTTTAATGAATGCTTTTGAATATGGAGCACCACCACACGGTGGATTAGCATTTGGATTTGATAGATTATGTGCTGTTTTAAATAGCGTAGAAAGTATTAGAGATTTTATTGCATTTCCAAAAAATAATTCTGGTCGTGATGTGATGTTGGATTCTCCAAGCACGATTGATGAAAAACAATTAAAGGAATTAAATATCAACACAACCATTTAATCAACAAAACCTTAGGCAATTTTAGAATTACCATTTTTGTCCTATAATTTATATTATGTTAAATAGAAATATTGATAATCAATAGCTTATAAAATACTGTCTTGGATTAGAAATGTATTAACCTATTTAGTGCGAACAAAACGTATTTTAAAAATATGAAATATTTAAAATATTACCTAAATAATAGAACATAAAAAAAAGCTGTCGATTTCGACAGCTTTTTAATTTCAGAAAAATTCAAATTAAAAGAATCTATAATTTTTTCCTGGATAATATGCTTGGCTGCCTAATTCTTCTTCAATTCTTAGTAATTGATTGTATTTCGCCATTCTATCACTTCTTGATGCTGAACCAGTTTTAATTTGACCACAATTTAATGCGACTGCTAAATCAGCAATGATACTATCTTCAGTTTCTCCACTTCTATGACTCATAATTGATGTATAACGATTTCTGTGGGCTAATTCAACAGCATCTATCGTTTCAGACAAGCTACCAATTTGATTTACTTTTACCAAAATTGAATTAGCTACTTTCTTTTCAATGCCTTCAGCTAAAATTTTACTATTGGTAACAAAAACATCATCGCCAACCAACTGACATTTATTGCCAATCTCTTTGGTTAATAATGCCCAACCATTCCAATCGTCTTCTGCTAATCCATCTTCTATCGATAAAATTGGATATTTATTTACCCAAGTTTTCCAATATTCTACCATTTCCTCAGAACTCATTGCTCTATTATCTGATTTTTTGAAGATATATTGTTTTTTTGCAGCGTCATAAAATTCTGATGATGCAGCATCCATCGCAATTTTCACTTGTTCGCCTGGTGTATAACCAGCACTTTCAATCGCTTTTAAAACGGTTTCAATGGCTTCTTCATTCGATTTGATTTCTGGAGCAAATCCCCCTTCATCACCTACGTTTGTGGAATAACCTTTTGATTTTAAAACTTTTTTCAAATTATGAAAAATCTCCACACCCATTCTCAAGCCTTCAGAAAATGTAGGTGCACCGATTGGCATAACCATAAATTCTTGAAAATCTATTTTATTATCTGCATGAGCACCACCATTCAAAATATTCATTAAAGGAATGGGTAAAGTATAAGCATTTGTGCCACCAACATATCTATAAATAGGCATTCCTGCTTCTTGTGCTGCGGCTTTAGCAACTGCCAACGAAACTGCTAAAATTGCATTTGCTCCTAATTTTTGTTTATTATCTGTACCGTCTAATTCCAACATAATTTTATCAATCACACGTTGGTCATAAACGTCCTCTCCTATTAATGCTTCTGCAATTGTAGAATTAACATTTTCAACAGCTTTCAAAACACCTTTTCCCATATACAAATTTCCACCATCTCTCAACTCAACAGCTTCACGAGCTCCAGTTGATGCACCAGAAGGCACAGCTGCTCTTCCAATAATTCCATTATCAGTTAAAACATCTACTTCAACTGTTGGATTTCCTCTTGAATCTAAAATTTGACGGGCGTGTACAGATACAATGTAGCTCATTAGTTTGTGTTTTTATTATTTAAAATTTATTCTACAAAGATAAAAGTTTTTTAGCAACAAATAAAAAAGCAGACCTTAGAATATAATTTTCTATGGATAATAAAATAAACATTAAAAATAAATGTGGATAGAATATCTAAAACAACCCAAACAATTCGGCATTGATTTTATCTACTACTTTACCAAAATCTTCAGGTTTATCGGCAAAATTCAAATCATCAACTGGAATAATTAATAAAGGACCTTCTTTGTAATTTTCAATCCAATTGTCATAATAATGATTTAATTGCTTCAAATAATCTAAACGAATATTATCTTCATAAGCTCGTCCCCTTTTTTCAATCTGCGAAACGAGCGTTCCCAAAGATGCTTTTAAATAAATTAATAAATTTGGAGGCGTAATTTGTTTGTTGATAGTTTTAAAAAGTGATATATAGTTTTCAAAATCTCTATTGTTCATTAAACCCATTTCGTGTAAGTTTGGTGCAAAAATATGGGCATCTTCATAAATTGTTCTATCTTGAATAACTACTTCATTTCCTTCTTGGATTTCTAATAATTGTTGTAATCGATGATTCAAAAAATACACTTGCAAATTGAAAGACCAACGAGGCATATCAGCGTAAAAATCATTGAGGTAAGGATTGCTTTCAACGTCTTCAAATCTTGGATTCCAATTATAGTGTTTTGCCAACAAACTGGTTAATGTTGTTTTTCCAGAGCCAATATTTCCTGCAACTGCAATATGTTTGATATTTGCTTTATTGTCATTGCTATCTTTTTTCTTTGCCATATTAATTATTTGGTTCTTAAAAATAACTCTAAAATTTTATATCTGAAACTAAATCCAAACATTATTTAATCCCATCAAGGTTTTTAATTCACTAATGGTTGCATTTGCACTTTTTCTTGCTTTTTCTGCTCCAAAATCTGCGACTTCTTTTAATAAAGCTGGTTTGCTTTCATACTCAGTAATTTTTTCTTTAATAGGACGAACAAATTGGATAATATCTTCTGCCAATTGTTTTTTCAAATCGCCATATCTAATAGAACAATTATTATACGCATCATCAAAATGTTGTATGGTTTCTTTTGTAGAAACTAATTTCATTAATGCAAATAAGTTTTCAATTTCTATTGGTTTCGTAGAATTCGGTTCTGTAGGTCCAGCATCAGTTTTAGCACGCATTACTTTTTTGCGTATAGATGCCTCATCTTCACATAGATATATAGCATTACCTTCAGCTTCACTTTTGCCCATTTTTCCACTGCCATCTAAGCCGGGAACTTTAACTAATTGCTCTGTAAAATTAAAAGCTTGTGGTTCTGGAAAGAAATCAACACCATATTTATGATTGAAACGAACTGCAAAATTTCTAGTCATTTCTAAATGTTGTTCTTGGTCCTTCCCTACTGGAACTTTATGTGCTTTATGAATTAAAATATCTGCCGCCATCAAAACTGGATAAGTCAATAATCCAGCATTGATATTTTCATTGTGTTTTTTTATTTTTTCTTTGAATGAAGTGCATTTTTCCAATTCGCCTTTGTACGCCAACATATTCAGTAAAGTATATAATTCTGAAATTTCTGGCACATCACTTTGTAAATACAATACACTTTTCTCTGGGTCTAATCCACAAGCTAAATATTCTGCAAAAACTGCCTTTGTTGAAGCCACTAGTTGTTTAGGGTCTGGATGCGTTGTTAAAGCATGCAAATTAGCAATAAAAAAATAGCAATCATAATTTTCCTGCATACGCACAAAATTACGAACTGCACCAAAATAATTTCCAAGATGTAAATTTCCTGTACTTCGTACGCCACTTAAAACTCTTTCTTTACTCATATTTGCAAAAATAATAAATTAGAATGTAATAGCTGTATTATTACTATAATCAGTTGAGAATATTTTTAAATTTGGAATTAAGATACCCAACCACAACTTTTTGCACCAAATACAAATATTGCAATCCAAATTAAACCTTTTACCAAAAAAAATAAGAATCCTAAAATGCCTATTTTCTTTATATAGCTTGATATTTTGCTTTTATTTGAATTTTCATTCGGTAATTTTTCCACTTTTCCTTTTAATTGCAATTATAAAAAAAAGTCAGGAGCTAAATCATGACCTGGAGCATAAGCATAACGACTTAAATCTGTAATACCTTCAGATGCTAATAATTCATCATCAACAAAATAGTTTCCTGTTGTTATTTTTGCATCTCTTTTCAAAATATAATAAGCAGCATCTGCTAATATTTCAGGGATTCTTGATGCATTCATAATGGAATCTCCTCCCAATAAATTTTGCACTGCGGCAGTTGCTATTGTTGTTCTTGGCCATAATGCATTGATACCGATTTTACCACTATATTCACCACTCATGCCTAACACACATAAACTCATACCAAATTTTGCAATCGAATAACCCACATGATTCTTAAACCAATGTTCGGTAATAGAACTAATAGGTGGTGACAAATTTAATATATGTGGATTTTCTGCTTTTAATAGATGAGGAATACATTTTTGAGAGCATAGAAAAGTACCACGTGTATTGATATCTTGCATCAAATCGTATCTTTTCATTTCCAATGCCAAGGTAGGCGACAAATTGATGGCCGAGGCATTATTAATTAAAATATCAATACCTCCAAATGTTTCTACAGCTTTGTTCACAGCATTAATAACTTCTGCTTCTTCACGAATATCACATTTTACAGCCAATGCTTTACCACCTGCTTTTTCCATATCTGCTGCTGCTGTAAAAATTGTACCAGGAATTTTTGGATTAGGTTCAGTGCTTTTTGCTGCAATGACGATATTTGCACCTTCTTGAGCTAAACGAATACCAATTGCATGACCAATTCCACGAGTTCCACCTGAAATAAAAACTGTTTTATTTTTAAATGCTGTCATATTTTGTTGTTTTAATTACAACAAGATACCCATATTTTTTGTTTTGACAAATATTGAATTCCCATTTTTTTGAGTTATATTTAATTATCATTTATTGCTTTTGCTTATGAAAGATTTTGATGTTATTATTTTAGGAGCTGGACCAGGTGGTTATGTTGCCGCGATTCGTTTGGCACAATTGGGCTATAAAGTAGCAATTATTGAAAAAGAAAATTTAGGTGGTATTTGTCTGAATTGGGGTTGCATTCCTACAAAAGCTTTATTAAAATCTGCTCATTTATTTAAGGAAATAAAGGAGGCACATCAATATGGAATATCCATTGATGAAGCAAAAGCGGACTTTCCTAAAATTATTGATAGAAGCAGAAATATTGCAAATGAAATGCATGCTGGCATTCAATTTCTGATGAAAAAAAACAAAATTGAAGTTATAAAAGGTTATGGAAAAATATTGCCTGGCAGACGAATTGAAGTAACAAATAATGATGCTCAAATATTGATTTATAAAAGTGATGCTATCATATTAGCAACAGGAAGTGCTCCAAAGAACACAGCATCACTACCGATTGACCATCAATTTATTATAGATTATAAAGATGCTATGTCATTGAGAACACAGCCAAAAGAACTAGTGATTGTTGGTGCAGGTGCAATCGGTATTGAGTTTGCTTATTTTTATCAATCAATAGATACACAAGTAACCATAATTGAATTTTCTGAACATATTTTACCAAATGAAGATATAGACATCTCCATTGCTTTGAAAAAAAGTTTAGAAAAACAAGGTGTTAAAATTTACACTTCGTCAAAAGTATTACACAGTAAAATTGAAAATAATGAAGTAGAGTTATTAGTAAATACGCCTGAAAAAGAAATTATTTTGAAAACAGAATGTGTTTTAAGTGCTGTGGGTATAGTTGCAAACATAGACAATATTGGCTTAGAATTGTGTCAAATTCAAACAGAAAGAAGTAAAATAAAAACAGATATTTACTGTCAAACAAATATTGAAGGCGTGTACGCAATCGGCGATATTATTGGAGGTCAAGCATTGGCTCATACAGCAAGTGCAGAAGCTATTATTGCTGCTGAACATTTTGCTGGGTTATCAACTTTGCCTATTGATTATAACAATGTACCATCTTGTGTCTATTGTTCTCCAGAAGTTGCTTCTGTGGGTTACACTGAGATACAATTAATCAATGATAAAAAAGAATATTTAGTAGGTAAATTTCCATTTAGTGCATCAGGAAAAGCAAAAGCCATAGGCGAAACTGAAGGTTTTGTAAAAGTATTGATTGATAAAAAGTATGATGAAATTTTAGGCGTTCATATTATCGGAACAAATGCCACAGAAATCATTGAAGAAATTGTTTTGGCGAGAAGTTTGGAAGCAACAGGAAAGAGTATATTACATAGCATTCATCCACATCCTACGATAAATGAAGCAATAAAAGAAGCCTTTGAAAATGCATACAAACAATCAATTCACTTATAATTTATTCTAAATTGGCAGATACAAAATGCCAAGTAACAATACCTGCACATACAGCAATATTTAAAGAATGTTTGGTTCCAAATTGGGGTACTTCAATACAAGCAACACTTTCATTGATAAAATCATAAGAAACACCATCTACTTCATTGCCAAATACTAAAGCATATTGCATATTTTCCTCAATTTTAAATTCATTTAACATGGTTGAATGATCACTTTGTTCAATAGATAGAATCGTGTATTTTTTTTCTTTGAGATATTGAATACAATCTTCCGATGTCGAAAAATATTTCCACTCCACAGTTTCAGTTGCACCCAAAGCCGATTTTTGAATTTCTCGATTGGGTGGTTGTGCAGTGATGCCCACTAAAATAATTTCTTCGATTAAAAAAGCATCTGAAGTACGGAAGACAGAACCGACATTCATAGCACTACGAACATTATCTAATACAATAACAATAGGATTTTTGGTGCTTTCTTTAAATTCTTCAGTCGATATTCTGTTGAGTTCATCTAATTTTAGTTTCCGCATAGCTTCAAATTAAAAATTAATGTGCAAGAAAAGAAAAAGATTAGAGATATTAACTAATTCTTTGGATATTTAAACATTTCATACCAAACCATTCCTCGCCTATTGATTTGGAATTTCAATTTTAATTATTGATTTTTGTATTATGAAATTGGATATTTTAGTTTTTGCGGCACATCCTGATGATGCAGAATTGGCTTGTGGTGGAACAATTGCTAAGCAAGTAAAGTTAGGCAATAAAGTAGGAATTATTGATTTAACCAATGGCGAATTAAGTTCTAGAGGCACTGTTCAAACAAGGAAAGAAGAAGCACAAGCAGCAGCTAAAATTTTAGGATTAAGCATTCGAGAAAATTTAGGTTTTAGAGATGGCTTTTTTGAAATTGATGAATATCATTTGTTAGAAATTATAAAAAAAATTAGACAATATCAACCTGAAATTATTTTGTGCAATGCTATAGATGACAGACATCCAGACCATAAACGTGGTGGAGATTTGGTAGAGCGTGCTTTTTTTCTAAGTGGATTGGTTAAAATTGAAACAACTTCTAATGGTGAAAATCAAACCATTTGGCGACCAAAAAAGTTGATACATTATATCCAAGAAAAGTACATCAAACCTGATTTTGTTGTAGATATTTCTGATTTTTTAGAGATGAAATTCAAAAGTATAAAGGCTTATACTTCTCAATTTTATCAAAAAGACAGTGATGAACCTTATACTAAAATTTCAGGTGAAGGCTATTTTGAGTTTTTAAAATCTAGAGCGAAGGAATTAGGCAGTCAATGTGGTTTTGATTATGCTGAAGGTTTCACTAGCAGTACACAAATCGGTATTGATGATATAATGAAAATAAAATAGAGGCTTTTTTTTCATTCGCTTAAAGCTTTAAATGAATAAAATTGACAAACCAAACACTTGACCAATTAAATCAAATGGTTATCAAATGATTATAACCTAATTAATTTAATTTTTGATTAGCTTAGAAATATACCTTTTATTAAATAATTAGTCAATTACTGCTTCAATACCATCATAATTTTTCTTTATGGATAATTAGATTTTATTTATATGAATATTAGGATAAAACTCCTTATTTTTGTAGTAAAAATTACGTAATGGCTGAATTAAATAAATACTCTAAAACGATTACTCAAGATCCAACACAACCTGCTGCTCAAGCTATGCTTCACGCTATTGGAATGACAGATGATGACTTCAAAAAAGCTCAAATTGGTATTTGTTCTGTTGGTTGGGACGGTAATCCATGTAATATGCACTTAAATGGTTTTGGTCACGAATTAAAAGGTTATGTCAATCAACAAGCAGATTTAATCGGATTGAGCTTTTATACAATTGGCGTTTCCGATGGAATTTCGATGGGAACACCTGGTATGCGATATTCTTTAGTTTCTCGTGATGTAATCGCTGATTCAATTGAAACCAACGCTGGAGCACAATACTATGATGGTATTGTTTCTATCGCAGGTTGTGATAAAAATATGCCCGGCGTTATAATGGGTATGGCTCGATTAGATAGACCATCAATTATGGTTTATGGAGGAACAATTGGTGCGGGACATTATAAAAATCAACAATTAGATGTTGTTTCTGCATTTGAAGCTTTAGGTCAGAAATTTGCTGGTTCAATTAGCGAAGAAGATTTTAAAGGTGTGATAGAAAGTGCTTGTCCTGGTCCAGGTGCGTGCGGTGGAATGTACACAGCCAATACAATGGCATCTGCAATTGAAGCTTTAGGTATGAGTTTGCCTTATTCGGCAAGTAATCCTGCAATTTCAGATGATAAGAAAAACGAATTAAAAGATGTTGCTGCTGCTATCAGAAATTTATTAGAAAAAGATATCAAACCTTCTGATATTATGACATTCAAAGCATTTGAAAATGCTATAAGAATTGTTTTTGTATTAGGCGGAAGTACCAATGCCGTAATGCATTTAATTGCAATGGCAAAAGCGATTGGCGTAAAAGTTACTTTAGACGATTTTGTGAGACTGGCAGAAATTACACCTGTACTTTCAGATTTCCGTCCAAGTGGAAGATATGTAATGGAAGATTTACATAAAATTGGTGGAGTGCCTGCTGTCATGAAATTACTTTTAAAAGAAGGAATGTTACACGGTGATTGTATAACAGTAACAGGAAAAACCATTGCAGAAAATTTAACTGATTTACCTGAATTATCTGATGGTCAAGATTTGGTTTATCCTTTTAGTAATCCAATAAAAAAAACTGGACATATCCGTATTTTATATGGAAATATAGCAACTGAAGGTGCTGTTGCAAAAATTACAGGCAAAGAAGGCGAAAGATTTGAAGGTGAAGCAATTTGTTTTGATAAAGAACAAGATGCTATTGATGCGATGCAAGCTAAAAAAGTAAAAGCTGGAAATATTGTTGTTATTAGATATGTTGGGCCTCGTGGTGCTCCAGGTATGCCAGAAATGTTGAAACCTACTTCTGTTTTAATGGGTGAAGGTTTGGGTAAAGATGTTGCTTTAATTACTGATGGTAGATTTAGTGGTGGTTCGCACGGATTTGTGGTTGGACACGTAACTCCTGAAGCTCAAAATGGTGGAAATATTGCTTTAATTAAAGACGGAGATAAAATTATTATCGATGCTGTCAAAAATACGATAGATGTTATTGTTTCAGATGAAATTTTAACTGAAAGAAGAAAAGCATTACAACTACCAGAATTAAAAGCTAAAAAAGGTGTTTTGTATAAATATGCAAAGACAGTAGCTTCTGCTTCTGAAGGTTGTGTAACCGACGAATTTTAATTAATAATTCAATTAAAAATATCAAAAAATGAGAAAATTAAATTTCCTCCTGATGTTAGTTATAGCTTTAACTATCATCAGTTGTAAGAACCAAAGCAAAACTAATCAGGAAGCAGCAAGTGCTGAAGATACACAATTGCTACAAACTGCAAAAAGTATTTTCAAGCCAATTACTGGAAATGCAGATGATGAAGGAAAAAGAAACCTTTCTTTAGATATGGTTGAATTGGGAAAGACATTGTACTACGATACCAAATTATCTCCTAAGGGAAATAATAGCTGTAATTCATGCCACAACTTAAACACTTTTGGAGTAGATAATTTGCCATTTTCTCCTGGTGATGAAGGCAAATTAGGTGGCAGAAACTCTCCTACTACCTTAAATGCAGCTTTTCATTCTATACAATTTTGGGATGGAAGAGCAAAAGACGTTGAAGAACAAGCTGGAGGACCAATTTTAAATCCAGTAGAGATGAATATGCCTAATGAAAAAACAGTAATTGACAGGTTATCTAAAGTTGATTATTACAAAGATTTGTTTAAAAAAGCGTTCCCAAATGATGCCAATCCAATATCTTATAAAAATATTCAAACAGCTATTGGTGCATTTGAGCGTACATTAGTTACACCATCTGCATTTGATAAATACTTAGCAGATGACCATAATGCTTTAGATGCTCAGCAAAAGAAAGGCTTAGATTTATTTATTAAAACAGGTTGTATTTCTTGTCATAGTGGTGTTGCATTGGGTGGAAATTCATTACAAAAATTTGGTGTATTCGCAGATTATCGAACTTTTACAAAGTCAAATTCAACTGATAAAGGCTTGGCAGATTTGAATAAAAATGAAGCAAGTACAGACTTTTTTAAAGTACCTTCTTTGAGAAATATTGAACATACTTATCCATATTTTCATGATGGAAGCGTAAAAGATTTGAATACTGCTATTCAAATAATGGCAAAAGCACAATTAAATAAAGAATTGAATACGGAAGAAGTTGGAGATATAGCTGCATTTTTAAAAACATTAACAGGAGAAGTTAGTGAATATGCCAAAACGCCTCCAGCTATTTTAGGAGATGATGCCATTCCTACTAATAAAAGAACTACAGTTAGTAAATAAGATTAGAGCTTTTATAAAGTAACTTTGAAATTATCCCTTAAATCTATCATTATTCAATTATATATTTAAGGGATAATTTTCTTTCAACAATTTAGACAATATGGGAGCTAGTATTTTTACTGTTTTAGACGATATAGCTGTACTAATGGATGATGTAGCCATTACTGCTAAGGTTGCAACAAAAAAGACTGCAGCAATTCTTGGTGATGATTTAGCTGTAAATGCTGAGAAAGCAACAGGATACGTATCTTCAAGAGAACTTCCCGTTTTGTGGGCTATCAGCAAGGGTTCTTTTATTAATAAGTTAATCATTGTTCCACTTGTTTTGGTCCTTAATGTATATGCACCTTTTTTAATAAAAATTTTATTGGTCATTGGAGGTATCTATTTAGCCTATGAAGGTGCTGAAAAAATAGTTGAATATTTATTTCATAGAAATCATAAAGAAGTCGCTAGTTCATTAACTCTTGAGGAGAAAACAGCAGAAGCTTTAGAAAAAAAGAAGGTCAATGCTGCAATTAAAACTGATTTTATTCTTTCATTGGAAATCGTAATTATAGCATTAAGTTCTGTACTGAATGAAAATTTAACTTTACAAATAATGACGGTTTCTATTGTTGCACTCATCGCAACTGTGGGTGTTTACGGATTTGTCGCACTTTTAGTTAGAATGGATGATTTGGGATTTCAATTGATGAATATTTCAGAAAACAATAAATTTTTAACCATTTTAGGGAACGGTCTTGTAAATGCTTTGCCATTAATTGTAAAATTACTTAGCATTGTTGGAACTATTGCATTGATATTAGTTTCAGGAGGAATATTTATCCATTATATTGATGTATTTCATCATTTATTACCAAAAATTCCAATAGTAATACGCGAAATAATCTTTGGGCTTGGCGTTGGAATAATTTCTGTTATAATAGTAAATCTATTGAAATGGGTAATAAAACAAATTCGTAATAAGTAAACTATTGTACGCTCATAGATACTTTAGATTTTTTTAATTAACTGAGGACCTTAAAAATAATTAGATTAGTAAAAGATAAATAGTTTTTATTTATGTATTATTGATAATATTGGTGCTTACACAGCTTCAAACGATACAGCTTAATAATATTGTATTAGATGATTGATAACTTTCTTAAAAATTTATAACATTTTAAATTGATATTTATTATCTTAGATTAATAAACTATAAGATTGTGAAACTTAAATACATTATTTCATTTTTAGTTTTCTTATTTTTCTTAAATATTGATGCTCAAAATCCTGATTTTGAAATTAGGAGAGATGCTTATATAGAAAATGGATTAAATCATTTAAATTCAAATTCTATCATTTTTCAGGCATATAAAAATAGTCCAATTGAAGCAACCTTATTGAATGAAATTCTAAATAATATTGCATCAAATACTACAGCAGATTTTGATATTGTAAAACTGATTAGAATTTTGTTTTTATCTAATGGTGAATATGATAATCTAATTTTACCTATTCTTGAACCGATACCATTTTGGCTAACAAAAGATGAGAAATTAAGAGTATATTGGTCAGAAAACCACATGATTATGTGGATGTCATCTAATTGGTTACTACATGAAAAATATGGAAAGCAAGTTGATGATAGTTTGAATAGTCAACTAAAACATTTATTAAAATTAAAAGTGGATTATGGTTTTTATGAATTTTTTTCATCTGTATATCTCCCTTATAGCTTATCAGGCTTATTAAACTTAGCTGATTTTGCTCAAGATGCAGAAATAAAGCATTTAGCTACGCAAGCTGCTCAAAAATTATTAAAAGACATTTTGTTATTAACCAATAATCAGGGTGTTTTCTTTCCTGCTGCAGGAAGAAATTATTATAATAAATACACAACTCCATTTAACCAAAATCATAACAACTTAATATTTCTTTTAACAGGAATGGGTGAAGTACCTACATCGGTTTCACACTCAGGTAGTTTTTTAGCCACTTCTTCAATAGATGTAACTTCTGTTATTTCATCATGGACAAGTGTACTTAATTCGAATTTTACGGTTGGACATTCATTATTAGACGACGTTAATACAATCAATAAAAATATTCCTTTACTTTCAAAAGTAATTTTTCAATGGAGTTCTGGAGCATATTTTGATCCTGAAGTTGCACTTAGTACAGCTACCATTTTAAATGAATACAATTTATGGAATCATGATGAATTTAAAGATTTTAAGGATTTTAAAGGTTTACCACTAGCTATTGCACCAACTTTAGCTAGAATAGCAAGTTCTATTTCAAAAAGTTCTGGTATCTATAATCCAAACATCACCATATTTAAAAACAATTCAGTTACCTTATCCTCAGTGCAAGATTTTTGGAAAGGTAAGAATGGTTATCAGCAATTTCCAGTTGTTGCAAATACTGGTACGTCAGCTGTTTTCCCTATTTCTGGCAAAGTTGCTGAAGATTTAGAAAATCGATCTGAACTACACGCTAATACCCATTTGCCTTATGTTAAACAAACCGATAATATTGCATTAGTCATGTATAGACCAGAAAAAGGATTGGCTCTTTTTGGGTATATTGATAACAAACTAGACATTGCACTCAAATGGGATGCAAATGTTTTTGATGAAATAAGAGAAGATAACAATTGGATAATAGGGAGAGAAAAAGATGGTTATATTGCAGTTAGAAGACATTGTACGGATTCAATTCTTAATAAAATAGCATGTGATAACCATGATGGGCAAACTTGGATTATAGTGGTTGGTAATATAGAAATGTATGGTAGCTTTGATAATTTTGAAAATATAATTAAAACTTCAATTTTTGAAAGTAAATGGTATTTTGACTTACCAACATTACAATGGGCTTATCAATCTAAAATTAATATTGATAATAAGGTTTTAGAATACACTTGGTATGCAGATATTTTTTCTTTTCCAACTGAAAAAGAAGTATCTACTGCAATTATTAATAAAAAAGATTATCAAGAAATTTCAGTTTATCCTAATCCCGCTAATACTTTTGTAAATCTATCGTTTCCAAATAGTATAACAAAAAATTCATGGTATAAAATATATAATACCGTTGGAGAAACTGTTTTACAAAAAGAAATAGAGCCAACAGAACTGAATAATTTACATATTAATACTACTACTTTTTCAAATGGTTTGTATTTTATTAATATAGAAACCAAAGACCAAATCTATACTGGGAAAATTATAATACAGAAATAAATTCTAAATTTCAATCATATTAAATAATCAATAAACATAGTTTATTGTACCTAATACTTTTATTTTATCACTAATTTAGCTACAAATACTACAAGATAATGCCAAAAGAAGTTTCATATCCAAAAGAAAAAATAAGAATCCTTCTACTAGAAGGTTTACACCAATCTGCAACCAATGAATTTAACAAAAAAGGTTATACAAATATTGATTCCTTTAAAGAAGCAATGACTGAGGAAGAACTATTAAACTGCATAGAAAACTATCATATTATAGGCATTCGCTCTAAAACCAACTTAACAGCACCAGTTTTAGAAAAAGCAAAAAAACTAATGACAATAGGTTGTTTTTGTATTGGTACAAACCAAGTTGATTTAGCTAAAGCTACTGAATTAGGCATTCCTGTTTTCAATTCGCCTTATTCTAATACTCGTTCAGTAGCTGAATTAATAATCGCCAATTCTATTATGTTATTGAGAGGTGTTCCATCAAAAAGCAAAGCAATGCATGAAGGTAATTGGCAAAAAACGGCAAAAGGAAGTTATGAATTAAGAGGCAAAACAATTGGTATCATTGGATATGGACATATTGGAAGTCAAGTTTCTGTATTAGGCGAAAGTATGGGTTTAAAAGTGATTTATTTTGATATTGAACCAAAATTACCTTTGGGAAATGCTCAAGCTGTCGAAACCTTAGAAGAATTATATGCTAAAGCAGATATTGTAACCTTACATGTTCCAGCAACGCCTGGTACAAAAAATATGATTATAGCAAATGATTTTAATCAGATGAAAGATGGCGTTATTTTCCAAAACTTATCTCGTGGAAATGTTGTTGATGTAGATGCATTGAGAGATGCTATTCTAAGTGGAAAAGTTGGAGGTGCTGCCGTTGATGTTTTCCCTAAAGAACCTAAACAAAATGGACCTGGATTTGAGTCGCCTTTAGTTGGTTTAGATAATGTGATTTTAACGCCGCATATTGGTGGTTCTACGCAAGAAGCCCAAGAAAATATTGGCACTGAAGTGGGAAGCAAATTGACAAGTTATATGGATAATGGTTCAACTTTGGGTTCTAAATCCGTTCCTGAATTAAGTTTAGCACCACAAAAAGACACAAAACGTGTATTACATTTCCATAAAAATGTACCAGGTGTTTTATCTGAAATCAATACCACTTTGTCTAAGCATCATGTGAATATTTTGGGTCAATATTTAAAAACCAATGAAAATATCGGCTATGTGGTTTTAGATGTTGATAAAAATGCAGACTTAACTTTAATTGATGATTTAAAGACTGTTGCCAATACTATAAAAGCTAGAATTTTATATTAAAGTTTGTTGCTTTTTGCTAAAAAATATTCTTATACTCGAAAATTCTTGTATTTTTAACTTGAATATATCATCGTATGCCTTATAAAGAAAAAGAAATAGAAAAATTATATTATAGTATTGGCGAAGTTGCTAGTATGTTAGATGTAAATAAGTCTTTATTACGATTTTGGGAAACAGAATTTAGCAATTTAAGACCTAAAAAAGCATCAAAAGGCAATCGTTTATATACAAAACAAGATATTGATTACATCAAAAAAATAAAAAGCTTAGTAAAAGATAAAGGCTTTACTATTGAAGGTGCAAGAAAACAATTAAAAGAGAAACAAGACATTATTATCAATAACAACATTTATGTAAAAAATGATTTTGATAAGAATGAAGTGTCTAAAAAACTAAACGAAATCAAATTTTTCCTTTCAGAATTGGCTAAAAAAATCTAAAATGCGGAAAAATATTCAATACCTTTTTTTTTCTTTTGTATTTTTTATAGCTTGTAAATCAGATAAGATTGTTATAAAAAATCCAACTGTATTTTTTCAAGAGTTAATAACTGATGATAAAAATGCTATTTTTAAGAATATCAATTTTGATTTTTCAAAAGATGATGTAATAGATGCCGAAAAATCTCAACAATATGATGCTACAGAATCCCATTTAGCTTATAGTTATAATTTTCCAAAAGATACTTCGAAGTTTGTAGAATATGCTGATATTAAATATTTTTTTGAACATTCAGTCTTGAAAATTATTACAGTAAATATTTATTTAAACGATAGTGTTCAAGAAGCTCAATTACTAGATAACTTCAATGAATATTACACACAAAAATATGATGCTCCCAAACTAGACGAATATAATTATTATTCATGGGACGCAACCGCAGATAGTAAAACAACAAAAGGTAAATATTATTTTAATATTGGCATAAAAAAACTTGAAGGTGAATATGGTTTAGCTTTGGAGTTTTTGAGATTATAATTAACTATCCATTTTATTAATTAAACATTCCAATTCAGTATTTATTGCCTGAATTTGTTTGTAGCTATAATCATCATTAGCTAAAAATCCATCAATAATTGTTTTGATTTTTTTATTAGACATAATCTTTTCTTGAATCAACTGAATTACTAAATTGTTCTTCCAACTAAGTAGTTGTTGTTGGCGTATAGACTCAATATTTACTTTAGAAAAGTAATTTTCAATATGTTTTAATGAATTATCAATTCCAATTTTTTCTATAGATGAAGTTTGTAAAACAATATTATTCCAATCCTTATTTTGATAATTTAATAATGGCAAAACACTTTTTAATTGTGCAACACTAATTTTTGCTTGTTGCTCATTTGCTTTGTCTGCTTTGTTGATAATAATAATATCAGCCAATTCCATTACACCACGCTTAATACCTTGCAATTCATCGCCAGAATTTGGCAAAATCAACAGCATAAATAAATCTGTAAGATGTTTAATTTCTATTTCAGATTGCCCCACACCTACTGTTTCTATAATTATATAATCAAAGCCAAAAGCCTCACATAATAATATAGTTTGATAAGTATTTTGAGCAATTCCTCCTAAGTAATTACTACTTGCAGTTGGTCGTATAAAAACATCTTTATGGTAAGCAATTTCGTACATTCTAGTCTTGTCTCCTAAAATACTTCCTTTTGTAATGGAACTACTTGGGTCAATTGCTAATATTGCTAAAGTCTGATTTTTTTCAAGAATTTCAGAACCTAACGCATTGATAAAGGTACTTTTTCCAACACCAGGAGAACCAGTAATGCCAATTCTCTTAGATTGCTTTTCTTGTTTTAGACAAAATTCAATTAATTGATTAGCCACAACACGATGAGCTAGTACAGTACTTTCTATTAAAGTAATAGCTCTACTCAATACAATTCTGTCTTTATTGTTTATACCGTCAATATAATATGCTAAAGATTCTATCAAGTGTCTTTAATTGATTGTTAATTATATGGAGTCTCAAATCTCATATTTCACAATTTATTGCATATTGTTCAATTCACTAAATGCTAACCACGCCATCAAGCCAGCACCAATTTCTAAACAATTTTCATCGACATCAAAAGTTGGTGTATGAATAGATGAAGTGATGCCTTTTTCAATATTTCCTGTTCCTAATCTATAAAAACATGCTGGTACAACTTGAGTATAATAACTAAAATCTTCTGCTGTCATACGAATTGGTAACTCTTCTACATTTTCTTCTCCTATATATAACTTAGCATTTGCAATAGCATTTTTTGTAATATCCTCATCGTTTTTTAAGAATGGATAACCGTGAGCAATTTCAATTTCAATTTCTGCTCCCATACTTTCAGCAATACTCGTTGCTATTTGAACAATTTTAATTTTTGCTTCAGCTCTCCATTTTTCATCAAAAGTTCTAAAAGTACCTTCCATTTTTACTTCTTCAGGAATTACATTTGTAGCACCATTAGCAATAAATTTCCCAATTGTCAAAACAGATGGCATAATTGGGTTAGCATTTCTACTTACAATTTGTTGCAAAGCAATAACTATATGTGATGCTATCAGCACCGTATCAATAGCAAGATTTGGAACAGCACCATGTCCGCCATTTCCTTTTATTGTTATAAAAATTTCATCGCAACTTGCCATAGAAATACCACTTCTAAATGCGACTTTTCCAGTTTCTAATTGTGGCAAAACATGTTCGCCAAAAATTTTTTCTACTTTAGGATTTTCCAAAACACCTTCTTGAATTAGAATAGATGCACCGCCAGGTAATTTTTCTTCTGCTGGTTGAAAAATAAATTTAATTTGTCCTTCAAAATTGTCTTTGATTTCATTTAATATTTTCAAAGCACCTATTAAACAAGTTGTATGTACATCATGTCCGCAGGCATGCATTTTTCCTTCATTGACAGAGCAGTAGCTTACATTATTTTTTTCTTGAATAGGCAAGGCATCAATATCTGCTCGTAAAGCTATTGTTTGCCTGTCTGGATTTTTTCCTTTTATCAAACCAACGATTCCATGGCCACCAATATCTTTTTGATAGTTTATGCCCAAATTATCTAATTGTTTAGTAATATATTTTGCAGTTTCTTTCTCTTCAAAGCTTAACTCTGGATGTGTGTGTAAATGTCTTCTAATCTCAATCAATTGAGTAGAAAATTCATTTGCAGATTGCTTAATTCTATCTAAAATACTCGTTGTCATATATCAACAAAATTACAAAAAATATAATGCATATCAGCCATTAAATAAAAAAGCTTTCCAAAATTTGGAAAGCTTAAATTTATATTTTTATTAAAAATTAGAACTGAAAATCAGCGTCTGTAAGGCTTACTCCAATTTTTAAGTTTTTCATTTCATAAGTTTCATACATACCTTCTTCATCTTCCATTCTTTGGTACAATGGTAAATAAGTTTTCTTATCTAAATAAATAATGGTTTTTTTAGCATAAGAAGATGGAATTTTAATTTTTTGTCCAGGTGTTAATTCGTCTTTACTAAATCCGTTTAACTCTTTAATTTTATACTCAGGGATAGCTAATTGGTCACCTAATTTCCAAACAGTAGTTTGAGATGGAGTTACTGTATGATATATAATTTTATAATCAGGATCGTTGATTTCAATTCTATAACAATCTTTACCATCATAAACAATGCTTCCTGTAACTTTTGCAAATTTATTTAAATCTTGTCCTTTTCTTGCTTCAATACTTGTCATCAAAACCTTTCTAATTCTTCCAAATCCAGCTCTGTCAATAGTTTGATGTTGTTCTTTCATCAATAAACCATTTGTCAATTCAAGATTTAGTGTAAATCCTTTTTTTACTTTCACTTTTGATTGAACAGAAGGAATATAAATTAATTGTGCCTTTTGTGGCTTAATAGAATTTGCATAAGTTTTCTTAGGTGATTCCTGAATTTTAAATTGGATGTGAGATTCGATTATTTTTCCACCTTTAAATCTTTCTTTAGAATAAAAATCATAAGAACAAGTTTTAACAGCTTTCATTGCAGCATCTGCCTTATCTACAATATCTTCAATAGATTCAGCAAAGATGTTAGAAGTAAAACCCATTACTCCAATCATTAATGTCAATAAAAATGTTTTTTTCATTTTTTAATAAATATTTTTTTGTTTGAGAATTTTATATGACCGCAATATTACAAAAACTTTGCCAAATATTATTGAACTAAACTATTTTCTTTTTCCAAATAGGTTTTAAAGTTGAATTGTTCGGTATTTTTTATCATTTATTGATTTACAAATTTTAAAATTCTATTATTCCGTACTTAATATTGTCTTTTCCACTATGGTATATATATTCTTTATCATCTGCTTGTTTTCCATAAAAGAACATATTTTCAGACGCCACCACTTTTTTATCTGATAGATTACCTTGCTTATCAACTCTAACTAAATATGTAGCTAAACCACTTTCTTTATCATTGAAAATAATATATGCATCATTAGAATCTTTTTTGTAAAAAGTAGCTACAAAACTATCCCAGTCCATTTTTCTATTTATTAATCTTGACCACATACGCTTTCCATCTTTGTTGTAAAAAGCCAAAATTATATCTGCCTTAAACAATTGAGATATCATCATAAATGATCCATCTTCAAACAATATTGTATTTTTATAATCAATTTGCTTTTTATAATCTCTACCTTTAATTTCTGGAAAATCTACTTCAAAATTATCAAAAGAGTTAATACTAGAATTTAAAATATCTCCGTTAAAATTAAGTATACAATTCATATAACCAATTATACTATGTACAGTAAGACTGTATGTATTTTTTTCTAATATAGATGGCATACCTGTAAAAATAATATAGTTATCATTTATTTCTAATACAGAATTATCTCTTATGAGAAGATTATTAGGTAATTTTATATCTAATATTTTTCCGACTTTGTCATCTCCAGAAGTAATATGAATACTTGAATTTATTGCGACTGGACCTTTAGCTTGTTTTATATTGTATTTTAATAAGGTAACAACATCGCCATTATTATTAACTTTCATATCATATGATTCATAATACTTGCTATAATACTTTTCTGGCTCTACATCAAAAAAATTACTTTTAATTACCTTTAAGTTGCCATCAAATACAAAAGACTTTAATAAAGTGTATTGGGTTTTGGGTCTATCTTTAGGCAATGCTTGTGGGTGGTAATATCTTGAAAAACTAACAGCCAATTTACTTTTATCATCAGAAATATCCCATAATACTATTGGTGCCGTTACAGGTATTCCATACATTGCAACACTTAATTCTTTGGATATTAGTATTTTATTATTAAAATTAATTGATAAAGTATTTGAATTAATTTCGGACAAATAAAAAATCTTAGATTTTTCAGATTTTTGATAAGAACTATAAAGACAAATAATCTTATCACCAAAGGTAATAATGTCATACAAATAGACATCTGTAATCTTTGCATTACTAAATTGCTCTTTAGTATCTGTAGATGCAATTACTTTGCCTGATTTGTCAATTAAGTATAGCTTAGGTGGATTATTTTCATAGTATCTTCCACCTCCTATTCCAACTGGATTTGCTGATGAAAACAGATAGTTATTTCCTATCTTTCCTACAAAATTAGCATCATTTCCAGCTTTTGTATTCTTTACATTAATTTCTCCTTTGCTAATTTTTAAATCTTGAGCTTTGGCTGATATAATAACAACCAAAAACAAAATAATAGTAATCATTTTATTCATAGTATAAAAATTTATTTTTTTTTGTAAGGTTTTAAAATAATAATATTACAAAAACTTTACCAAATATTATTGAACTAAACTATTTTCTTTTTCCAAATAGGTTTTAAAGTTGAATTGTTCGGTATTTTTTATCATTTGTTTAACAATATCTTCCAAGCATAAATTACCCAAACTTCCTTCCAATGTATGTTTTAAATCTTTTGGTTTTTGATAATTCCCCTCCTCTACTTGCTGACCAATTTCTACATAAGCATCACGAAATGATTTACCTTGATTAACTAATTCATTTATACTATCAACAGTAAAAAGATATTTATACTTATCATCTTCTAAAATTTGTTCTTTAATAATAATGTGTTCCAACATGGTATTCGTCATTTTAATACAATCAATTAGAATATCAAAGCTAAATAAATAATCTTCTTTAATAATTTGTAAATCACGATGATAACCAGAAGGTAAATTTCCAATAATCATAGATATTTGTGCAGGAAGATTAATAAGTTTATTGCATTTTGCACGAATTAATTCAAAAACATCAGGATTTTTTTTGTGTGGCATAATAGATGAGCCTGTTGTTAAAACATCGGGAAAACTAATAAAACCAAAATTTTGATTGATGTATAAAGTAGCATCCATCGCTAACTTTGCCAACGTAGAAGCAATATTTGCCAATGCACTACTTACTAATTTTTCCATTTTGCCTCTGTTCATTTGTGCATAGACTACATTGTAATTTAAGGAATCAAACCCAAGTAGTTCAGTAGTTCTTGTTCTATTTAAAGGAAAAGAACTTCCATATCCAGCACCTGAACCTAATGGATTCTTATTGACTAAATTGTAAGCACTATACAACGTATTAATATCATCTGAAAGGCTTTCAGCATAAGCCGAAAACCATAAACCAAAAGAACTCGGCATAGCAATTTGCAAGTGTGTATATCCTGGCAATAATGTGTCTTTATATTTATTTGCCAAACTAATTAACGTATCAAAAAGAGTTTGGGTTTGTTCGACTATTTCTTTAATTTTAGTTCTAGAATATAACTTAATATCTAATAAAACTTGGTCATTACGACTTCTCCCTGAATGAATTTTCTTACCTAATTCTCCTAATTTCTGTGTTAATCTATACTCCACTTCTGAATGAATATCTTCACTGCTTTCTTCTAATGTAAACTCATTAGCTTCAATAGTTTTATAAATATTTTTTAGCTCTTGATGAATTGGTTCTAATTCTTCTTTGGGCAACAAGCCAACCTCTGCTAGCATTTGAGTATGAGCCAATGATCCCAAAACATCGAATTTAGCTAGAATTAAATCTAATTCACGATCTTTTCCTACTGTAAAAGTTTCTACCAACGTCGATAATTCTGAATTATCTATTACTTTTTTTTGCCAAATTTTTGCCACTATTTTTATTTTTATAATAATATGTCGCAAATTTACGATTTATACTGATAAGATAAGTTATCAATAATTCAAATTCTTCATTAAACTTACTTTTCAAAATATTTCACTATCGTTCTGACAAATAAAAATTAGTATTATTTCATTAGCTTTATCATTTTTTATAATTAACGATGCTTATTAAATGGAAAAACTATATCTATTCGATTCTTTTGCGATGATTTTTAGAGCCTATTTTGCTTTACAAAAAAAACCACTCATCAATTCAAAAGGTCAAAATGTTTCTGCTATTACTGGTTTTTTAAATACACTCTACGAAATTATTACCAAATACAAACCTACACATATTGCTTGTGCATTTGACAGTACTGAACCCACTATCCGCCACGAAGCATTTGAAGCTTACAAAGCAAATCGCTCTGAAACTCCAGAAGATATAATATTTTCAATTCCATATATTAAAGAGATTATTAAAGGTTTTAATATCCCAATTTTAGAAGTTCCTGGATATGAAGCTGATGATATTATTGGGGCAATTGCGATGCAAGCAGAACAACATAATATTGAAACTTATATTGTTACTATGGATAAAGATTTAGGTCAATTGGTTTCTGATAAAACATTTATTCATCGTCCACCTTATATGGGAAAACCTGCTCAAATTTATGGTGTAAAAGAAATTTGTGAACGTTGGGAAATTGATAATCCAAAACAATTAATTGATATTTTAGGCTTGATGGGTGATGCTATTGATAATATACCTGGCGTTGCAGGAATTGGAGAAAAGACTGCCCAAAAATTAATTAAAGATTTTGGAAGTATTGAGGGTATCTATGAAAATATAGAACAGGTTAAAGGGAAACTAAAAGACAAATTAGTAGAACAAAAAGAACAGGCTTTTATGTCTAAAAGTTTAGCAACTGTTGAGCTAAATGTACCTGTTGAATTTCATATAGAAACCTTTAAAATACAAGAGAAAAATACAGCAGCTTTAGCTGAAATCTTTGCTGAATTAGAATTTAGAACACAAGCCAAAAGAATTTTAGGCGACAACTATAATTTGTTAGAAGAAAAAAGTAAAGCAAGTAGTAATACAAGTCAGCAATTTGATTTATTTTCTTCGATAAACGAAACTGCATTAGAAACTGAAAAAATATCTGAAAACAAAAATTTATTTAACACTGAACATCTTTACACATTAGTTGATACCGAAAATAAATTAGCAGAATTAGTACAAAAACTTTCTAAAGAAAAATCAATTTGTTTTGATACAGAAACAACATCATTAAATACTTTTGAAAGTGAGTTAGTAGGTATCAGCATTAGTATCAAAGAAAATGAAGGTTTTTATATTCCTTGTTTTGCTGATAAAGTGCAAACACAAGCCATAATTGAACAACTTCGACCTATTTTAGAAAATGAAAATATTACTAAAATTGGACAAAATATCAAATATGATTTATTGGTTTTAAAAAATTACAAAATAGAATTAAAAGGTATTCTTTGGGATACCATGTTGGCACATTATCTAATTGAACCAGATGCTCGACACGGAATGGATATTTTGGCTGAAAACTATCTGAATTACCAAACCATTTCAATTGAAGAATTGATTGGTAAAAAAGGCAAAAATCAAGGTAATATGCGTGATGTACCCATCGAAAAAATCAAAGATTATGCCATTGAAGATGCGGATATAACTTTACAACTTCAACAAATTTTCAAAAAAGAAATAGACCAAACGCACTTAGAAAATTTATTTTATAATGTTGAAACAAAATTAATAACAGTTTTGGCAGATATGGAGCGTGAAGGAATCAATGTTGATGTTCCATTTTTACAAAAATATTCTAGTGAAATTCAAGAAGAATTAATTCAGTTACAAGATACAATTTATAAAGAGAGTGGAACAACTTTCAATATTGATTCCCCAAAACAATTAGGTGAAATTTTATTTGAACATTTAAAAATTCCTTATCAAGGCAAAAAAACTAAAACTGGGCAGTATAGCACTGATGAAGCGACCTTGCAAAAAATTATGGATAAGCATAATATTGTCCAATATTTATTAGATTATCGAGAATTTACTAAGCTAAAATCGACTTATGTTGATGCCATTCCAAATTTAATTAATCCTTTAACTAATCGAATTCATACTACTTATAATCAAACCAGTGTAGCGACTGGTCGATTAAGTTCTATAAACCCGAATTTACAAAATATTCCTATTCGAACTGAACGAGGAAAACAAATCAGAAAAGCATTTATTCCAAGAGATGAAAACTATACTTTATTATCGGCTGATTATTCTCAAATTGAATTAAGAATTGTCGCTTCTATTAGTGGCGATGAAAATATGATGGAAGCATTCAGACAAAAACAGGACATTCACGCTGCTACAGCTGCCCGAGTTTTTAATGTAAGTTTAGATAAAGTCAGTTCTGAAATGAGAAGAAAAGCTAAAATGGTCAATTTTGGTATTATTTATGGTATATCAGCATTTGGATTGGCTCAAAGATTAGGCACTGGTAGAAATGAAGCTGCTGAGTTAATTGAGGAATATTTTAAGCAATATCCTAAAATTAAAAACTATATGGATAATACCATAAAATTTGCACAACAAAATGGCTATGTTGAAACACTTTTGAAAAGAAGAAATTATATCAGGGATATTAATTCAGAAAACTATACTATCCGAGGTTTTGCTGAAAGAATTGCTATCAATGCTCCGATTCAAGGTTCTGCAGCTGATATGATAAAAGTAGCCATGATTGATATTCATAAACAACTGAAAGAACTAAACTATAATTCTAAATTACTATTGCAAGTACACGATGAATTAATCCTTGATGTACATAAATCTGAACGAGAAATTATTGAAAATATAGTAAGCTCATCTATGAAAAATGCCTTACCATTAAACATTCCAGTTGAGGTCAGTTGTGGTTGGGGTAACAATTGGCTAGAGGCTCATTAATAAAATAAATAAGGTCAAACTATCAATAAAATTTACTAACATCGTTCTTTAACGATGTTAGTAAATACTTTTCCACAAAACAACTCTTTTAAGCAGTGCTGTGGAACACTTTTTTTTAAGTCGCATTAAAATTCATCTACTTTTGAAATTGAATTAGTGTAAAAACTTTGGTTTTGAAGCTATCAAAATTTGATATTTTATAAAAAATAGATTATTGTTTTTTGTTTTTATTATTTTAGGTATTTCTGGATTGTCTGCTAATTGGGACACAACTGCTATTTCCAAGTTGTTAGCAAAAAAAGAGTATGACAAAATAATCAATTACTACAAAAAAGAATACACGCAAAAGCCTGAATATGCTTTTAAAATTGCTGATATCTATGCAAAAAAGAAAGACTATGCAACTGCAATTTCTTTGTATCAAAAAGAACTACATTTATTAAAAGAAACGAAAGTAAACCTCTTAAATTTAGCGAAAACCTATAAGGAAATGGGTGATTATCAAAAAGCATTAGATACTTATATTACTTATGCTGCTGAATCTGGAGATGCTACTAAAGTATTAAAAGATGCTCAATTATGTAAAAAGTTAATTCGTGCGAGTTCATTTACTGATAATTATCTAATAGAACCTTACACTTTTAATACAGCAGTAAATGAAATTAATTTAAGTATTCTTAGAGCTAATTTAATTTATCTTCAAAGGGATTTTGAAAATGAGAAAAAGAAAAATGATTCACCTAACTCTGTTATATTACAAGCACAAAGAATGTTTGACAAATGGAATGAGCCTATAAAAATTATCCAACAAGAGGAAACAAATAAAGAATATATCAAGTTTTCATTTACTAAAGATGGTAACAAAGTTGTTTTCTCTGCAAAACCAGCAACCTTATTACCCAATAAAAAAGAAAGCAATAAAAAACCAAAATTATATGATCAAATTTTTATAGCAGATTTCTTAGGTGGACAATTATTCAATATTAAATCATTTCCTTATAATTCCGAAGAATATTCTTGTGCGAATCCATCTTTTAATAATGATGGCACTAAAATTATCTTTTCTTCAGATATGAATAGTAAAACTGATGGATTTGATATTTATGAAAGTGAATTAGTAGAAGGAAAATGGACAAACCCTAAAAATTTAGGGAACTTATTGAACTCACCTAAAAATGACAATCATCCATTCTATTTGAAAGAGAAAAACAATAAAGAATATTTGTATTTTTCATCTGATAGAGAAGAAGGATTTGGTGGTTATGATATATATCGTGCAGAATTTAGTGATGGATTATGGCAAGATGTTCAATTATTACCGGCTCCAATCAACACAGCAGGTAATGAAGATAGTTATACTTATGATTTAGAAACACAAACAGCTTATGTGAGTTCTGACAGAAGCGATAGTAAAGGTGGGTTTGATATTTATAGAATTAAACCACTCAATTTATTATTATTTATTACCGTAAAAGAAAATGATACTAAAGACCCATTAGGATTTGCATTCTTAGAATTATTTGAAAAAAATAAAAAAGTAACTGAAAGTGTTACCAATACTGACGGTGTTGGAAAAATTAATATTAGCCCAAATAAAACATACAATGTCAATGTTTCAAAAGAAGGCTATAGGCCACAATCTATAGACTTCAATTCTGATAAGTTAAAAAATGAAGATAGTGTCGTACTTTCTGCAAACTTAGTCAAAGACCCTAAATTTAATATTGAAAACTCATTTAGCACTGTCTCAACAACTAATTTTATTCTTTTTACTGGAAATATGACTGATGCTTCAACAGGAAAATTAATCAAGTCAGAAGCAAGAATCTCTAATTTGAGTAACAATAAAACCAAGTTGATTGAATATGATGAAACTGGAAATTTCAATATAAAACTTTTGGTAAATAACAACTATAAAATCATTATCAGCAACCAAGGTGTAAAAATAAATGATAATATCACCACTTTAGGTTTGGAAAAAGGCAGTGTAAAAACAAAAAAATACGTTTTGTCTGGAACAAAATTCAAAACAACTGAAAACAGTATTACCTCTCCTGCTTTGGTGTCTGAAGCTATTAAAAAATTATATTTTGAAGATAATAAACCAACTTTACCAACTGAAACTTTAACATTAAAACAAGATACTACTAATAATAATTTAGTTGCATCAAATACTATAACACCGACTATAAATAAGCCTACCGAATTAATCAAACCTGAACCATTAAAAGATTCTGTATTCAATAAAACTACCGAATCGCTTTCTAATGCCACAAATACAATTGTAGAGAATAAGACAGTTGCAACCGATGAAAACAAAGAAAATTCTATGATTGCAGAAGCTATTTCAAAAATTACATCCACTACTAAAATTATTCCTTTTGAATTAGGAACAGAGCTAGGCCCAAGCAAAGAAAAAATAAACCTAATAAATGCTGGCAATACTTACTATAAAATCCAAATTGGAAGTTATAGAGATGCAAATGCTAATGTGGATAAATTACGTTCATTAGACAAAATCGAAGAGAAATTTGCTTATGGACAATGTTTCTATAGAATGGGTAATTATGCAAGTCCTGAAGACGCTTTTAAAATGTTGAAGAATGTTAAGGACGAGGGATATTATTTGGCATTTATTTTGCAGTACAAAGATAATTACATTGTTAAAGTTATTAAATAAATTAAATGAAAATGAAAAAAATTAAATTGCTTGTATCTCTTTTGGTGTTTAGCTTTTTGTCTGTAAATGCACAAAATAATTTTGTAGTGAATGAAATAAGACAAATTATGAGCCGTGGAGAACAAACAGGTTTTGAAGTGCCTATTACTGGAGGTAAACCAGATGTTGTAAAATCTAATTTTGAAAAATGGTTAAAATCCTATAAAGCTAAAGTAACTTCAAGCAAGAAAACACCAGAAATTTTTGGAGATGATGCTGCTATTAAAGTAGTGAGTTCTAATACAGTAGATATTTACGCTACGGTAATTCCAAGTGCTGCTGGAGCAACTGTATATGTATTTGCTGATTTAGGTGGAGCCTTTATTTCTTCATCAGCATATCCACAGCAATACGCTGCAATGGAAGCGCTTTTAAAGAAATTCTCTCAAGATCAGGCTTTACAAATGGTAGAAACTCAATTATCTGATGAAGAAAAAATAGCTAAAAATCTCAATAAAGAATATGAAACATTAAAGAAGGATAAAGATAGCTATATCAAAGAAATTGAAAAAGCTAAAGCCGTTATTCAACAAAGAGAAGCAGATATTAAGAAAAATGATGCTGACCAAGTGGCAAAACAACAACAAATTAATTTACAAAATCAAATTATTGAAACTGTAAAACAAAAAAGAAATACTTTAAAATAATAAGATTAATTAAACAACTCAATAAGCAGTTTGTACTTTGTGCAAACTGCTTTCATATTTAAAATAGATAAAAAAATCAAAAATGAAAAAAATATACCTATTATCGTTCATATTTGCATTGTTTTTAGGAACTACAACTGCTCAAAATAATTTTGTCGTAAATGAGGTTCATCAAATTATGAGTCGTGGAGAACAAACAGGTTTTGAAGTACCAATAACTAATGGACAATCTGATATTGTAAAAAATAATTTTGCAAAATGGTTGAAGTCATACAAAGCAAAAGTTACATCGAGTAAGAAATCTCCTGAAGTATTTGGTGATGATGCCAATATTAAAGTTGTAAGTCAAAACACCGTTGATATTTATGCCAATGTTGTACCAAGTACAATCGGTGCGAATTTATATGTATTCGTTGATTTGGGCGGAGCCTTTATTTCTTCTTCTGCTTACCCACAACAATACACCGCAATGGAAGCTTTATTACAAAAATTCTCTCAAAGCCAAGCTGTAGAAATGTTGCAATTACAACTTTTAAATGAAGAAAAAGCTGTTAAAAATTTAGATAAAGAATACAAAGCTCTTATAAAAGGTAAGGATAAACATATTAAGGAAATAGAAAAAGCAAAAGCAATAATTGCACAAAGAGAAAATGACATTAATAAAAATAATGCAGACCAAAGTGCAAAATTGGAACAAATTAATTTGCAAAAGCAAATAATTGAAACATTAAAACAAAAAATAAACGTTTTAAAATAGTTTATTTCTATAAAATATAGTAATTTCGATGAACAGTTTGTACGTAAGTACAAGCTGTTTTTACTTAAACGAAAATTAAAAAAAAATGCAACATCGGATTGTTACTTGGGGTGAAATTGGAACGGATTTGAAAGCACTCATTACTATTCAGCTTGACGAAGAAAACGCTAATATAATTATAAATGCCTTTCCCAAAGAAAATGTAAATAAAGAATTACAAGATGCCATTTTTAATGAATGGAAGAATGGTGGAAATTTCCAATTTCCTGAAACGACTTATCAATGGACAGTTGATGCTCAACAAGATAATATATTGCCAAATAATGTTCGTGTAGATCGCCCTATTTTAATCACAGAAGCTCAATCATTATGGAGTAGAAAGTTAATGAGTGCCAAATTAAATCAATTATTGAATGAAGAAGTAGCACTATTAAGCCAAAATCTAGAAGGTTTAAAAGAATATGAACAATCATTATGGGATAAAGCTAAAACTCAATGGGACAAAATTGCTGATTATCAGAAAAAAGCAGAAATTTCATGGGAACAAACAACTGTTCTAAAAGATAAAATCAATCAAATTTTTGATTCCTTAAAAGCACTCAAAAGAATTAACCACGAAGGTGATGAAGAAAAAACACTTCAAATTAGTAAAGCATTTAATAAGGTAATTGATGAATTAGAAGATAAGTTAATTTATCCTGATGAGTGGAATAATATTTTTAATGAATTAAAGAAAATCCAAACCAACCTCAAAGAAAGTCCAATAAAATGGAGTGCAAAAAGAAAGCTGCAAAATAAGATAAATGATATTTATGCTGCATTAAAAAAATATCGTTCTACTGAATTTATCAATAAATCCAAAGCAAGATTAAAGCAACTTAATCAAATATTATCTGGATTTAAAGAAAATATAGAACGAGATAAAGAAAATTATAAAATGCAAGTGGAGAAAATGCAACACTATACTCGAGGAAAATTGAGTGAAGCAGAACTACAAGAAAAATTTAGTTATATTTTCGATAAAATTAAATCTAAAGAAGATAAAATTAAGAACATCAGCAAGACAATAAGCGATATTGAAAGAGATATTCAAAAAGAGCAAAATCGTCAAGAACAAGAAATACAAAAAGCAAAAGAACAAGATAAACAAAATCAAGAAGCGGAAAATAATTTAAGCGACCAAGATAATAATCAAAATAGTACTTCTGAAGAAATTGCTTCTATTACTGAAGAAGATGCACAGCCCAAAATAATAGAACTTGAACCAACCACAATAGACAATAAAAATAATGATTTATCAGTTTAATTTATAGTAGAATGATACTATCCAAGATACAATTATTGAAAATCAAAAAACAACTTTAATACTATTATTCCACAAATAGGTTAATTTCGCAATTGCACCACTGGGTGGAAAGCTGTCATAATTCATTCTAAAGTTCAAACCCAAAATTAAGTTCTTATGTAATTTTACATTGATCGAATTTTCAGTGGAGAGTCTATAATCTTTATTTTCCGTAATATTTGGTTGATAATAAAAAGTACCTATTAATTCTAAAATATCAATAGGACAAAAAGTATAACTTAAATAACTGCTGAATCTTACTTGATTTAATTTAGTCAAACCATCAAGGCTTCTTTCAAATTCATACATATATAAAGTTCCTATATACATTCGATAATCTTCTTTATTTAAAATTTTAAATCGAGGTCCAGTTCCTAATAAATAACGAACCTTTAGTCCATTCATCTTATTAAATTGTGCCTGTGTAAAACTCTCCCACCGTATCCATTCTTTTTTTAGTTTGAAATTATGCCTAAAATGAATAAAACCAGAATTAATTAATTTTGCTGTTTTAGATTTAACTAAATCACTATTTCCCAACAACAAATACAGATGCTTTTTGGATTTATATTGTACATGTGCATTGGCGCTCAGCATAAAAAATGTTTCTTTTTGTTTACCCATTGAAAAGCCTAAATCTGCACTACCTTTCCAGCCTATAGTATCTGTTTTAAAGCGTTTAGCTTCAATATTAACAACTTGAGCCAAAGACATATTAGCAACACAAAATAAAAAAGCCTGAAATAAAATTTTTCTCATTTCAGGCTCTAAGATATAAAAGTTTTCTATTATTAATCTTCAGAAACAATACTTGCAGACAAGAACTCTCTATTCATTCTTGCAATACTTTCTAGTGTAATCTCTTTAGGACAAACAGCTTCGCAAGCACCTGTGTTTGTACAGCTACCAAAGCCTTCTTCGTCCATTTGGTGAACCATATCTAATGCACGTTTATGACGCTCAGGCTCTCCTTGTGGTAGCAAGGCTAATTGTGAAATTTTAGCAGATGTAAACAACATTGCTGAAGAATTTTTACAAGCTGCAACACAAGCTCCACAACCAATACAAGCCGCAGTTGAAAATGCTTTATCTGCATCAACTTTAGAAATTGGAGTAGCATTTGCATCAACAGTTACACCTGTATTTACAGAAATATAACCTCCTGCTTGAATTATTCTATCGAAAGCACCTCTATCTACTACCAAATCTTTAATCACAGGAAATGCTTGAGCTCTCCAAGGCTCTACTGTAATTGTTTCGCCATCTTTAAATGCACGCATGTGTAGTTGACAAGTAGTTGTTGCATGCCAAGGTCCGTGAGGACGGCCATTAATATACATTGAACACATACCACAAATACCCTCACGACAATCGTGATCAAATGCAATTGGTTCTTTATTTTCGTGTACTAAATCTTCGTTTAAAACATCAAACATTTCTAAGAATGACATTTCTGAAGAAATACCTTTAACATTATATGTTTCAAAGTGTCCTTTTTCCTTAGTGTTTTTTTGTCTCCACACTTTCAAGGTAAGGTTCATATTATAGTGTTCCATACTTTATTTTTATTTGATAATGAGTAAAATTATTAATTCGTTGAAGATGATTATTTATAGCTTCTAGCTGCAATTTTTATATTTTCATAATCTAATGCTTCTTTATGTAATGCCCAATCTCCTACGCTTTTTAATTCCCAAGCTGCAACGTGTTGGAAGCTTTGGTCATCGCGATTAGCTTCGCCTTCTTCAGTTTGATATTCTTCTCTAAAGTGACCACCACAACTTTCATTTCTAGTTAAAGCATCTAAGCACATCAACTCTCCCAATTCCATAAAGTCTGCAACACGACCTGCTTTATCTAATTCAGGATTGAATTCATTTATTTCTCCAGGAATTCTAACATCATTCCAAAATTCTTCTCTTAGTGCTTTAATTTCTAGAATAGCTTCTTGTAATCCTTGAGCATTACGAGCCATACCACATTTCTCCCACATAATTTTTCCCAATCGTTTGTGGAAAGATTCAACAGATTTTGAACCTTTAATGCTCATTAATTTATTGATTCTATCTGACACTTCTTTTTCAGCAGCTTCAAATTCAGGGGCTGTTGTTGGAATAGGTTTTACAGATATTTCATCTGCTAAATAATTACCTATAGTATAAGGTATTACAAAATAGCCATCAGCTAAACCTTGCATTAATGCAGATGCACCTAAACGGTTTGCACCGTGATCTGAGAAATTACATTCTCCTAATGCGTATAATCCTTTTACAGATGTCATCAATTCGTAATCTACCCAAAGTCCACCCATTGTATAGTGAACAGCAGGGTAAATTCTCATAGGTACTTCGTATGGATTTTCTCCTGTAATTTTTTGGTACATATCAAATAAGTTACCATATTGTTCTTTTACAACTTCTTTACCTAATCTAACTAAAGTTGCTTCATCAGGATTTTCGATATTATGCTTTGAGGCTTCAGTTCTTCCGTATTTATTGATTAAGTTATATCTAAAATCTAAATAAACAGCTTGTTTTGTTGTACCTACGCCATAACCAGCATCACATCTTTCTTTAGCAGCACGAGATGCTACGTCTCTTGGTACTAAATTGCCAAATGAAGGATATCTTCTTTCCAAATAATAATCTCTCTCCTCTTCTGGAATATCATTTGGTTTTCTTGTTTCATCTTTTTTCTTAGGCACCCATATTCTACCATCATTTCTCAATGATTCTGACATTAGCGTTAATTTAGATTGATGATCTCCAGATACTGGAATACAAGTTGGGTGAATTTGTGTATAACAAGGATTAGCAAAATAGGCACCTTTTTTATGTGCTTTCCAAGCTGCAGTTACGTTAGAACCCATTGCATTTGTAGATAAATAGAAAACATTTCCGTATCCACCAGTTGCTAAAACAACAGCATGACCAAAAAATCTTTCTAATTTTCCGCTCACTAAATCTCTTGTGATTATACCACGTGCTTTGCCATCAATTATAACCACTTCCAACATTTCATGTCTAGTATATTGCTTAACATTTCCAAGAGCAACTTGTCTTTCTAATGCAGAATAAGCTCCTAAAAGCAATTGCTGTCCTGTTTGTCCTGCTGCATAAAATGTACGTTTTACTTGCACACCACCAAATGAACGATTATCTAAATAGCCACCATATTCACGAGCAAAAGGAACGCCTTGAGCCACACATTGGTCAATAATATTTGCAGATACTTCTGCTAACCTATGTACATTTGCTTCTCTTGAACGATAATCACCACCTTTTACAGTATCATAAAATAAACGATATACTGAATCGCCATCATTTTGATAGTTTTTAGCTGCATTGATACCACCTTGTGCTGCAATAGAGTGTGCACGTCTAGGAGAATCTTGAAAACAAAATGTTTTTACTCTATATCCTAATTCCCCTAAAGTTGCAGCAGCAGATGCACCAGCTAAACCTGTTCCAACTACGATTACTTCTAATTTTCTTTTATTTGCAGGATTTACTAATTTAACATGACCTTTATATTCTGTCCATTTTTTATCAATATCACCCTGAGGTATTTTTGAATCTAACATATATTCTATTTTTAATTTTTATCTTATAATCTATTTAATCAACTTATTATTGAACTAATCCTAAGAAAACACTCAATGCAATTAAAGCGAATCCTGCTGGTACAGCAATTGCAAATACAGTTCCAACTGTTTTAATGATGGGTGTATATTTTTTGTGATTTAATCCTAAAGACTGGAAAGCACTTTGGAAACCGTGCAATAAATGATAACCTAGAGCAACCACTCCTACTACATAAATCGCTAAATTAATAGGATTTGTTAATGTAGCTTTTACCATTTCAAAAGAATTTTCATCAGCATGTGTGATATACAAGGCTTCTTTTGTTGGCCACCAAAATTGAGTTAAATGCACTGCCAAAAACATTAAGAGCAAAGAGCCTAAAATTGCCATTGAACGAGCATACCATTTAGAGTTTGCTTTACCATCAAAAACAGCATATTGAACTGGTCTTTTCTTTTTGTTTTCTAATGTTAATTTCATAGTCATTGCAATATGAGCAATCAGACCAGCAAATAAACCGATTTCAACAACTCTTATCAACCAATTGTGAGACATAAAATGTGCTGCTTTGTTGAATGTTGTGCCATTATCATTCGGGTTTATTAAATCCACTAATATGAATGAATTTATAAGTAAATGAATTACTAAAAAAGAAATTAGGAATAATCCAGTCAGACCTACAATAATTTTTCGTCCGACAGATGAAGTAAAAAAGTTTTTCGTTGCCATAAATTAGTATTTTCTTAAAATATACGCAAATTTAACAGATTAAAAAATCAAAATACAATTAATACAAGTTAAGTAATTGTATAGTTTAGTTTAGAATAAATCCAAATAAAATAAGGGTTTTGCTGAATATGCTTATTTTAAAGTATCTAAAAGTTTTGTAACTAAATCAATATAATTTTGCATAGCATCATCTTTACTCATTCCTTTTTTCTCGTTCCAAGTTTTCCACTTAAATTGACCTTTTATGTCAAACATCCCTGGTTTTGAAGTTGTGTTATCGCCATCAGTTGCTTGTTTAAATAAAGCATATAAATTTAATAATTGTTCATCAGTTGGTCGTTTAGTTAATGTTTTAACATCAATTTGTGCTTGTTGAAATTTCTCTTGTAATGACATAATATTTAATTTTATTTTTAAAAAGCCTAAATTTATCAAATGTTTTCCAAAAAGTTTACAATTGCACTCTTTTTTTCACTACCATTATTTTGGTTGTTTTTTATACTTACGCCTTATTATCTCTTACCTTCAGATTGTTTTTTAGATAATTTTGTTTATGTAGATAACTTGATACAGCATCATCTATTTCAATTTCATCATCATGCTGTGCTCAACTATGATGACACAGATAATTTTATCTATATTTTTTTATTGTATGGTGTAAAAGAATTTCTTAACTATAGTTTATACAAATCAGGAATATTAATTAATGGAATAAGTTTATTTCTGTCATTTGTTTTCTTAGCAAGAACAATCAGCAGTCGTCATTCTAATGTGAACTTTTTTATCATGCTCACTTTATTTTTGTCTGTTCAAATTTGGGCAGCATTAATGGGCGATGGTATTTTATTTCAAGGCTTGTTATATATTATGATTGCACGTGCATTTTGGCACAAAAGATACATTGGAATTTTATTATGGTTTATGATAAATACAATTAATAATCCAATCAATGCATTGTATTTATTTCCATTAATTATTGCAAGTTATTCAGATGTTTTAGAATTAAAAGAAAGAGAACGTAGAAGATTCTTATTATTAAGACTTCGTAAAACAATTTTTTGGTTAGTTATTCCAATTGGGATTTGGTTAATGTATAGAAAATTATATTTTGGAAATTTTATTCCTAATTTAGATTTCCACTACAGCATTGAAAAGGATAGCAATATATTATTTATGAGTAAAAGTGCATTATATATGTGTTTGCATTACATTCGATATTTTATTTTACCTTTATTTATTGGCGTTTTATTTTATTTTATAAAACAAGGCAAACAATTGCATTATAAACATTATGCAGTATTATTGAGTTATATTATATTACCAATTTTCATTACTTCACTACATGTTCAAGATCAAAATACAGCGTATAAAAATTACTATATTATCTATTTAGGTTTATTGATTTTAAGCTTTATTTTTATTAGAGATTTTCGCTCAATAACTCAAAAAACAGCCATAGGTATTTTTATTGTTTTTTATAGTTTTAATCAAATTGCTGATAGTTTTGTAAAGTTTTCACAGAGTTATAACAACAATATATTTAGAATTGCGAATTATTTAGGACACATCAGAAAAGGGAAATTAATAGTCTATTATGATAATTATATCAGCTATTTAACCAATTGGGAAAGTATTTATGCCAATGGAAGACATCAACCTAAATCAAATCGAAAAAACTTATCAGAAGATGAAATCCTTGCACTAAATCCAGATTTAATTATTCCTGCTGGTATTCAAATTCAATCCTCACAATACTCGACATTTAAAGTGCCTGAAAATACACGTCAATATGCCTTAGAAACTAAACCAGAAAACTCTTTAGACCAAATATTTTACGAAATCAGAAAACAATACAATATCAATAAATTTCAATATTATACTATTTTAGTGAATAATGAAAAAGAAAATGCTGCTTATATCAAAAAAGTTCTAATAGATAATGGTGCAAAGGAAATGAAAGATTAATTCCTATTATAAATCTTTATTAACTTACAACCAATCCTATTAATTATAGAAATACTATAAGTAACTTTACTAACAAAATAACGCAATTTAATTATGCAACAATTAAGTGAACAAGAAATCATCAGAAGAGAAAAATTGGCTAAAATCAAAGAATTAGGTATTGACCCCTATCCTGCCCCACTTTTTCCTATAAATGTAACTTCTGTTGAAATAAAAAGTAATTATCAAGAAGAAGTTTTAGAAGACGGTACAAAAAATAGATTAAATTTCCAAGAGGTTTGTTTGGCTGGGCGTTTGATGGCAGCTAGACCAGGTGGAAAGGCAACTTTTGCTGAACTTCAGGATACCGCAGGCAGAATTCAAATTTATGTTAGAAGAGATGATATTTGTCCAACAGAAGACAAAACAATGTATGATATTGTATTTGCTAAATTGTTGGATTTGGGCGATTTTATTGGAATAAAAGGTTATGCATTTAAAACTAAAGTTGGTGAAGTTTCCGTACACGTAACTGAATTAACTCTTTTAGCTAAATCATTAAGACCGCTTCCTGTTGTAAAAACAGATAAAGACGGGACTATTTTTGATGCATTTTCAGACCCAGAAATGCGTTTCAGACAAAGATATGTTGATTTGGTAGTGAATACACAAGTTAAAGAAACATTCATCAAGCGTACAAAATTAATGAATTCTATTCGTGAGTTTTTAAATGAGCAAGGTGCATTAGAAGTGGATACACCAGTATTACAAAGTATTCCGGGTGGTGCTGCTGCAAAACCATTTATTACTCACCATAATGCATTGGATATTCCTTTATATTTAAGAATTGCTAATGAATTATATCTAAAAAGATTGGTCGTTGGCGGTTTTGATTGGGTCTATGAATTTTCAAGAAATTTCAGGAATGAAGGTATGGATAGAACACACAATCCAGAATTTACAGTTTTGGAATTTTATGTTGCCTACAAAGATTATTTCTGGATGATGGATACAACGGAGCTATTATTAGAAAAAGCTTGTATAGATGTAAATGGCACAACTGAAATTACTGTTGGTGAAAAAGCGATAAGCATGAAAGCTCCATTTAAACGCATTTCAATTTATGATGCCATAAAAGAACATACTGGAATTGACGTTTCTCAAATGGGCGAAGAAGAATTGAGAAATGTTTGTAAGCAATTACATATTGAAGTGGATAATAGTATGGGCAAAGGCAAATTAATTGATGAAATATTTGGAGAAAAATGTGAAAAAAATTATATCCAACCAACTTTTATTATAGATTATCCAATAGAAATGTCTCCATTGACTAAAAAACACCGAAGCAAAGAAGGTTTGGTAGAGCGTTTTGAATTAATGATTAACGGTAAAGAAGTTGCAAATGCTTACTCTGAATTAAATGATCCAATAGACCAAAGAGAAAGATTTGAAGAACAAACTAAATTATTAGAACGTGGTGATGATGAAGCGATGTTTATAGACCAAGATTTCTTACGAGCATTAGAATATGGTATGCCACCAACTTCTGGAATTGGTTTTGGAATAGATAGATTGGCGATGCTTTTAACAAATAATGAATCAATTCAAGAAGTGTTATTTTTTCCACAAATGCGTCCTGAAGCTTAATGCTGCAATTGAAGTAATTTAGTATTAATAATTTTATGAAAACTATACTCTTTACTTCTGTAGATGAAGTAGAAAATGAAATACAATTACTGACCGAGTTATTGGAATTGGGCTTGGGTTATTTATATATTTTCAAACCTGAATTAGACGATTTTTCTTTAGTAGATTTTGTAGAAAAAATTCCTGAACAATATTGGAAACAATGCATTTCAAATTCCTTGATTATTACTAAAGAATTTGATTTGGCTGGTTACTATTTCACACCTGATATTTTACAAAAAAATGAATTGTATAATCAGAAAATTTTTGATTGGCTAAAACAAAATAATAAAATTAGTGCAACAACAATTTCACAACCAAATAAGTTAAGCAATTCCAATTCATTTGAGCATATTTTTATATCACATTCTGAAATTAAAGATACCGATTTACATCAATTGGTTGCTTTAGATTGTAATACTATTAACGACATACAACAATTAAAAGCAACACCAATTGAAGGCATTGAAATTTCAAATTTTATTTGGAACAATGAACATTCAGAAGAAGCAAAAACTAAAATGGTTGAAATTTTGATGGAATTAAACCTAAAAAAATAGTTTTATATTTTTCTTTTTTAACCCAAATTATGCAATAGGATTCGTTATGAAAGTGAAAACACCAATAAAATAAAAACTTTTGCGATTGAAACATAGTAACTTCTATGATGAATGAGCAAAAGTTAGTGTAGCCTTATATTTTCAGGCGTTTTCAATTGTAATAGAATATCTATTGCATAATTTGGGTTTAATTCTTCTCTAAAAGCAAAAGATTAATCTGTAATTTATATTAGATTGACTAAATTTGTAGGCATATTTTAAATACTTATGAGCGAATCAACTTCCAATAATTTTATTGAAGAAATTATCAGCAATGATTTAAAAGAAGGAAAATACAAATCTATTCTAACTCGTTTTCCACCCGAGCCTAATGGTTTTTTACACATGGGACACGCAGCTTCCATCTGTTTAAATTTTGGTGTGGCAGAAAAATTTGGAGGTAAAACAAATTTAAGATTTGATGATACAAATCCAATAACGGAAGATACGATTTTCGTGGATAGTATTAAAGAAGACGTTCAATGGTTAGGCTTTAAATGGGAAAATATTTTCTATGCGTCTGATTATTTCGAACAATTATACCAATTTGCTATACAATTAATTCAACAAGGCGATGCATACATTTGTGATTTGAGTGCTGAAGAATTGGCTAAGCAAAAAGGAAGTTTAACTGAACCAGGGCAAAATTCTCCTTATAGAAATCGTAGTATCGATGAAAATCTTACACTTTTTGAACAAATGAGAGCTGGAAAATTTAAAGAAGGCGAAAAAACACTACGTGCCAAAATTGATATGGCTTCTCCAAATATGATAATGAGAGACCCATTATTGTATCGAATTAAATTTGCACATCACCACAAAACAGGCGATAAATGGTGCATTTATCCAATGTACGATTTTGCTCATGGTCAATCAGATTCTATCGAAAACATTACGCATTCAATTTGTACACTGGAATTTGTACCTCATAGAGATTTGTACGATTGGTGTATTCAAAAATTAAATATATACCCTTCTCATCAATATGAATTTGCTCGTTTGAATGTAAATTATACGGTGATGAGTAAAAGAAAACTCAAACAGTTGGTCGCTGAAAATTTAGTAAATGGCTGGGACGACCCACGAATGCCGACTATTTCAGGTATGCGAAGAAGAGGCATTACACCAAATGCCATCAAAACATTTGTACAAAAAGCTGGAATTGCCAAAAGAGATAAAGTCAATGAATTTTCATTGTTGGAATTTTGTGTTCGTGAAGATTTGAATAAAATAGCACTTCGTAGAATGGTGGTTTTAGATCCTATAAAAGTGGTTATCGACAATTTAGATACAGAAATTGAAGTTGAAATAGAAAACAATCCTGAAGATGAAAACGGCGGCAACAGAAAATTATTTTTTACTAAAGAAATCTATATTGAACAAGAAGATTTTATGGAAAATCCTCCAAAAAAATTCTTTAGAATGTCTGTTGGTCAGTATGTTCGTTTAAAAGGTGCCTTTATTGTTCAATGCACATCAATAGATAAAGATGCTGACGGAAATATCACTCAAATTCATTGTGAGTATCTGCCAAATAGCAAAAGTGGCAACGATACATCTGGTGTAAAACCTCAAGGAACTTTACATTGGGTAAGTAGCAAATATGCAATTCCTGTAGAAATTCGTGAATACGACAGATTGTTTAAAGTGGAAAGTCCAGACAGCGAAGAAGGCGATTTCAAAGATTACATCAATGAAAATAGTTTAAAAATTTATTCAAAAGCTTATGCCGAACCTTCATTAAAAGAAGCAACATTGAATAATCATTTTCAATTTTTGAGAAAAGGCTATTTTTATTTAGATAAGGAAGCTAATAATGAGAAAATCATATTTAATAAAACGGTTGGGTTAAAAGATAGTTGGAAATAAATTCGTTAAATAAATTTTATAATTAGCCTAGCAATGTCGCAAATTAAGTTACAATCTACCGCAAAAAATATAGAAGGAACAATAATTTTAAATGGTTCAAAAAGTATTTCTAATCGTCTATTAATTATTGATGCATTGTGTGATAACAAAATAAAATTCAGTAACTTATCCAATGCTGATGATACCATTTATTTAAAGACAATTTTACAAAGTACTTCCAATTTATTAGATGCTGGAGCAGGTGGAACAACCTATCGATTTCTTACTGCTTTTTTAGCAACTCAGGAAGATAGAGAAGTCGTTTTGACAGGTTCTGAAAGAATGCAACAGCGTCCAATTAAAATTCTAGTTGATGCATTAAGACAACTTGGTGCTGATATTACTTATGAAAATAATGAAGGTTTTCCTCCTCTTAGAATAAAAGGAAAAAAACTAAAAGGTGGACAACTAAGGCTTCCTGCAAATATAAGTAGTCAATACATCACAGCCTTATTGTTGATTGCACCAACTTTGGAACAAGGTTTAGAAATTCATCTTGAAGGAACTATAGTTTCTATTCCATATATTGAAATGACTTTAAAGATGATGAATTATTTTGGTATAAAAACCTCATTTTCTATAGAAAATAAAGTTATTAAAGTTAAAAATGGAAATTATACTCCAAAGGATTTCTTTGTTGAAGGCGACTGGAGTGCGGCGTCTTACTATTACAGTATAGCTATTTTATCAGAGCAAACACATTTGCAACTAAATGGTCTTACCCATCAAAATATCCAAGGAGATGCCGTCATTGCAGAGATTGCTCAACAATTTGGTATTGAAACTAAATACGAAGAACAATCAATCGTTATTACAAAAAACACAACTGCTACCCTACCTAAATTCTTCAAATATGATTTTTTAAAGTGTCCAGATTTGGCTCAAACTGTAGTTGCTTTTTGTGCGGCTTTAGGTATAGATGCTGAATTACAAGGATTACAAACATTAAAAATCAAAGAAACTGACCGTATTCAAGCTTTAAATGACGAATTATTCAATTTAGGTTTGGCAGAATTGATAGAAATTGACGAAAATACTTGGGAGTTACAAAATTGTATGCCACAAGTCTATAATGATTATGCAATAAAAACCTATGAAGACCATAGAATGGCGATGGCATTTGCACCATTAGCCTTAAAATTAGGAGAAATAATAATTGATGAACCCGAAGTGGTTAGTAAATCGTATCCAAATTTTTGGGTGGATATTGAAAAGATTGGATTCAAAGCTATTTAGACTATTTACTAGGTAATTATTAAATTAATTGCTGAATTCAAACAATAAATGTGGCTTTTATAAAATTAAATCGTCATTAGAAAATAGCATTAAATAAATTCGTTTCTTTATTTGCTATACTGATTTGTATCTTTATTTAAAACTAAATACTTATTAAAATATAAACCTTATGAACGAAATTATTTGTCCAAATTGCCATAAAGCTTTTAAAGTTGATGAAGCTGGATATGCTGATATTCTTAAACAAGTTAGAGATCACAAATTTGAAGAAGAATTACAAAATAGGCTATATTTAGCTGAACAAGATAAAATCAGTGCTATAAAACTTGCAGAAGCTAATATTAAGAACCAATTACAAAACCAAATAGCAAATAAAGAAAAAGAAATAATAGAATTAAAAGCTAATAATGAACGAACATTAACGGAGCAATTAGCAAAAAAGGAGAATCAAATCACTGAACTTAAAGCAAAAATTGATAATTCAAAAACAGAGATGGAATTATCTGTTTCTTTGGCTGTCCAAAAAATTGAAAAACAAAGAGATGAATTAGTTCAAACAATAAAATTAAAAGAAGCCGAAAAAGAGCTTTTAGAAAAATCGTTGTATGAAAAATATTCAACTGAAATAAAAGCGAAAGATGATATTATAAAATTAAAAGATGAGGAAATTGAATTTCGTAAAGATATGAAGCTCAAATTTTCTACCAAAATGTTAGGTGAAACACTTGAAAAACATTGTGAATTAGAATTTAATAAGTTACGTGCAACTGCATTTCAGAAAGCTTATTTTGAAAAAGATAATGATTCAAAATCTGGCAGTAAAGGTGATTTTATTTTTAAAGAATTTGACGACTTTGGAAATGAAATTATTTCTATCATGTTTGAAATGAAAAATGAAGGCGATGAAACCGCAACTAAAAAGAAAAATGAAGATTTTTTCAAAGAATTAGATAAAGATAGAAATGAAAAAAAATGCGAATACGCAGTTTTAGTTTCCTTATTAGAAATTGACAATGAACTTTATAACGTTGGAATTGTTGATGTTTCTTATAAATATAATAAAATGTATGTGATCAGACCTCAATACTTTATTCCAATGATTACTTTATTGCGAAATGCTGCATTAAATTCAATTAATTTAAGAAATGAATTAGCTGTCATTAAAAATCAAAATATTGACATTACTAATTTTGAAAACAGTCTATTTGATTTTAAAGAAAAATTTGCTAAAAATTATGATTTAGCGAGTAGGCAATTTAAAGTAGCAATTGATGAAATTGATAAAACCATAGACCATTTACAAAAAGTAAAAGATAACTTAATGAATTCCGTTAATAATTTAAGATTAGCCAATAATAAAGCTGAGGATTTGACCATTAAAAAACTAACTAAAGGCAATCCTACAATGACTGCAAAATTTGAAGAATTAAACAAAGACAAACCCTTACTATAATTGAACTTTAGTAATAATAGAATTACTTAAATGCCTTCATAATTGCACCTAACAATCCTCTAGAAACCTCTCTGGTAGCGGTATTAGCTACACCTTTCATCATTTTATTAGAGATACCTTTGGTAGCTGATTTTGCTAATTCTCTTGTTGCAGTATTGAAAATTTGTTGAGAAACTTTGCCAAAAATTTTACTTGTAATAGATTCTTCTTCTGCTGGTTTTTTTATATTTTTTTCTGCAACTTCTTGTGAAACAGCTTCCATTCTATTGCTTAAAATTTCATAGGCACTATCTCGATCTAAATTTTCTTTATATTTTAAATACAATTGAGATTTTTGAATATTTGCACGCATCTCCTCATCTGTCAATATATCCATTCTAGATTGAGGTGGTGCCATCAATGTATGTACTAACGGTGTTGGAATACCTTTTTCATTCAAAGCAGAAATAAATGCTTCCCCAATACCTAATTGTGTAATAACTTCATCAACAACATAATAATCGGTTAATGGATAGTTTTGTGCAACTAATTTTATTGCTTGTCTATCTTTTGCTGTAAATGCACGAAGTGCATGTTGCACTTTCAAACCTAATTGAGATAAAACACCAGCAGGAATGTCATTTGGATTTTGTGTACAGAAAAATATGCCAACACCTTTTGAACGTATAAGTTTGATTATTGTTTCGATTTGGTCTAATAGCGTTTTTGATGCACTATCAAACACCAAATGTGCTTCATCTATAAAAATCACTAATTCCGGTTGGTCTGCATCTCCTCTTTCAGGAAATGTGCTATATACTTCTGCCAATAAACTCAACATAAAAGTTGAAAATAATTTTGGCTTATCTTGAATATCTGTAAGACGAATAATATTCACAAACCCTTTTCCATTTTCATCTTTTCTCAATAAATCATTGACTTGAAATGAAGGCTCACCAAAAAATAACTCTGCACCTTGTTGTTCTAATTCTACAATTTTTCGAGTAATCGTACCTAATGTTGCTGGCGAAATACTACCATATTCTTGTTCAACTTCAGCCTTTCCATCACCTGCCATAAATTGCAAGGTTTTCTTCAAATCTTTTAAATCTACTAATGGCAATTTATTTTCATCTGCAAATTTAAAAACAATAGACATTACACTTTGTTGGGTATCATTGAGTTCTAAAATTTTTGAAATTAATATTGGACCAAATTCCAAAGTAGTAGAACGCAATCGCACGCCATCTTGGTTAGAAATAGTCATCAATTCAACGGGAAAACCTGTTGCATTCCATGAATTTCCAATCAAATTAACTCTATCTTTTACAATTTGATTTTCTACACCTGCTTCTGCAATTCCAGAGAAATCGCCTTTAATATCCATCATCAAAACAGAAATTCCTTTATCTGATAATTGTTCAGAAATTAATTGAATTGATTTTGTTTTACCAGTACCAGTTGCTCCAGCAATTAGACCGTGTCTGTTTAATGTTTTAAGTGGAATTTTTACTTGTAAACCAGAAATGGCTGATTTATCAATCATGCCACCGCCAACAATAAAACTATCTCCTTTAAAAGTATATCCTTGTGTAACTTCTTCTTTAAACTGCTCTATATTAGACATTTATTTAATTTTGTTGATTGTTTTAGATACTAATCTTCGTCGTCATCATTTTCATCATCATCATCGTCGTCGTCATCTTCATCATCTTCGTCATCATCATCATAATCAAATCCATATTCTAAATCATCTGCACTACCAACCTTGCCTTTAGATTTTGTTTTTTTAGGTTTATCCTCATCATCATCTGCTTTATCAAATTCTTCCATATCCTTAGTAGCACCTGCTGGAACTTCTTTATCTAACCCAGCTACAACAATATCATCATCTTCATCTAAATCGACATTATCCACCATTTTTTGTAATTGTGTACTTACTTTTACTAAATATGATGTATCGCCTAATTCGATTGGAACAGCAGAAACAACTTCATTTTTAGCATTTGTAAATTTAATAATTCCACGATTGTATCCATGTGGATATTTTTCAGACAAAGCCATTAACACCTCTTCTGGTACATTTTTATAATCTACTATTACTTTTCTTTTAGCTCCAGGAGTTGGTACTACTTTGGGTGCAACTGGAGGTTCGCTTTTTTCTACTTTAACTGGCTTATTTCCAGCTTTTGGTTTTGATGTTTCTTTTGTCATATCTTGTTTACTAATCTTTTTTAAGTTACTTACTTTGTCATTGAGTATCGATTTTTCTTTTGGATTTTCATTTTTATGTTTTTCTGTTTTTACAGTTTGATTTGTGACTTTTGGAGTTTCAATTTTAACAATAGGTTTTGCAACTGATTGCTTTGCACTAACTTTTATTGTGGGTTCTTTTTTTACAACTTGTTTACTAGCAACTTTTTTAGCAGGTGCTTTTTCAATAGGTTTAGCTTTTGGTTTTTCAACTGCTTTTTTGACAATTGGTTTATTTACCTTTTTATCTTCAACTTTTTTTATGACTTGTTTGCTAGCTACTTTTTTTGCAGGTGCTTTTTCAATAGGTTTAGCTTTTGGTTTTTCAACTGCTTTTTTGACAATTGGTTTATTTACCTTTTTATCTTCAACTTTTTTTATGACTTGTTTGCTAGCTACTTTTTTTGCAGGTGCTTTTTCAATA
>CAYYMF010000006.1:0-12994 GCA_964472755.1 uncultured Chitinophagales bacterium | reverse complement strand
AGGTGCTTTTTCAATAACTTTAGCTTTTGGTTTTTCAACTGCTTTTTTGACAATTAGCTTAGTCGCCTTTTTATCTTCTACTTTTTTTACAGTAGTCTTTTTAACTGTACTTTTTGTAGCTGAATTAACCTTTTGGGCAGGTGCTTTTACATTTGATTTTGTAGTTACCACAGTAGCTTTTGATGCAACAGATGGTTTATTAACCTTAGTAGCCATATCTTTATCTTTTTTATTTGATGAAAATATTGATTTAATTAATTTTGAAATCATGGCTTAAATGTATAATGAAAAATTAAATGGTGCAAACTTATATCCTCTTTTTTAACAAAAAAAATTATAAATATATTTTTAGCAAAATAAATAAGTTTATTTGAAAGTCTATAAAGTGTCTATTTTAATTAAATGATAATTTTATCATCTTTATCTAAAGCTGTATTTTGGACATTATCAGGATACATCGTTCTGTAAACATCTTTCTTTGTTGGTCGTCTAGTAATCATTAAAAAAACTAACGCCAAAGACATCGCAAAATTTATTTCAGAACCAAATAAATATAAAATAATTGCATTAAAAATTGCTCCACCTTCTAAAATACCAATTTGAATTACAAATGCATTTCTATAAGCATCTAATTTTTCTTTCATTCGTTCTTTAACTCTGTTTTTAGTTGTAATATTTATAAAAACTAATCTAGAAACAATTACGCATACAACTGCAACACCAATACCAAAATATATAGCTTGCTGATTAACTAAATGTTCTTGCTTAGGTAATACATATTGAAAGACAATAAGTATAATCAACACACCAAATGTCAAAGCTCCATGTAACAATTGTAATTGTTTAAAATAATCTTTTATTTTTATCAACATTTTATATATTTTATAAGGTACAAACATACAATATTTAGAAAATAAAATGCATCTTTATAATTCAAAAGATGAAAAAGATACTTTACATATTAATTTGTTCTTTAGTTATTCTTTCATGTAAGAAACAAACAGAAACTATTGAACTACCAAATGATTACAATTATTTTCCAACCGGGATTGGTACTTATATAATTTATAAAGGAGATTCTATTTTATATAATTATTTTTTTACTGAAGTAAAAAGAACTAAAAGCTTTTATTTAAAAGAAGTGGTTAGCGATACTTCAAGAGATAATTTAAATCGACTAGCTTACGAAGTAGATATTTTTGAAAGTCAAGATTTGAATGGAACTTGGACACATAAAGTAAAATGGTATAAAGTAATTGATAATAAAACAGCTGAAAGCGTGGAAGACAATTTGCGTTATCTTAAATTAGTTTTCCCTTCAAAAGTTGGGCTGACTTGGAATGCAAATAAATTTATTTCGGATAGAATTCCATATATCTTCGCAATTGACTCTACATTAGATATTTTTAATTCCAGAGCAGTAATCAAGCAGAAAGATATTACTTATACAAATAGTTATGCATCTTTTGACTCCACACTTACCGTTGTAAATCTAATTGATTCAAGCGGAGTAGATTATTACAAACTTACAGAAAAATATGCACGAAATATTGGTTTAGTGTATAAAGAACAATGGAATGTTGTTGCCAAAGACCCAGGCAGAAACCCAAATTTACCTTGGATAGATAGAGCAAGATTAGGCTTTTATTTAAAATTGGAAGCGATTGAATATGGTCAAGAATAAATTGATTTTATTTTTAATCTTTTTTCAACTTTATGCCTTTTCTCAAAATGTCAATTTAGCACTAATTCATTTTAAAGACAAAGGCATTCATACATCAACAGAAATTGATGCACCAATTCCAAAGGCATATTTCGATTCTATTGAGCAATTCAATCTCCATTTTGTAAATGCTTCTAAATGGATGAATATCGCTATATATAAATATGATGACATTTTAACAATAGATAGTATCAAACAGTTTTCTTTTGTTAGTGAAATTAGCTTTGGTTGTGTTAAAGAAAATCCAAATGTTCGTGTTCATCAAAACAACAATAAATTTGCTATTGAAAATGAAAGTGAACAAAATTCAGTAAATCAAGACGCTTATTATTTAGCTCAAATAAAACAGTTAAAAGGAGATTTTCTACAAAATAAAGACTTAAAAGGTCAGAATATTAAAATTGCAGTAATTGACAATGGATTTCCCAAAGCCAACGAAATTGAAGGATTACAAGCTATTTTTAATGAAAATAGATTAATTGAAACTTACGATTACTATAACAATCAATCAAATGTATATTTTAATGCCTCTAGTAATCATGGGACTAATTGCTTTAGTATTATTGGCGGACAATTGGATAGTTTTTCTGGCTCAGCTCCTATGGCTAAATTTTATTTATACAGGACCGAAGTTGATGCCATTGAAGGACAAACAGAAGAAGTCCTTTTGAGCAAAGCATTAGAAGATGCTGTTGATGCTGGTGTTAAAGTAGCAAATATATCATTAGGTTATAATGAAGGATTTAATGATGGTACACTCAATCATACTTATGATAAATTAGATGGCAAAACAACTACAGCTGCCAAAGCTGTAAATATTGCTGCTTCTAAAGGTATTTTGGTTTGTGTTTCTGCGGGCAACGAAGGAAATTCTAATTGGAAATACATTACCACGCCAGCTGATGCAGATAGTGCTTTTACAATTGGTGCGATAGATTTAAATAGAAATATCGCTGGATTTTCAAGTAGGAATTTACCTGAAAACAATGCTATCAAACCAAATGTTGTTGCATTGGGTGTTGGCGTTAATTATTTAAATATAAATAATGGAATTTCTTCGGGGAATGGCACTTCGTATGCATCACCAATCATCGCAGGACTTTCTGCTTGTCTTTGGCAAGCATTCCCAAATAAAACAAATTGGGAAATCAAAACTACTATTGAACAAAGTGCTGATAAATTTTATAATCCAGACAAATCTTATGGTTATGGCTTACCAAATTTTGAAAAAGCCTATCAATTATTAAGTTTACCAGTTTTCAATAATGGAGATAAGCTAAAAGTATTTCCTAATCCTTCTTCAGAAAAAATAAATATCTATCTAAAAAATGAAAATATTCAATCAATTTATCTGAGTAATTACTTAGGACAAATTATTTATCACCAAGAATTTAATTCAAATAGTGCAATACAAAACTATTCCATTTCAATCAAAGACCTACCAAATGCCTTTTATATACTACAAATTAAGACCAACCAAACAAAATATTCAAAAAAAATTTTAAAACAATAGTATTATGCATTTTATCTAATAAAAAATGTATATTTTTACGACTTTAATGAAAGCAAATATCCTATTTTTCTTCTATTTTCTAATAATTAGTATTTGTTCATTTGCTCAAGAAAACTTTACATTAAGTGGTTTTGTAAAAGATGCAAAAAATGGAGAGGTAATTATTGGTGCTAACATCTATTTAAGTACTGATGCTTCAGAAGGTACGGTTTCAAATATTTATGGTTTTTACTCTATAACAGTTCCTGCTGGAACACAAAAAGTTGTTGTTTCTTATATTGGTTATCAATCACAAGAAATCGAATTAGATATCAAGAGCAACCAAAAATATAATTTTGACTTAAAAGAAGAGAATAATATATTAGAGGAGGTTGTAATTACTTCTGAAAGGAAAGATGAAAATGTAAAAAATACAAAATTAGGAACAATAGAACTTTCATCAGATAGAATTAAATCTATTCCAGCATTTATGGGTGAAGTAGATATTATAAAAGCCCTTCAATTAATGCCAGGTGTTCAAGCTGCTGGTGAGGGAAATTCTGGTATTTACGTACGAGGCGGCGGTCCTGACCAAAATTTAGTTTTATTAGATGATGCTGTAGTCTATAATTCTGGTCATTTATTTGGGTTCTTTTCAGTATTTAATAATGATGCTGTAAAAAATGTTACTTTAGTAAAAGGTGCAATGCCAGCAAATTATGGCGGCCGACTTTCCTCTGTTATTGATGTACAAATGAAAGAAGGTAATAATAAAAAATTCCAAATGGACGGCGGAATTGGATTAATTAGTTCTAGATTAACCTTACAAGCACCTTTGCAAAAAAACAAAAGCTCATTTTTACTTTCAGGAAGAAGAACTTATGCTTTTGATATTGCCCAACCTGCCTTGAAGAAAACCGATTTTGCTGGTACTAACTATTTTTTCTATGATTTAAACTTAAAAGCTAATTATATTTTTTCAGACAAAAGTCGATTATATATCAGTGGTTATTTTGGTAGAGATGTATTTGTATATAATTCTAAAGAAAACCAAACCAATGTAAAAATACCTTGGGGAAATATTACTTCTACCATTCGATACAATCATATCATTAGTCCAAAATTATTTATGAATGTTTCCTTTATTTTTAATGATTATAAATTTTCATTTACAGGAAAACAAACGGACTTTTCTTTTAAAGCAAATTCAGGTGTTCGTGATTACAATGTTAAAATGGATTTTGATTATTATTTAAGCAACAAACATTTATTAAAGTTTGGCTACGATTACACCCATCATAAAATGACACCAACTTTAGCATCTGCAACCTCAGATACAACAGAGTTTAAAACAGATAAAATTTCAATAAAATATTCTCATGAAATGGCGTGGTATGTTCAACATCAATGGGAAATTAGTAAAAAAGTAAAACTAGATATGGGTTTTAGGCTGAGTTTCTTCCAACACATTGGACCTTACAAAGAATTCAATGGATTAGATACCATTCAGTATAAAAGAGGCAAAGGTATTCAGCCTTATGTAGGTTATGAACCAAGAATTGCAATGCGATATGCATTAAATGAAACCAGTTCTATAAAAACAGGATTCAGCTTTAATTATCAATACATACATTTAGTTTCCAATTCAAACAGCACCTTGCCAACTGATGTTTGGGTACAAAGTTCAGCAAGAGTAAAACCACAACAAGCATTACAATATAATCTAGGATATTTCAAAAATTTTAAAGATAATATGTATGAAATGTCGGTTGAATTTTATTACAAGCAACTATGGAATCAGATAGAATATACAGAATCTTATGTTTCTGAATTAGATGTTGATCCCGAATTAAGTTATGTTTTTGGAAAGGGCAAAGCTTATGGTGCTGAATTTTTTATTAGAAAAAATCATGGCAAATTAAATGGTTGGATTGGCTATACTATTTCAAGAAGCGATAGAAAATTCAGTAATCTAAATAATGGAAATGTCTTTCCTACCAAATACGATCGCCCACATGATTTATCTATAAATTTAGCTTATAATTTGAATAATGAATGGCAATTTGGAACCACTTTTGTTTATGCATCTGGCAACACAATGACACCTGTAATTGGAGCATTTGTTACTGAAGGGGCAATTGGCTTTTTATATGGCAAAAGAAACTCTTACAGAATTCCAGCATATCACAGAATGGACTTATCTTTAACCTACACACCTATTCCAAAACGCAAACCAAATAAAAGATGGCAATCCAGCTATAACTTCTCTATTTATAATGTTTATAGCCGTAAGAATGTCTATTTTATTTACAATAAAATAAATGGCTCAATTGCAAATGGCGATATTAGAGTACAACCTATACAAGTATCATTATTTCCAATCATACCTTCATTTACTTGGAACTTTAAATTTTAACGAGATGAATACCATAAAGAAATTACTCGTTTTTTGTTTAGCAATCATTTCTATTGCTTGTGAAAAGGAAATCAATATGAAGTTAAAAGAAACCTCAAGTTTAATAACTGTTGAAGGTAAAATTGAAAATGATTTTCCACCATATATTTTACTAACAAACAGCTTTTCTATCTATAAAGATTTTAATATCAGTAGTCTGACCAATTTATTTATTCAAGGTGCAAATATTTCTATTTTTCATAATAATGACACTATTCATTTAAAAGAATATAATAGTACCAATATCCATGAAATGCCTGACTCATTTCAAGTTGAATTAGCGGAAAGATTAGGTTTTGATATTGCACAATTTGGTGGAAGTTTTCCTCCTTTTGTTTCAATTTACACGATTGATTTTTCTAAAATGCCTTTATTTGTTGGAGAATTGGGCCAAACTTATGGATTAGAAATTAAAGTTCAAGATAAAATATTAACTGCAAGTACAAGTATTCCAAATAGAACTGTACATTTTGATAGTTTATGGTTAGAAACTCACCCTAATCCTGCTAAATTTCCAGATTATTATCAATTAACTGGAATATTGTCCGACAATGGAAGTACAACTGATTATTATCGTTATGCAACAAAAGTTGATGAAGAACCTTGGTTAGTTAGTAATTCATCGGTATTTGACGATGTATTTTTTAATGGCAAAAAATTTAAGATTTTTATTCCAAAAGGTAATCGATTTGGAGATACGCCAGACCCATTAGATGAAACTGTTGGATACTGGAATAATCAAGATAGCGTTTTAACTTTCAAACTTAGTTTAATAGATAGACCACATTATGATTTTTGGAGAACTTTAGAAAGCAACAGAAGTAGTCAAGGAAGTCCATTTGGCTCTTTTGTAGTAGTAAAATCGAATATTCAAGGTGGTGGTGTTGGAATTTGGGGTGGATATGCTAGTTATACACATCATTTTTCACGATTTTAACCCTAGATAATTAATTATTATCATTTACAAATAACATTGCTAATTATAAAGTTTAAAGTATTTTAGCAAAAAAAATAGATATGCCGAAAAAAGTAAAAATTATATTAGACGGTAGAGAATATAACATCAATGTAAGCGATGATGAAACTGTCTTAGATGCGGCAATTGACGCAGAATTAGACCCTCCACATGCTTGTAGAGTTGCTGCTTGTTGTAGTTGCAAAGCCAAAGTTATGCAAGGTAAAGTAGAAATGGACGATGATGAACCTTTAACAGAAGAAGAAAAAGAAGAAGGCTTTGTATTAACTTGTCAATCTCATCCAATTACTGATGATGTAGTAATTAGTTATGATGAAGTTTAATAAGAAAATACTAATTTTGACTTACGAATACAATTAAAATGGCTCACGAAGATTTAAGTAACTTTAGAAAAAGCTACCAATTAGGAAGTTTAGACATTAATAATTGTAAAGAAAATCCATACGAACAATTTCAAGATTGGTTGAACGATGCTATAGATGCTCAACTTTATGAACCCAATGCAATGCAAATTGCTACAGTTGGAAAAAATCAACAGCCTTCTGTACGAACGGTTTTGCTAAAAGAGGTTATTGATATTGGATTTGTTTTTTATACCAATTACAATAGCAAAAAAGGAAGACAATTAGCTGAAAACAATCAAGCCTCACTTCTATTTTGGTGGCGTGAACAAGAAAGACAAGTAAGAATTGAAGGTATTGTAGAAAAATTTGATAGAAAAGAATCCGAGAAATATTTCTATTCAAGACCACACGAAAGTCAAATTGGTGCATTAACTTCACCACAAAGTAATGTCATTCCCAATCGTGCTTACTTAGACAATCGTTATGAGGAATTAGCCTATGAATTTGAAAACAAATCCGTTCCATTTCCTGATAATTGGGGTGGTTATCTTCTAATACCAAATTTATTTGAATTTTGGCAAGGTAGAGAAAGTCGCCTTCATGACCGCATCGAATATATTCTTGAAGAAAATAGCTGGACAAAACAGCGATTAGCTCCTTAAAACAATTATAAGTTAGCATAAAAACTCAAAAGTATTTATTATTTTTTTTATTTAATTCTAATTGAAAAAATGTAATTTGTTAACTTTATTGTCGCAAATTATAAACAGAATATTACAAAATGCTAAAAGAAAAAAATATACTTATTACCGGTGCTAATTCTGGAATTGGTAGAGTTACAGCAACTGAATTAGCAAAATTAGGAGCAAACATTATAATGGTTTGCAGAAACAAAGATAAAGCACAAGCTGTTCAAGAAGATATTAATGCATTAACTGGTTTAAATAATGTAGATTTATTTATCGCAGATTTTAGTTCACCAACATCTATACATGCTTTTGCAGAAAAATTCTATAAAAAGTACAATACCTTAGATGTATTAATCAATAATGCAGGTGGTATTTTTAGTGAACGTGTTGTAAATGAAAAGAATATAGAATTAACTATGGCAACCAATCATTTAGGATATTTTCTAACGACACATTATATGCTTCCTGCCTTAAAACAAGCTCCAAATGCTCGAATTGTGAATGTTGCTTCAATGGCACACCGATTAGTTAGTTTTAATTATAATAATCTAAATGGAGAAAGTAATTATAATTTTTTCAAACAATACAGTATATCCAAATTGTGTAATGTGCTTTTTAATAAGCAATTGGCTAATATACTAAGAAATACTTCAAAAATTACTTCAAATTGTTTACATCCAGGCAATATCGCTTCCAATTTTGGAAAGAGTAGTATTCCTGCATTCAACTTTTTGACGCAGCAATTTAGTTTTATGCTAACTTCTCCAGAGAAAGGAGCAATAACAAGTATTTATTTAGCAAGTTCACCATTTGTACAAGATAAAACTGGTTTGTATTGGTATAAAAAAAATCCAGTTGTACCTTCATTAGATGCTATAAACTCTGAATATGCCAAACAATTGTGGGAATGGAGTTTAGAAAAAACTGCAATTAAAGAATTCGGTAAATTTTAAATGACTTGGGAAAATAAAGGTTATTAGCTAAAACTAATAACCTTTAGGTTTTTATGTATAAAAGGCATTAGTCGACTAATCTTCAAAGATTACTCATTAGTATCTATGATAATTATTTTTGCTGTTGTTGGAACATCACTTGGTTTATCAGTTCCTCCTACTGGAGTTGTTTTGTTAGCGTTTCCAACAATTCCCATTATAACCATGATTAAATAAACTAAATATTCCATAATGTTTTTTTTGTAAAGTTAATTTAATTAACTCGATAAAAGTACTGCATAAAACAACAAAAAATAACATGCTTATTTTAATAAAAAAAAACAAACTAATTGATAAAGTATCAATAAATTTAAGTATTTTTTAAAAACACAAATTGATAAAAGTAGCCATTTTGTTACATGAATAACTTAAAAGACATCATCTTTATTATAAACAAGAGAAAATTATCCCAAATTGATATTTTTGATAAAACTCTTATCAGTTGCAAAGATAGTTTATTTTCTAAATTTTATCAAGGTTTGGCTGATGGGAAATTTAATTCTGATGACGAAGCCGCTCATTATTTATATGGAACAGATAAAACCGATCAAAGATTTAGGCAACTAAAGCATCGATTTAAAAAAAGACTTCTAAATACATTATATTTTTTAGACATTAACTCAAACTCAACGACTTCAGTATTTGACAAAGCTTACTATGAGTGTATTAATCGATTACATATCTGTAATATTGTGCAAAGATATAGAGGTTTACGAGCAACAACCACTTACTTAATTAATGAAACTTATCCAACTGAAGTAAAACATCAATTTGTAGATGTCCTTACGGAGTTTTCATATAAACTACTCATGCAATATGCATTAATTGGTAATGAAAAACAATTTCGTGCTGAATTAAAAAAATACAATACTTACACTAAGCAATTACTTATTTTGAGAGAGAGTAGTCTCATTAATTATGAATCGGCATTAATTTTCCAAAAACCTAAATTTGGAAATAGAAAAGAAGATATTAATCTAATTCAAAAAAAATAGAAAGACTGTTTAATTTGTATCAAGAATTTCCATCTATGATTACTTTTTTTAATTATACTTGGGTAAAACTTCAATTCTATGATTATACTGCTAACAATAAACTCTTATTAGATACTTCAAATGATTTCTTAGAAAATTACAATAAATACAAAGCCTCTGGTAATATTTCTACTTATTTAGTAGGTGTAAACATCTATAAAACTAAAGGATTATTAAGCAGTCGAAAATTAGAACTGACCTATCAAAGTGCTAATAAAATAAAACAAAAAAACAATAGGTACTAATTATTTTATTATTAGTGAATTTGAGTTTAAAGTGGCAATCAATAACAAAAATATAAATTTAGCTCAGAAATTAATTTCAGAAACAATCAGACATCCTCAATTCAAATCATTAGCAGCTAATTTAAAAGAAAGATGGTTAATTTATGAAGCTTATGTAATCTTATACAATAATGTTGTAAACAAAGAACCTTGTAAAATTAAAATTAACAAACTAATTAACCAAACGACTGAGATTACTAAATACAAGCAAGGATTTAATTTGTCTATTAAAATCCTAGAACTTTTAATCTTATTATACCAAAGAAAATTTGTGGAATATTCTAATAAAATTGAAACATTTAATACATACTCATACAGATATCTAAGTAAAAATGAGTGCAAAAGAATAAAGCTATTTACTAAGCTTTTAAATAAATTAGAGAAAACAAACTTTAACCATAAACAGCTAACTAATCTCAATGAATACAATCTATTAAAAGTTGCTTATGTTCAACAAGCATTACATGAAAGTGAGATTATTTTCTACGATTATTTATGGGTTTTGATATTGGAAAATTTGAAACAAAATTAATAGCAAAAAAAACGGATATATAAAAAAACATATCCGCCGACATAAAGTCTAAAAACATAAAAACCTAATACAAATGTAAACTATAATTTGATAATTATAAAATCTTTTTTTATTAATTTTACATTTTTTTATATTTAATATGACTGTAGTAAGATGAAAAGGGTAGTTATTGGTCTTTCAGGTGGGGTTGATTCAAGTGTTGCTGCATATTTATTACAACAAAAAGGATATGAAGTCATTGCACTTTTTATGAAAAATTGGCACGATACCAGTGTTACGATTAGTGATGAATGTCCGTGGATAGAAGATAGTAATGATGCATTATTAGTTGCAAAGAAATTAAATATTCCATTCAATACCATTGATTTAAGCTCAGAATATAAAGCAAGGATTGTAGATTATATGTTTGCAGAGTATCAAGCTGGAAGAACTCCCAATCCTGATGTATTATGTAATCGAGAAATCAAATTTGATATTTTCCTAAAACATGCTTTAGCATTAGGTGCAGACTTTGTTGCGACTGGCCATTACTGTCGTAAAGCAAGCGAAATTATTGACGGAAAAGAAGTTTATAAACTTTTAGCAGGTAAAGATCAGAATAAAGACCAAAGTTATTTTTTATGCCAACTCAATCAAGAACAATTGAACAAAGCTCTTTTCCCTATTGGAGAATTAACCAAACCTGAAGTTAGAAAAATTGCAAAAGAACTAGATTTAATTACTGCAGAGAAAAAGGACTCTCAAGGTTTGTGTTTTATAGGAAAAGTAAAATTACCAGATTTCCTACAACAACAATTAGAACCCAAAAAAGGACAAGTGCTTTTAGTTGAAGATTCAAAATTAGAAACTATTCCATCATATAATTATACTAGTTGTACAAATGAAGAATTAGTTTCATTAGCAAAAAAAATAGATTTCTCTAAAATTGAAACTAAAAATATTGGAACACACAATGGAGCTCATTATTACACTATCGGACAAAGAAAAGGCATTGGCATTGGTGGTTTCAAGCAAGCATTATTTGTTGTTGGAACAGATACTAATAAAAATATAGTTTATCTAGCTGAAGGTGAAAATAGCAATGCGTTAAATAGACCTGCTTTATTTATAAAAAATGAAGATATTCATTGGATTCGAGCAGATAAAAAACTTTCATTAGATGGAACTTTGCAAATTAAAGCTAGAATTAGATACCGACAAGCATTGGAAGACGCATACTTATATCAAAAGAAAGAAGGATTGTATGTGGTATTTAAAAACTTACAAAAAGGTATAACTCCAGGGCAATTTTGTGCGTGGTATGATGAAGATGAACTTTTAGGTTCTGGTATAATTGATTAAATAAAGAATATAATTATCTCTCACTTATATCTCTTATTTTTTTTCAGATATATTCTTTATTCAGAATTTCCAAGTTATATTTATAATTTTTAGATTTTTTCAATGAAATCTGTGAGTTTTTTTCTCTCAATGATATTTTCTTCATTCGTAATTGATTTCCGTATTATTCTTGAGCCGTTAACAATCATTAACAATCTTAAAATCTGCCACTTTCTTCAATGGCTTTTCTATATCATTTTTGTCTGAAAGAAATAAGAAAATATGTTGTGCTTCATAAAAATCAGGTAAGTTTAAAATCAAATCAAGTAAATCATCATTATTTAAGTCTCCTGCCCAAATTAAAGATGGAGTTGCAAATTGAATACCATCAATAAAGGCAAGTTGTAAAGGAGTTTTTTTATCTATTTTTACACTAAGTTGATAATTATTTATTATGATATTATCTATCAATTCATCATCTGTTTTTGCTTTCATTTCAACATTAGAAATTGGCTTGTCTTGAGTTTCAAAACAATCTCCTGTAGGAATTAATTGATAATCCTTTCCTTTAAAATTAAAAATAAGATTATGTTCTGGAAACAACTTTTTATCTTCAATAGCAATTGTACTATATTTCGCTAAATCTTCAAACGGAGTGAAAAAGAAAACGGCATTTTCATGATTAGATTTAATATTCATTACGTCTTCACCTACACATTCATCACGACCATACGAGATTTTTAAGTCTGCTTTTGTGATAATCCATTTTTTAGATTTTTCATCTTTGTACATTTCATACCATTCTTTTTTCCTTTACACCATTCGGATAGCTGTTACTTTCTTTTCGGTATTGTGTGGGCAAAAGTATTTCTACATTTTTTGGAAAAGGAATTTTCTTTTCAGTTATTTCTAAAGCAATAAGAGGCACAATAGAGTCAGCGGCAGAAGTATCTACAATAGTTTCTGTTAAGTTTGAGGTCGTATTACTACAAGAAGATAGTATAAATAGAAGTATCCCGTTAAATAAGTATGATTTTTTAAAATTCATAACCTTCAATTTTCAATACAAAATAGATAAAAGGAAATAATTATATTCTTTTTCACTACTGTCCGATAAAAATAAAAAAAGTGAGCCATAATTTTGGGATTATGG
>CAYYMF010000005.1:0-68279 GCA_964472755.1 uncultured Chitinophagales bacterium | reverse complement strand
AAAAAGTGATATACTTGTTTTGGTTTTTAGCAAGTTGCAAACTTGCTTTATTTATTTTCACAAGTTACGCTTTGCTAAACTTGAAAGAGCGGGGATATTATTGCCATCTGTTTTTTTATACAAATGGAATTATTTACACAATTATTTTTACACCAATCTTATTAGCAACTGTTTATTTCCCTTAACTTAATGACATTGAACTTGCGAAAGCAGGGGAAAGTGGGGGAACTTCTTCATATCCAAAAATAAATGCTCAATACCGACAACAATACCAAAAGACTCCTCGAAAAACAAATCGTCCTCTGGTTCAGCCTTTTTAAATGTGTTCTTAAAGTAAGATTTTTTCTTTCGATATGATTAGTACCATAGCGTTTTACGCTGTGTACAGAGCTTGGAATAAGGTATTGATAATTTCTAAGTCCGTCGGTAAAAATGCATTTCGCTTCTCCAAAATGTAGCGTTTTTAAAACAACGTTTAAGGTTTTGTTTGTTCGCAAACCTACATAAAAGCTCACAACAGACTTTGTTGCTCTTTCCAAAGCATAGACTATCCATATTAATTGACTCTTGCACTTTACAAATGTTCTGATTTCATCTACTTCATAAATTTTGTATTTGCTTATTGTCGGTTGTGGGATATTTTTGGCAATGGTAATGATGCGTTTTAGTAAGGTGGTTGGTGAGATTTGTAAAACCCGTGCCGTACTGCGAATACCCAGACCTTCCTTGGTTAATGTGATGATAGTTTCGTTGGTCGTGGGATAATAAGCATTGTATGTATAATAATCTATAAATCTTTTATCACATTTTTTGCAAAAATACTGTTGCTTACCATTTTTTGTCCTGCCATTTTTGATAATTTCTTTGCTTTTACAATAAGGACATAAAAAGCTATCACTAACTTTGAAACACGAGGTACTGTTTTTTATCATTGTAGTTGTTTTAAGACATTTTAAAATACAAAAACGGATACAACATAGTATCCGTCTTTTTTATAATTTTATGATTATGTATTGATTTACAAGTATTTATATTTATAAAATAACACCATCACTAACTTTGAAACATTACCAGTATTCATGTTGAAAAAATATAATTATTATAAGAACGAATATAAGCAATAATTTATCCGTACAAAAGATTATTTAGTAATAATTTAAAATAAATATATTTAATTTTTTATTATAATATTATTTTAGGATAACAAAAATCATATTGCTACACAACAATTTGAGCTATAATTTATTTTAATTACTTCATTCATTATCGTATCTTTATACTCAATGAAATTTATAATTTATTGCAATTGAATTTCAATTATCATTATTAAAATAGAGTTTATTTTTTCTATTTTTATATAAAAATAAAAATATTAGTATGCTAAGAGTAAATAAAAATATAGATACCGACAATCAAATTATTATTATTGACGCGTTGCAAGATGATTACTTAGCTTTTTTAGAAAAAGAAGAAGCAGTAATCGTACAGAAAAAAATAGAAGAAAATCAAAATCCTATACTTATTCAGGCATTAAATAAAAATTACATTCTATATGTTTTCAAAACTGAAAAAACTAATGCCCAAACAAAAGAAAAGTTAAGGAGAGATGCTCATCAAATATATCAAGAACTTCAATCTAAGAAAGAAAAAAGTGTTTTTGTTCAAAGTATAACTACAATAGAACCTAAGTTTATAAAGGCTTTTTTAGAGGGTTTGCTACTTTCTCAGTATATTTTTGATAAATATAAAAAAAATAAAAAGGAATTGGTAGAAATTTTTGTTGACAATCAACTTCTGTCTAAAGCAGACTTGCAAGAATTAAATATACTTCAAGAGTCAGTTCGGTTAACTAAGAATTTAGTCAATGAGCCACAAAACTTTATGACTACAACACAATACAATGCAGAAATAAAAAAAACATTTACAAAATCTAATGTAAGATATACTTATTGGAATCAAGAAAAAATTACTAAAGAGAAAATGGGTGGAATTTTAGCAGTAAATCGAGGAAGTGAAAATCCTGCTTTTTTTCATATTTTGGAATATAAACCAACTAATGCTATCAATAAACAACCATTGGTTTTAGTTGGGAAAGGGGTAATGTACGATACTGGAGGGTTGTCTATCAAGCCCACACCAAATAGTATGGATTTGATGAAATGTGATATGGCGGGTTCTGCAACTGTTTTGGGAGCAATATTGGCAATTTCAAAGTTGAATTTGCCTTATTATGTAATAGGTTTATTTCCAACAGTAGAAAATAAAATCAACGATAAATCTATTTGTCCAGGAGATGTAATAACTATGTATGATGGTACAACTGTAGAAGTGATGAATACAGATGCTGAAGGTCGATTGATTTTAGCAGATGCCTTGCATTATGCAAAAAGATTAAAACCAGAATTAGTTATTGATTTAGCGACATTAACAGGTGCTGCCATTCGAGCAGTGGGTAAAGAAGCCGCTGTCGTAATGGGTAATGCAGATAAAAAAATTAGAAAAAAACTTGAAAAAGTTGCCTATAAAACTGATGAGAAGATCGTTTATTTTCCTCTTTGGGACGATTATAAATCTTATTTAGATTCTGAGATTGCAGATATAAAAAATATAGGAGGAGCCGAAGCAGGAGCTATTACTGCGGGTAAATTTTTAGAACATTTTACAGATTATTCATGGCTACATATTGATTTATCGCCAGCCTTTGTAACCTCAAGATATAATTACAGAGGGATTCATGCAACTGCATTTGGTGTTAGATTATTATGTAAATTTGTAAAAAATTTAAGTAAGCAACAAAAACAAATTAAAAATGTCAAATCCCAACCGAGAAAAAATAAGAGTAGGAATAACAATAGGTGATGCAGCAGGCGTTGGTCCAGAAATAATTATGAAAACTTTTAGTGATGATAGACTGTTTAAGCAGTTTACTCCAATTGTTTTTGGCAATCCTAGAGTTTTTTCTTTCTATAAAAAAGCACTCAATATTGAAAAATTCCAATATGCATCTATAAAAGATTATAAGAATTTAAGTCATAATTCTATTAATATTGTTCCAGTGTGGGAAGATGAATTTGCAATTAGTCCGGGACAACCATCTAGTGAAACTGGAAAATTTGCTTTTTTATCTTTAAAAGCAGCTTGTGAGGCATTGAAAAATGGAGATATTGATGTTCTAGTTACAGCACCGATTAATAAAAATGTAATTCAATCAGCAGAGTTTAATAATACAGGGCATACTGAATATTTACAGAAGTTTTTTGGTGCTAAAGATAATTTAATGTTTTTAGTTGCAGATGATATCAAAGTGGGATTGGTTACGAATCATGAGCCAATTAGTGAAGTCGCAAAAAATATTACTAAAGAAAAAATTCAAAGAAAAATTCAATTAATAAATAAATCTTTACAAGAAGATTTTGGAATAGATAAGCCTAAAGTTGCGGTGCTTGGATTAAATCCACATGCTGGAGATAAGGGATTGGTTGGACAAGAAGAGTTAGATATAATTTTTCCAGCAGTGAAGGAGATGAGAGACCAACAAAATATTATTGCATTTGGACCTTATCCGGCTGATGGTTTTTTTGCTTCAGATAATTGGACAAAATTTGATGCAATATTGGCTATGTATCACGACCAAGGATTAATACCATTCAAATATATAGCTGGGGCAGAAGGCGTAAACTTTACAGCTGGATTAAGTGTAGTTAGAACTTCGCCAGATCATGGTACTGCCGAAAATATTGCTGGGAAAGGTGTTGCTGATGAAACTTCCTTTAGAAATGCAATTTATAAAGCAGTAGATATTTTCAACAATAGATTAAATTATGCAGAAATGCGAAGCAATCCATTAAAGAAATTAGCAAAATTTGAGGAGGAAAGATAGTATAGATAAATAGCGTTTAGTTTTTAGATTTTTCCTCTCTGTCCTAATTCTATTAATTCCATATTTTTAGGGTTGCCATTTTCTATTTCAAAACGAATAATAGTTTTGACCTTATGAAATCCATGAATTCCAGCTGCACCAGGATTAATGTATAATAATTTATATTTAATATCATTTGCAACTTTCACGATATGAGAATGGCCACACACTAAAATATTAGGTTGATGTTCATTGATTAAATTTTGCGTTTCTTTGTTGTATTTGCCAAAGCTACCAGCAATATGAATGATTAGTATTTTGCAATTTTCAATGGAGAAAATTTCAAATTTTGCATATTGTTTTCTTGCTTCAGCATTATCAATATTACCAAATACAGCACGTAGTTTTTTTACTTGAGCTAAAGAATTTGTAACTTCTAAGTTGCCAATATCTCCAGCGTGCCAAATTTCGTCAACATCTTTAAAATAGTGCAGAACTTGTTTGTCTAAATAACTATGCGTATCCGAAATAATACCAATTTTCATCATTTAGTTTTCAACTTTTCTTTTCCAATATTGAGCAATTGCCATTCCGGCAAAAAGATGCCAAATTCCCCACCAAGCGGCAACTAATGCCATACCACCCCTGCCACCAAAAAAACTAAATATCAGAACCAACCCTAATCCAGCATTGTGTATGCCTGTTTCTATAGAAAGTGTTTTGCAATCAGAGTAGCTTAATCTAAATAATTTTCCAGCATAAAAACCAACGATAAATCCTAATAAATCAAGTAAGAAAACAACCCATAAAACTAGAGATACATACTTTTTAAAGACTTCAAAATTTGCCTTGAATGCAAAAATTAAAAAGGCAATAAAGATTATTAAAGACAAGGTTTTTACAGTTTTTTTTATTTTCAGAATAATGTTTGGAAACTTGTAATTGAGTAGTAATGCCAATAGAATCGGAAATAATAAAAGAATAGAAACACTTTGTAACATCTCTAAGAAATCAATATGAAAACTTTTTAAAATAGATTGCATACCATTATCCATATTGGCGTAAAATGTAAAAAGAAACGGAGCAGAAATTGGAGCTAAGATGGTAGAAATGCCAGTTAAACTAATAGCTAGTGCAATATTTCCTTTGGCAGTATGTGTAAGGAAATTAGAAATATTACCACTAGGACAAACTACCACTAATAATAAACCTAATGCAATTGTAGGATGAGGTTGAGTAATTTTTATGAATATAAAAGCGATAAAAGGAAAGGCAATGTATTGAGAGAAAATTCCTGCTAAAGCAATTTTTGGTTGTTTAATAATTGTTTTAAAATCGGAGACTTTTAAATCTAAGGCAACACTGAACATTATAAAACTCAAACAAATATTGAGTATCCATAAATTTTCTGAGAAATTAACTTGAATTTGATCTATTTCGTTCATTCAAGCAAATTAAGAAGTCCAGCAAACCATTACTTCTCGGTCGCCATAATAAGGCAATCTTCCATGTGAAGTAGAAAAATTGTCAATTACAATTATATCTCCTTTTTGCCAAGAATAAATAGACATATTATCCCAAATCACATCTTGAATATGTTGCACATAATCTTTTGGAATTTCAGTGCTATCTCCAAAAGTAACATGCATACTTTGGTCGTTAGAATTTGTGGCTATTTTTTTATAGAAAGTCATTAGCTCTAAAAGTAATTCGGTTTTAAAAGTTTCCCATCTTTTTTGCCTTTTATGAATATAGTCGTATTCAATTGCCGCAGCATCAATATGAAAAACTTGCGTATGATTAAACCACGTTTTTTCTCCAGTAATTGGGTGCGTTTTAAATGCATTACTTTTGTTTGTCATTCTTAAACCATCATTTTCTTTCCATTCGCAAATAATGTCATGTTCTTTGCATTTTTCCTCAACAATCTTTTTGTCATCAGTATGAAACATATCGTGCCAACTTTTTAGCTGAAACCCTGTTCTTGCTTTTGTATTTGGTGATGCATAATTTCGGATATGATTTACGCCTTTAGTTTCAAAAGCATTTTTTACTTCAGTTTTTAAATCTTTATATACTTTTCTAAAATCGCAAATTGGCGTTTCTCCACCAAAAGGCGGAGCAGTATGGCAGTAAAAAAATAAACGTCTTGGAGCTGAAGGCAAAAAACTCATTTCACAATGTTGCATAATCGGATAATGTGGAGGCAATTCACTAGCAGAAAATACAAAGTCAGTTTTTTTATCACGAGGAGAAGTTCCCATGTAATCATTTTTCAAATCATTATCTACACTTTTTGCAACTTGCTCAAAATCTAAAGGCGTTTGGATATCAAATCCTCTAAAAAGAATTGCACCATAATGCAATAGTTTTTGCTCTAAATCTTCATGATTTTTTGTAATCCAATTTTGTAATTCTTCTAAGGAATTATCAGTTTCTGGAGCAACTACTAAAGGGTAAGTTTTTCCATTTTCTAAGAAAAAAGTCTTCATAAGCTTGTATTAGTATAAATATAAACATAATTTTTTATTTACATTTGTTTTGAATGAAATATTGTACAAAAAAAGAACGTGTAACTATAGGAGATTCTATTTTTTTAGTCCCATACCAAAATGGATTTGAATTTGACTTCTTTAATCTTGTTCAAAAGAATATAGACAGATTGAAAGATAGTTTTCCAAATATGGTTAGGAAAAATGGCACATTAGATGGAACTAAAAACTATTTTGAAGAAAAGAATATTTTTTGGAATAAAAATATAGAATATGCCAACCTGATTTTCTTTGAAGAATTATTGATAGGACACTTTAATATCAAGGATATAAATATTAAAAAAAGCACAGTTGAATTATCCTATTTTATTGATAAGGACTTCGAAAAAAGAGGTATTATATTTCAAATTATTGAGAATAGGAAGAAATTTATTTTTAACCAACTAAATATTCAAACCATTAAAGCACGTTGTAATATTAATAATATAGAGAGCGAAAAAGTAATGCAACGGGCTGGAATGCAATACGAAGGTACAATTTATCAGAATTATAAAACTTACGATGAAATGCCTGTAGATACTTATATTTATTCAATAACTAAATAATATTGATGCTTGGAAATCAAAAATGTGATTTTTGATTTCCAAGCATAATAAAATTATATAAACTTATATAAGTTACATTTCCAGAGCCTGTGTAGGTTTCAGTATCTTTAGAAATTACAAATGATTTAGTTGGCTTTAAGTCTTCAATAGCTTCATAGAAACCACGTTTGGGTTTGCTTAGATTATTGAGTTTTATTTCAATCAAAATATAGGGTTTATTTTGTTTTACTAATACTAAATCTACTTCAGTACCTGCATGTGTTCTATAAAAATAGGGCGTAATATTATTAGGTAAGTTGGTAATAATTTGTTCTATGACATATCCTTCCCAAGATGCTCCTATAATTACATTCCCATATAGCTCATCTAGTTGATGAATGTCTACCAAACGGTGTAGTAATCCACTATCTCGAATATATACTTTAGGTGATTTCACTAATCGTTTATTTGTATTTGGAAACCACGGATAGAGTCGTCTAACTAAATAAGCTCCTTCTAAGAAATCTAGATATCGATTCACAGTTGGAGCAGTAACGCCTAAAGCTCTTGCATAGGTTTCAGCATTCCACAAGCCACTATTGTTATTGGCTAACATTTGCCAGAAATGTCGCACTACTCTAGTGTCCATTTTTACATCGTATAGCATACTTAAATCTCTTTCAATATAACTTTTGATGAAATAATCTAACCAATGAGTAGCTTTAGAAGTGTCTTTGTACGTGAGTGGTGTCGGAAAACCTCCATAAAAGTAATGTTTGTTTCTAGCAATATTCCTAGGTAATTCATCTAAGCCAATAGGACTTAATTCTGTATAGGCAATTCTGCCAGCAAGAGATTCTGATATGCCTTTAATTAAATTCGGAGATGCTGAGCCAGTTAAAATAAAACGCATTGGTTTTCTATGTGTATCTATAAGAGAACGCAATACATTATAAAGTGAAGGCATAAATTGAACTTCATCAATAATCACACATTTGTCTTTGTGCATTTGTAAATATGTTTCCGCATCTTGCAGTTTCGCATAATCAGATGGCTTTTCTACATCTAAATAAATGGGAGGCTTTTTTAACTGCTTTGCAATACTTTTTACTAAAGTTGTTTTCCCAATTTGCCTTGGTCCAAGAATAGCAACTGCTGGAAAATCACTTAGTAGAGACTGAATGGTATATTGTAATTTTCGCTTTATCATAATTCAAAAGTACATATTATTTTTGGATTATTAAAACATTTATGCTTGAAAATCAAAAATTCTATTTTTGATTTTCAAGCATAATATTAAATTGATACTTTCTATACTTATAGTAATGTTATATAATATTATGACGGTTATTTATTTTGAAAGAAAAATCAATATTGGATACTTTTTTCAGAATTTTTTTCTAAGTATCTTTGCTTTCTAATGAGTAAAAAAAGATACACAATTACAGCGGCTTTGCCTTATGCAAATGGTCCTTTACATATCGGACATTTAGCTGGGGCTTATATTGCTGCAGATATTTATGCACGTCATCTTAGATTAAAAGGAGAGGATGTTATTTTTGTATGTGGTAGTGATGAACATGGTGCCGCAATTACTATCAAAGCAAAAAAAGAGCATACAACACCAAGAAATATTGTCGATAAATACAATCAAGTTATTAGAAAAAGTTTTGAGCAATTTGGAATCGCATTTGATATTTATCATAGGACTTCAGAGCCAATTCATTACGAAACGTCTCAAGAGATTTTTAATATTTTGAATGATAAAAATGCATTTGACATCATTGAAAATGAACAATATTATGATGCTGAAGCAAATCAGTTTTTGGCAGATAGATACATTATAGGAACATGCCCAAAATGTGCAAATGAAAATGCCTATGGCGATCAGTGTGAAAAATGTGGTACTTCTTTAAATCCAACAGATTTAATTCATCCCAAATCAACCTTAACAAATTCAACACCAATTCTCAAAAAAACAAAACATTGGTTTTTGAAATTAGATCAGCAGCAAGATGCTATTAAAGAATGGTTGGAGTCAACTGCAGAAAAAAATAATTGGAAAGCACATGTTATTGGTCAATGTAAAAGTTGGCTAAATGATGGTCTTCGTCCTAGAGCGATGACTAGAGATTTAGATTGGGGAATTCCTGTTCCGGCTAATATCGAAGGCTCAGAAGGTAAAGTTTTATATGTTTGGTTAGATGCACCAATTGGCTATATTTCTGCAACTAAGCAATTGTTTAAAGAAATTGAAAACAATAAATTTGAGTTTGCTTATCCTCAAAATTTTAGCAAGCATTTGCAAAATAAAAATGTGGAGGATTGGCGTAAATATTGGCAGAATGAAGATACTACACTCATCAATTTTATTGGGAAAGATAATATCGTATTTCATTGTATCACTTTTCCAGCTATTTTAAAAATCACAGATCAATATATTCTGACAAGTAATGTGCCTGCTAATGAATTTATGAATTTAGAAGGTGATAAAATTTCAACTTCAAGAAATTGGGCAGTTTGGCTACACGAATATTTAGAGGAGTTTCCCGGGAAAGAAGATGAATTACGCTACTGTTTGATTGCAAATATGCCCGAAAATAAAGATTCTGAGTTTACTTGGAAAGAGTATCAGGATAGAGTGAATAATGAGCTAGTGGCAACCTATGGAAATTTTGTCAATCGTGTAGTTACGCTTATCCACAAATATTATTTAGGTACACTAGGAGAATCATTTAGACAAACTATGCGAGAAAATGATTCTGTTTTAAGTAAAATTATTTCTGAAACAGAACAAAATATTGCAAATTCTATAGAGCAGTTTAAGTTTAAAGATGCTTTATCTGAATTAATGGCTTTTGCACGTGCAGGAAATAAGTTTTTGGCAGATACTGAACCTTGGAAGTTAGTAAAAGAAGATCCTAATAAAACAAGAAGTATTCTATCGATTGCGTTGGACTGGGTATATGCTTTAGGTATCTTTTCGAAGCCGCTTTTGCCAAAATCAGCAGATAAAATATTTACGATGTTGAATGCTGATGTAAGGAACAATGACCCATTTAATTATCAACCAAAGGCCGAGCATATTAACTCTACAGTTCTATTATTTGAAAAAATTACTGATGAACAAATTGCTTTTCAAGTAGATAAATTACAACAATCTAAAAACAATCAGCTTGACAATTCAGGGGTTGAGCCTTCTTGTTTTTTACCGCTTAAATCAGAAATACAATACGATGATTTTGCTAAAATGGACATTAGAACAGGCAGAATTTTAGAAGCAGAGAAAGTGCCAAAAGCTGATAAATTATTAAAGCTTCTAGTTGATATTGGAATTGAGCAACGTACAATTGTATCTGGAATTGCAGAGCATTTTAAACCAGAAGCTATTGTTGGTCAGCAAGTTTTAGTGTTAGTCAATTTAGCTCCAAGAAAATTACGAGGAATCGAAAGTAATGGTATGATTTTAATGGCAGAAGATGCTGATGGAAAATTGCATTTTGCTCAAGCAAATGTTAATGCTGGAATGGAAGTAAGATAGTTGTTACAACTTGTTTATTCATTTTATAATAAATACTACAAAAACATTAAATAGTAGATAATAGACTGTTATGCAGTTTTATTTTAATATTTTTGCTAAAATAATTCTACAGTTATTATGATACAACCAAGAACATTCAAAGGAGCGAGAGATTTTTTGCCAGAGCAAATGTTACATCGGGAACGTATTTTAGATACGATGCGTACTGTATTTAAAAAATATGGCTATGCACCAGTGGAAACACCAGCTATTGAATATTTAGATGTACTAACAGGTAAATATGGAGAGGAGGCTGACCGTTTAATTTATAAATTGAATTATAAAACAGGCACAAAAGATGAAGCTGCTTTGCATTATGATTTAACAGTGCCGTTTTCTAGAATGGTGGCAATGAATAATGATTTGGCAATGCCTTTTAAAAGATACCAAATGCAACCCGTTTGGCGAGCAGATAGACCACAGCCACATCAAGGAAGATTTAGAGAATTTTATCAATGTGATGTTGATTGTGTAGGCTCAACTTCTATGCTGATAGAAGCTGAATTAGTTGCAATTACCTACGAAGTTTTAAGCAGCTTATCTATTCCTGATTTTTTAATAAAAATCAATAATAGGAAAATATTAAATGGTATTACACAATATATTGGATTGGATAATAATTTTGTCGGTGATGTTTGTGTAAGTATTGATAAATTAGATAAAGTGGAGTGGAAGGAGGTTGCCAAAGAATTAAAGGATAAAAATATTCATACCACAAGTATTGATAAATTACATGATTTATTGACTCAAAAATTAAATTTAGCTCAGTTAAAATCAGCATTAGCAGAAATTGAAATCGCTCAAGAAGGCATTGCTGAAATCGAAGAGATTTTTTATTCCTTGCAAATTTTAGGAATCCCAGAACAATATTATACATTCGATATTTCTTTAGCAAGAGGATTGGATTATTACACAGGTCCAATTTTTGAAACAAAATTACCTAAGCATCCGCATATTGGTTCATTAAATGGTGGTGGAAGGTACAATGGATTAATTGCTTCATTCGGGGGGAAAGATTTACCTTCTGTTGGAACATCTTTAGGTTTAGATAGAATTTTTACTGCTATGCAACAATTAAATCTATTAACTGAAGTGAAAACATCTACACAGGTTTTGGTTGGAAATTTTGGTGCAGATACTTTATCAGCATCTTTGAAATTAGTAAAAAAATTAAGAGCCAATGGTATAAATACAGAGTTTTATCCTGAAGCAACAAAAATGAAAAAACAATTTTCATACTGTGATAAAAAACAAATACCATTTATGGCTATTTTAGGAAGTGAGGAAATTGCTCAAAACAAAATTACATTAAAAGAAATGAAAACAGGTCAGCAAAATTTGATTGATTTTAATGAGTTGTTGGAAAAATTAGTATAAAAAAGGCTGCCTTTTTAGACAGCCTCTTTTTTGTGTTAGTTAGCTTGCTTGTTTGGCTTTGAATTTTTCCATCTGTTTCTTTATCGATTCAACGGCTAAGTCCACAGCTTCTTCAAATTTTTTACTTGTTTCTTTTGCTATCAAAATTTGCCCAGGAATTTGGGTTTTGATAATGACCACTTTGTCTTTAACTTGAGTATTGAGTTGCTCTAAACTCAAAACGACATCAGACCCAATGATTTTGTCATAAAAACGGTCTAGTTTTTCCATTTTCTTGTTGATGAATTCTACAAGACTTGCGTCGGCATTAAAATGTAAAGATTGAATTTCTACTTTCATCGTACTTTATTTAGTGGTGAAAAAAATTATGCTTTCGGATGAGCTTTTTTATAAACTTCTTTTAATTGCTCAATCGTATTGTGTGTATATACTTGTGTGGAAGCAAGACTTGCATGCCCCATTAGTTCTTTAATGTCTGATAATTTGGCTCCGTTGTTGCTAATGTGCGTAGCAAATGAATGTCTTAATACATGAGGGCTTTTCTTTTCTGCAACCACGTTTTTAAACTTTTCTCTTATTAACCTATAAACGTAGTTTGGATACAATTGTTGTCCGTTATTTGTTAAAAAGATATAGTTTTTATCTTTTTCAATTTCAAAAAGCCGACTTTGTATTTCTTTGTGTTCTATTAATAGTTGGAGAAGTTTTTCTGAACAAGGCATTAATCTTTGTTTATTACCTTTTCCAGTTATTTTTAGTTGCTTTTGACTGAAATCAATGGCTCCCCATTTTAAATCAATGAGTTCTTGTCGTCTCATTCCAGTTTGGTAGAGCATCTCAATAATTAAACGTTCTTGTTTGCCTTCTGGTGTGTCTTTAAATGTAGGACTAGCATCATTTTCGTCAAATAGATTGGGTTCATTGAGCAGGTTATTGATATTTTTTTGCTCAAAATATTTTGGAAGTCGCTCTTTTAGTTTTGGAGTTGTAATTTTATCCGCAGGATTGGTTTCAATAATACCTTTTTTGATGATAAACTTAAAGAAACTTTTTAATGCGGAAACTTTTCTTTTTAAACTACTAGCTTGGGTCTCTTGTAGCGAAAGTTGTACTACCCAGCTTCTTATCTGATTATAAGTAGCTTTTTCTAAATCGGTCTCAGGAAATTCATTAAATAAAAAAGAAACGAACTGCTGAATATCAATCTTATAGGATAAGATTGTTTTGTCAGAATAACGTTTCTCAAATTTTAAATAATTCAGAAATTCGTTTACCATACTTCCTCAATGTCATTTAGAACATTAAGGTAATATAAAAAAACGAAAGATGCAAATATTATTCTTCGTTTTTTCTTAATTGCTCGATATAAGCAGCTTTTTGTTTTTGGATACGTCTGTTTACAGAAGATAATGTAAATGCTTGTCTTCTTCTAAGTTCTTTTACAACACCTGCTTTGTCGTGTTTTTTCTTGTAAACTTTTAGTGCCTTGTCTATTGAGTCTTGCTCTCTTGCATCAACTATTAACATAAGTTAGTATTTTTTTTATTTTTGAGTTGCAAATATACGTATTTATTCTGATAAATCAAATGGATAATTTTTATTTAATACCAAATGCCTTTTTTACAGTAGCCAAAGCATTTAATTCTTCCCAAGGGAATAATTTTACTTTTATTTTTAATTGATTATCTTTTCCTTTATTGAAAGTCTTTTCCACCACTTTTGATTCTCTACCCATGTGTCCATAAGCAGCAGTTTCACTATAAATAGGTGTTCTTAAATTAAATCGTTTTTCGATAAAATAAGGACGCATATCAAATTCAGGTAAGCTTCCTATAATTTGAGCAATTTCACCATCTGTTTTCTTTACTTTTGAAGTGCCATAAGTATTTACATATAAGCCGACTGGTTTAGCCACACCAATAGCATAAGCAACTTGAACTAAAGCTTCATCGCAAATCCCAGCAGCTACTAAATGTTTAGCAATATGTCTTGTTGCATAAGCCGCACTTCTATCAACTTTGCTTGGATCTTTGCCTGAAAATGCACCACCACCGTGAGCTCCTTTGCCTCCATAAGTATCTACAATGATTTTTCTTCCCGTTAATCCAGTATCGCCATGTGGTCCACCAATTACAAATTTTCCAGTTGGGTTGATATGGTATTTTATTTTATTATTGAATAATGCTTGAATACGTTTAGGTAATTTTTTCATTACTCTTGGAACTAAGATATCTATAACATCTTGTTTGATTTGTTTCAACATTGCTGCTTCTTTACCAAAATCATCATGTTGTGTAGAGATAACAATGGCGTCAATTCTTATTGGTTGATTATTGTCATCATATTCTATGGTAACTTGAGATTTTGCATCGGGACGTAAATATTTCATTACTTTGCCTTCTCTTCTAATGGCAGAAAGTTCTCTTAATAATAAGTGAGAAAGTTCTAAAGGTAAAGGCATATAAGTATCGGTTTCTTTAGTAGCATAACCAAACATCATGCCTTGGTCGCCTGCTCCTTGTTCTTCTGGATTTTTTCTTTCTACACCTTGATTAATATCCGCAGATTGCTCATGTATTGCAGAAAGAATACCACAAGAATTGGCCTCAAACATATACTCAGATTTTGTATATCCAATATTTCTGATTACTTCTCTTGCAATTTCTTGTACATCTAAATAGGCTTTGGATTTTACTTCTCCAGCTAATACGACTTGACCAGTTGTAACTAATGTTTCGCAAGCAACTTTTGAAGATGGGTCATAAGCTAAGAAGTTATCAATAAGCGCATCTGAAATTTGATCTGCTACTTTATCTGGATGTCCTTCTGAAACAGATTCTGATGTGAATAAATATGGCATTGTTTATTGTTTTATTTAAAATTTTTAATGCTCAAATATAATAAAAGTATCAAACTTTATAAAGTTTGATACTTTTATTTTTTTTAGCATTCAACTAATTAGTATATTTTTTTAGTATATTTATAAGTTGCTCGTTTTCTGCTTTTGTTCCAATACTTATACGCAAACAGCCTTTCATTAATGGAGCTTTATCTCGATTCCTTACAATAATATGATTGTTTGTTAGATAATTGTATAAATGATTGGCATCAGCAGTTTTTATAACTAAAAAATTAGCATCAGATGGATATACTTTTTGGATATAAGAGATTTGGTTTAGTTCCTCTAATAAATATTCTTTGCCTTCATTTAATTTTACAACAAAATTATTTTTTTGTGCTATATTTTGTAAGGCTTCAAGAGCTAAGTTTTGTGAATTCTGGTTTACATTATAAGGCATTTTAATAATGTTCATATAATCAATAATAGATTTATTTGAAAACAACATTCCAATTCGTGCATCTGCCATTCCCCAAACTTTAGAGAAAGTTTTAATGACAACTAAATTCTCAAACTCATTGATTTTACTTACCCAAGATGTATTGCCAGAGAAATCTTGATATGCTTCATCAACAACTACCAAACCATCAAATTTATTCAAAATAGTTTCGATGTCTTCTTTATTAATTAAATTTCCAGTAGGATTATTTGGAGAACAAATAAATATAATTTTTAGATTTTTTTCTGATTCTATTTTTAATAGAATGTTTTCCATATCTAATTGGAAAGTTTCTGGAAGTAATAGAATTTCTTCAACCCCAATGTTCTGAATATGTGCGGCATGTTCATACATCGAAAATACAGGGGGAAATGTCATTATGCTATCATTGCCAGATTCACAAAAACAACGAATTAAAACATCAATACATTCATCACTTCCATTACCTAAAAATATTTGTTCAATAGATATTAATTCAATTTTTGCTAATTCTTCTTTTACTTTTATTTGTAATGGATCAGGATATCTGTTGTGAATGGTTTGAGTTACAGAGCCTATGCTATTTTCATTAGCATCTAAAAAAATAGCACTCTTGCCTTTGTATTCTGCTCGTGCAGAGGAATACGCACTCATCTTTTTTACGTGCGTATTGACAATATTGTCTGTGTTTATTTTTTTCATTATTGTTTTTAATCTTTATTAGTAATTGCATTTAGGCGGATGCTTACTGAATTTTTGTGTGCATCTAATGCTTCATATTTTGCCATAATTTCTACAGTTTTTCCAATATTTTGCAATCCTTCTTTACTTAGTTTTTGAAAAGTAATTTTTTTAACAAAGCTATCTAAACTTACACCACTATAAGCTGTAGCAAATCCATGTGTAGGCAAAGTATGGTTGGTGCCACTGGCATAATCACCAGCACTTTCAGGAGAATATGCTCCTATAAAAACAGAACCAGCATTGATTACTTTTTGAGCTAAATTATCAGCATTTTCAGTTTGAATAATTAAATGTTCAGGTGCATAAAAATTAGAAAAATCCATACACTCATCTAAATTTTGAAATAATACCAACCTTGCATTTTCTAATGCTTTTTTAGTTATTTCTTTTCTAGGTAATTGCTCTAATTGTTGTAAAATGGCAATTTCTACTTCTTTTAATTTGTTTTCATTATCAGTAACAAATATAGATTGGCTATCTATTCCGTGTTCTGATTGTGCTAATAAATCGGCAGCGATAAAATCAGCATTTGCTTTTTTATCTCCGATAACCAATACTTCACTAGGGCCAGCAGGCATATCAATGGCAACACCATTAACATTTACTAATTGTTTAGCGATGGTTACATATTGGTTTCCAGGCCCAAATATTTTATCTACTTTTGAAATACTTTCCGTACCATAAGCCATAGCAGCAATAGCTTGAGCCCCTCCAATTTTATAAATTTGTGTAACGCCACAGAGATTAGCAGTGTAAAGAATTGCTTCGTGGATTTTTCCTTCTTGATTTGGAGGCGAACAAAGAACGACATTTTGACAGCCTGCTATTCTTGCAGGAATTGCTAGCATTAAAACTGTTGAGAATAAAGGTGCAGTTCCTCCAGGAATATAAATACCTACATTAGAAATTGCACTATTTTGTCGCCAACAATTTACGCCTAAAGTAGTTTCTACTACATCAATATTTGGAATTTGATGTTTGTGGAATTTTTCAATATTATGATAAGCTGTTTGAATGGCCTGTTTTAATTCTTCAGAAACTAAATCAATTGCTTCGTTAATTTCATTTTGGCTAATTAGAAAAGTCTTTAATTGTACTTTATCAAATTTTTCAGAAAAGTTTTGCAATGCTACATCTCCATTGTGTTGTACTTCTTGTAAGATATTTCTAACAAGTTCTGTAATTTCCACAGTATCGGAAGTGGCTCTTTTAGTGATTTCAATATATTCTTTTCCTTTTTGAGGATATTTTACAATTTGCATAATCTCAGTTTTAGTCAATCATTTGTTCGATAGGCATTACTAAGATGCCTTCTGCTCCAGCTTCTTTCAGTTTTTGGATAATTTGCCAAAAATCTTTTTCTGTTATTACAGAATGTATAGAACTCCAACCATTTTCAGCCAAAGGCAAAACTGTTGGACTTTTAATGCCTGGTAAAATTTGAATTATTTTATCTAAACTTGCATTTGGTGCATTTAATAAAATATATTTATTCTTTTTAGCTTTTCTTACTGCATTTAATCGGAATAAGAAATCATCTAAAATTGCTTTTTTATCTTCCGATAAATTTTTATTGCCAATAATGATAGCTTCTGAATGAAATATTTGCTCTACCTCTTTCAGCCCATTACTCAATAACGTTGAACCTGTAGAAACAATATCACAAATGGCATCTGCTAAACCAATACTTGGAGCAATTTCTACTGAGCCAGAAATGACATGTATTTCAGCTTGAATATTGTGCTTATCTAAATAGTTTTTTAGAATTTTTGGGTAAGATGTTGCGATAGATTTTCCTTGCAAATCTTGAATAGAGTTGTATTCAAAACTTCGAGGTACTGCCAATGATAAGCGACATTTTCCAAAGCCCATTTTTAATATATCATCGACATTTTTATCAGATTCAACGGCAACATTCTCTCCAACAATCCCAATATCTGCAACACCGTCTTGTACATAATCTGGAATATCATCATCACGCAAGAATAATATTTCCATAGGAAAATCATAACATTTTGCCACTAATTTTCCAGTACTATTTGGAAATGAAATAGCACATTCGTTTATCAATTCGATAGATTTTTCGCTTAAACGCCCTTTTTTTTGTATCGCTAATTTTAATATTGACATAGTATAAAATTACTTTAGTAAAGTGAGAAAATATAAATAAATATAAAGATTGATGAAAATATAAAATACACTCCTACTTGGAGTGATGGAATTGTGAATGTAAAATAAATGCGATTGCTTTCATCTACCAACAAAGATAAGTATATTTCGATAGAGCAATTTTAAATAATAGTTATATGTATAAACATAGGATTTAGGAATCTCTTTTGTTTTAGAAATTATTATAATAATGTTGTTTTTTAATTGAAATTATAGGTATTTTTATAAAATATAAATAAATAGATGAAAACAATCCATGCGTATAATATTGGCATCTTAGAAGATTATGATGCGACTGAAACAACTTTAAAAATTAATAAAAAAGAAATCTCAAGAGAGGAGGTTGTGGCTTGTGCCATAGAAAGAGCAAATTTTGTGAATCCAACTATTAATGCAATTGTAACGCCTGATTTTGAACGAGCATTAGTCAATGCAAATAAGAAATATAGTGAAAATGGTGTATTTGCTGGTGTTCCAACTTTTATTAAAGATTTGAACGATTATGAAGGGTTGCCTACATTGATGGGTAGCAGCGGAACACCCTCAGTTCCTAAGAAGAAGAACGATCCGGTTGTAGAACAAATCTTAAAAGTTACAGATAGCATAGTTTTAGGTAAAAGTAGTTCTTCAGAATATGGCTTATTGCCTTGTGGAGAAACCTTACAACAAGGAGATACACGTAATCCCTGGAATTTAGGGCATTCGACAGGAGGATCTTCAGCGGGTTCATCAGCTTTGGTGGCTGCTGGTGTAGTGCCTTTTGCACATGCTAATGATGGAGGTGGTTCTATTCGTATTCCTGCATCTTGTTGTGGGTTAGTGGGTTTAAAGCCATCAAGAGGTCGAAATATTTCTTCTCAGTCAGCAATGGCACCAATTGATATGGCAGTTGATGGCATTGTTTGTCGAAGTGTACGAGATGCTGCAAATTATTTTTATGGATTAGAACAGTTTTATACAAATCCAAATTTGCCTAAAATTGGCAAAATTGAACATCCTGATAAAAAGCGATTAAAGATAGCTGTTTTTACAAAATCTACAACCGATGTTGAAAGCCATGGAGATGTAGTTGATGCGACGATGAATGCTGCTAAGCTTTGTGAAAGCTTAGGTCATCAAATTGAATTTATTGATAACCCAATTAGCTATCAGTTTAATAAAGATTTTTTATTGTATTGGTCGTTTTTGTCTTTTGGAAGTATTTTGATGGAATTTCAAAAATATGGCTTAAAGTTTAACCCATTAAAGGCTACAAAGTTTACAAAAGATTTAGCAAAAGCCTATCCATTCTTGTCTATTCCTTCTGTTTTTAGCATAAAAAGACTGAAACAATATAATGAACTTTATAGTCAATTATTTAATAAGTATGATGTTTTATTAAGTCCAACACTTTCGCATCCTGCTCCGCCAATTGGGCATTTTGGTCCTAATGTAGATACCTTAGAAGTAATTTTTAGATTAAATAGTTATGTGAATTTTACTACTTTGCAAAATATTACAGGAGCACCAGCAATTTCTTTGCCGATGGGAATGAGTAAGGATAAGTTGCCTATCGGTATTCAGTTTGCAGGTAATGTTGGCGAAGAAGCTAAGTTATTGTCTTTGGCATTTGAGTTAGAACGTGTTAATAAATTTTTAAAAATTAATGAATTTCAATTGTCTTGTGTAACAAAAGTTACATAATACTAGATTTCTTTTTATATTTGTTATGATGAAATCATTTTTTAAAAATTCAAATTGTTGTAGCTGTTGTCTAACCTAAAGGAAAGATAGGGCAAAATTACTATTAAAATAAATGTAAACCTATCTCTTTGAAGATAGGTTTTTTTATAAATCAAATTAAACACAATAACTAAAAGAATATGAGCGTAACAATCACAGAAAATGTATCTTCGGAAACTGCAAAAGATATTCATGAATTACAACATAAAATTGGGGCATTTATTGACGGCCAATTACATGGAGATAAATTTAAGCAATTTAGATTGACCCGTGGTGTTTATGGACAACGTCAGTTGGGTGTTCACATGTTCAGGATTAAAATTCCGATGGGAAGATTGAATCCAGCACAGCTGGTTCGAATTGCAGAATTATCAGAAACTTATGCATCTTCTAATTTACATTTTACAACTAGACAGGATATACAATTACACTACGTAAAAGTAACAGACGCTCCTTATGTTTGGGCAGGTTTAGCGGATTGTGGGTTACATGCAAGAGAAGCTTGTGGAAATACAGTAAGAAATGTTACCGCATCTTCCACGGCAGGTATAGACCCAAATGAGTTGTTTGATGTTTCACCTTATGCCTATACTTCCTATAGTACATTTATTCGTAATCCAATATGTCAGGAAATGGGTAGGAAAATGAAAATTGGATTCTCTGCATCTGAGGAGGATAGTGCCTTTACATTTATTCATGACTTTGGATTTATACCTAAAATCCAAGATGGAAAGCGAGGCTTTAGTGTAGTTATAGGAGGTGGATTAGGAGCTCAAGCTTTTATGGCTCAGAAAGCTTATGATTTTTTAGAAGAAGATCAGATTATTCCATTTATGGAAGCAGGATTGAGAGTGTTTGATAGATATGGAGAAAGATTGCGTCGTCATAAAGCTAGAATGAAATATCTGATAAAGGATTTAGGAATGGAGAAATGGATGGAATTGGTTGAAGAAGAGCGTACGGCTACTAAGCATAAATCTTTTAAAATAGATTTGAATATAATTCCTGAAGCACAACCTGCTCCTGAAAAACAAGCTCCAGAGGTAATTATTGAAGATAAAAAGAGATACCAAGATTGGTTAAATACGAATACATTTGAACAAAAACAGAAAGGTTTTTATGGTGTATATTTAAAAGTAACAAACGGGGATATAAAACCTGACACTGCAAGAGCAATTGCTCAATTAGCCAATGATTTTGCATCACAAGATATGCGTGTAACTATGAATCAAGGCTTGTTGTTGAAGTTTATTCGACCAGAGGCTTTGCCTTATGTGTATTCAGTTTTGGATAGTCTAGGTTTGGCTAATCCAGGGTTTGGAACTATTGCAGATATTACAACTTGTCCAGGTACAGATACTTGTAATTTGGGTGTTACAAATAGTATGACATTGGCAAGAATTTTAGAAGATGTAATTCAAAATGAATATCCAGAATTAATTTATGACAAATACTTAAATATTAGAATGAGTGGCTGTATGAATGCTTGTGGACAACACATGGCAGCAAATATTGGCTTACATGGAAGTTCTATCAGAGTCGGTGATAAAGTTGCACCAGCGATGCAAGTGATATTAGGTGGAGGTGTTGATGAAACTGGTGTTGGTGTTATTGGCGACAAGGTGGTGAAATTGCCAACTAAAAAAATGACTGATGCTTTACGCACTATTCTGAATGACTATGATGCCAACGCAACAGATGATGAATATTTTAATACTTATTATAGAAGACAAGGGAAAAATTATTTTTATACACTATTGAAACCATTTGCAGACCCAACCAAGTTTGTAGATGATGATTATTTTGACCACGGACATGAAAATTATTTTACACCAGAAGTTGGTGTGGGAGAGTGTGCAGGAGCATCATATGATATGGTAGGCATAATTGTAAATGATGCTAAAATAAAACAAGCAGAAGCTCAAGAAGCATTGGAAAATAACTTATTTGCAGAAGCAATTTATTATGCCTATACAGGATTTGTAGTTGCGGCAAAAGCACTTTTATTGAGTAAAGATGTGGAGTGTAATACTCAAATAAAAATATTAAAGGATTTTGATGAACATTATGTTGAAACTGCAATTGTTCCAATAGATGGTGGGTTTGAGAATTTGGTATTGAGTATTAATAAGAATGAACCTGATGCTGATTTTGCACAGCAATATGTCGCTCGTTATAATAGTTTTATCGAAGAAGTATTGGCACACAGAGCAACAATAACCAATGCAGAAAAAATCGTATTGGAAAGTGCTTATAAAGCATAACTTTCAAGATTGTTGAATACGATAAACACGATTCAATAAAAAATGAAAATATTATCTTTTGTTTGTTGGAGATTGCTTTCAATTATCAATTTTATTATGTAGGTTTGAGTATGGGTTTCTTAGATAGCATTCAGAATTTAATAGGAGATAAAGACAAGAATAAGGACTTTATTTCTAAGTTTCCAAATAAGGTTGGAAGTTATGGTTATGATGCTTGGGGTTTTAATTTAAAAGGAATAGAGCCTTTTGTAGAAGCAGGTCGATTTTTTTATGAAAAATATTTCCGTGTTGAAACCTATGGCTTAGAAAATATTCCTAAAGATGGGCGTGTATTGATTATTGCCAATCATAGTGGACAATTGCCTATTGATGCTGTATTATTAGGGTACGCATTAATTACAAACCAGTATTCGCCGAGAGTTCCAAAAGGTATGTATGAACGATTTATACCAACTATTCCTTTTTTTAGTTCATTGTTTTCTTCTTGGGGCGGTACTTTAGGAGATCCAGAAAACTGTATCAAGATGCTGGAAAATGATGAAGCGGTTATGGTTTTTCCAGAAGGAGCAAGAGGAATTGCTAAGCCAACAAAATTGAAGTATCAACTTCAAAGATTTGGTAATGGTTATATTTATATGGCAGTTAAAACTAAAACACCAATTATACCAGTTGGGATAGTGGGTTGTGAGGAAATTTTAATCAACTATGGAAATATAGATTTTATAAGTAAGTTGACAAAAGCCCCATCTTTTCCAACATTATTTCCGTTTGTTTTTCCATCTAAGGTCATTATTCATTTTGGTAAGCCAATTTATTTTGATGGCGATATTGGCAGAGAGCATATTATGGAAGATATGAATAAGCAAGTGAAAAGTGCAGTAAAAGATCTAATCAACGAAGGTTTGAAAAAACGCAAAGGTATTTTTTCTAAATAATTATTCTTATTCTTTTATAAATTGCTACTGATTATATTTTTGTCAGAGCATTTTGAATATCATCAATAACATCTTGTATAGCTTCAATCCCAACAGAACATCTAATTAAACTATCAGAAATACCTGCTACTTTTCGCTGTTCAGATGGAACGTTTGAATGACTTGTGCTTGCAGAATGTGTAAGCAAAGTATCTGTTGTGCCAAGTGTTGCAGTTACTGTACAAAATTGTATCTGCTTCATGAAATGAATTGCAGTGTCGAAATTTCCATCGATTTCAAAACTCAACATGCCACCAAAACCAAACATTTGCTGTTTTGATAATTCGTGGTCTGCATGACTTTTTAATCCTAAATAATTTACTTTAGTAATTTTTGGATGTTGCTCTAAAAATTCGGCTAATTGTTGAGCATTGGCTTGATGTTGTTGCATTCTTAGGCATAGTGTACGAATGCCATTGTTTAATAAATAAGCTTCAAAAGGAGAACAAATACCACCAAAAACTTTTTTATTTTGATTGATTTTTTTGTATAATTCTTCATTTGTAGTAACTGCCACACCTGAAACTCCGGTTCCGTGTCCGTTTAAAAATTTAGTTCCAGAATGTACAACAATATCAAAGCCTAATGTTAATGGACGTTGTAAATATGGTGTTGAAAAAGTATTATCTACAATAGTATAAACTTGATATTTTTTTGCAATAGATGCAATAGATTTTAAGTCGTAACATTCTAAAGTTGGATTGGTGGGCGTTTCAATATAAATGATTTTGATACTTTTGTCTGCGAGTAATTGTTGCTCAAAAACTTGCATATCTTTCAAATCTGAATATACTAATCCAACGCCTAATGTTTGTAAGGTTGATGCTAAAAACTGATTGCTAGTTCCATAAATATTGTTTGTTGTCAGCACTTTTTGTCCTGCTTCAATACAAGCCAAAATTGCTGAGCTAATTGCAGCCATTCCTGAACCAAATAAAACTCCAAAAGTTTCTAGGTTATTTGTTTCATCAAAACCTTCTAATCGAGCAATCTTTTTCGCTACAAAATCTGGTGTAGGGTTGCTCATTCTCGAATAGGCATGCGTATCAGATTTTCCTTTAAAATAATCCATTGCTTTTTCAATATCTTCATATACAAAAGTTGAAGTCGCATAAATGGGCAATATGTGTGCATGATGGTTTTCAATCATTTCATCTTTGATGCAAATAGATTCAAAACTTCTTTTTTTTGTGTTCATAAGAATGTATTTTAAATAAATGAATAGGTGTGTTTGATTGTAGAATTAGCAGAAACATACATCAAAATTACAAATTTTGGCGACTAAGCGAAAATAAATTAACATCAATCAACAAACAAGTTAATATAGTTTTGATTTCCAGATAAATGAATAATAATATCTTTGTGCAATACAAACTTAAACGGATAATGCTTAAAAATTTATATAAACTTCCACGCTTTTTCTTGTTTAAAATGGATGCTGAAGCTGCACATCATTTTACTTTAAAGATGCTCAAAAGAACTATCAAATTACCTTTTGCTAAAAGTACTTTAAAAGCTTTATATCAAATTGAAGATAAAAGATTAGAAAGAAGTGTATTTGGTCTGACTTTTAAAAATCCTGTTGGACTTGCAGCTGGATTAGATAAAAATGCTGAATGTATTGATGCTTTTGCTGCAATGGGTTTTGGTTTTATTGAAATTGGAACAGTTACACCATTGGCTCAACCAGGAAATGATAAACCTAGATTGTTTAGAATTATCCAAGATGAGGCAATTATTAATAGAATGGGTTTTAATAATGAAGGTGCAGAAATCGTAAGGCAAAATATTCTTTCTTCTCAATTAATAAAACTTAAAAATAGGAATATTTTGATAGGTGGAAATATTGGCAAAAATAAAGTAACACCTAATGAAAATGCGGTAGATGATTATATCAAATGTTATCATATTTTATATGATGTAGTAGATTATTTTGTAGTGAATATTAGTTCACCAAATACACCCAATTTGAGAGATTTACAAGAAAGAGAACCTCTCGAGAATTTACTTACGGCACTTCAATTGGAAAATAACAAAAAACAAACACCTAAGCCTATTTTACTAAAAATTGCACCAGATTTAAGTTTTACTCAATTAGACGAAATTATTGAAGTGATAACAGCAACAAAATTAAGCGGAATTATCGCAACCAATACTACAATAACTCGTGATGGATTAAGTATTAATCAAGCAGCTATTGAACAAATTGGAGCAGGCGGATTGAGTGGGAGGCCTCTTACTAAAAAAGCTACTGAAGTTATTCAATACCTTTCTGAAAAGACAGAAGGTAAACTACCAATTATTGCAGTTGGTGGCATTATGACGGCTCAAGATGCAATAGAAAAAATTAATGCTGGTGCAAGCTTAGTTCAATTATATTCTGGATTTATTTATAAAGGTTTAGATTTGGTCAAAGAAATTAATCAAAAAATCTTAGAAACAAAATCATAGTTTTTTCGTTTATAAAAGGCTATTCTGATTTATCTTTTAAAATATAAATGAAGATTTTTAGTACACATCAAATGAAAGAATTGGATAGATTAACTATTCAGAAAAAATATTCCAATTCTTGGGAATTAATGGAGAATGCTTCAATAGAATTATTTAAAGCTTTATTAGAGCAAAATATTTCACCTAAGGTTCCAATACTATTTTTGTGTGGAAGTGGCAATAATGGTGGAGATGGTTTGGCTGTTGCAAGAATGATGGCTCAGAAATATAGCGTACAAGTTTTTTTATTAAAATCTGAAAATTATAGCCCTGATAATATTAGAAATCAAGAATTGTTGGTTGCCACTCAAACTAAAATTCATTTTTTTGAACTGCATGATACTTTGCAACTACCAACCAATGCAATTTATATAGACGCTCTTTTTGGCTCTGGATTGAATCGTGTTTTAGAACCTATTTGGAATAATATTTTTAAACAAATAAAAGTAGCACAGCCTAAAAAAATATTTGCTTTAGATATGCCAAGTGGCTTATTAGATGGCTTTCCAATGTGCGAAAATGCGACTTGTTTGTCCGCAGATTTAGTGTTTACCTTGCAATCGCCTAAGTTATCCCTATTGCTTCCAGAAAATCAAGAATATGCAAAGGATTTTAAAGTTTTAGATATTGGATTGGATAAGGAAAGTATTACAGAAACGCCTACAAATATTTATTACATTAAAGAAAAATTCATTAAAAAGTTATTGAAATTGCCTAATGTATTTGCACATAAAGGCACATTTGGTCATGTATTAGTAGTTGGAGGGAATTATGGAAGTATTGGAGCTCCAATTTTAACAACAAAAGCCGCTTTGAAAACGGGTTGTGGTCTAGTTACATGTGCAGTTCCAAAATGTGGTTATGAAATTGTGCAAACAAATTTTCCTGAAGCGATGTGTATGGCAGATGAAGCAACCAATTGGATAAGCATAATACCTCAGACATCAAATTTTAATGCAATTGCAATAGGAATGGGATTGGGAAGAAATGAAGCCACCCAAAATGCATTATTGAGTTTTTTAATTTCTAGTCCAACAACGCCTTTAGTTTTAGATGCTGATGCTTTGAATATCTTATCCGAAACGAATGAACCATTTCATTATATTCCAAAAGGTAGTGTTTTAACACCACATCCCAAGGAATTAGAACGATTAATTGGACCTTGGACAAATGATTATGAAAAAATAGAGAAAGTGAGAATTGTTGCAAAGCAATATCAAATTATTATATTGATAAAGGGAGCTTTTTCGACTATTATTTGTCCTGATGATAATATTTATTTCAATAGCACAGGAAATTGGGGAATGGCAACAGGTGGTTCTGGTGATGTATTGTCTGGTATAATTGCATCTCTTTTGGCTCAAGGTTACACACCAATTAATGCTACAATTTTAGGTGTTTATTTACATGGACTATCAGGCGATATCGCTAGTTCAATTTCCCATCCACATAGTTTGATAGCATCGGATATAATTGAGCATATTGGAAATGCTTATAAGCAATTGGATAATTTATAAATCCATTAAGACATCAAAACTCCATACCTCAGCCTTTGCACCGAACCAAGGTTTTACAGTTTTCCAAAACACAGCAAAAAAATCAGAATATCTATATTTATCTAAATCATCTTCGCTATCCCAAATACTATAAGTGAAAAATATTTGTGGGTGGTGAATATCTTGCCAAACTTGTAATTTGTGGCAGCCTGGCTGATTTCTAATTGTATTGCATACGGTATCAAAATAGGTTTTGAATATATCTATATTTTCTTCAGCCATCGTTAATTTTACGATTCTTGTAATCATATTATTTCAATTTTTATAAGTGAGCCAATCTTTAATCCTAATAATTGTGCAGCAGGTCCATAATTTATACCAATTTCTAAATAACCAACAGAATTAAAATAAGCCATTGCCATTCCTCGTGGAACATCAGCATAATTATTTACAAATTTATCGATATAATCCTTTCTTCTATAATATATCCTAAAATTTATATCGTCGCCATATTCTTCTATATCTTTTTTTCTGATATTGCTTATCACATTTCCAAAACTATCTATATAAATAACTTGACCTTCTATATTGTCATTGTTTAAAGCAGGTTTGAAATCTTTCAATACTACATAATCGTTTGTAGCTTTGCCAATGCTACCAATATTGTTATTGAAAACAATTTCTTTAACTACTCTACAATAATATTCATCTAATGTTTTTAATTGTAAATCATCAATTCTAACCATCAAATCAGGTTTCTCCTCCAATGCTAAAGTCAAAATGCCGTTGTCAGGAGCAATAAAATAATAATCTTTATATTTCATTGCCAATAATTGTTGATGTTTAATGCCCTTTTCAAAAACACGAATAATATGTATAGTATTTTTTGGAAAATGATGATAAGTGCTTTTTAAAAATAAAGCTGCGGCATAAATATCATAAGAAGGAATTGAATTTGAAATATCTACAATTTGAACAGATGGACAAGTTGTAAGCAAGTCACCTTTAAATATACTAACATAATAATCTTTATCGCTAAAGTCTGTTAATAAAGTAATTATCGCCATTCTGTAAAAAAAGTTAATTTCAAGTACTAAAATAGGAATAATTGAGCGAACTAACAATTAAATTAGATACAATTGATCCAATCGATTTTTTGGGATACAATGAAGGTAAATTAAAAATCATCAAAAAGATATTTAACAAGTTAAATATTGTCGCACGTGGAAATAAAATTATTGCAATTGGCAATCAAGATGATTTAGTAGAATTTGAGCAAAAAATAAAACTATTGGTTGAATATTTAGAACGTTATGGCAAAATTACCGAAGAGCATATCGTTGATATTCTGAATGAAGAAAATCCGTATGAAACTGTTTTTCCTCAATTCAAAGATAATGTATTAGTACATGGTAATAATGGCTTATTAATCAAAGCAAGAACGACCAACCAACAAAATATGGTGGATTTATCATCTGAGAATGATATTTTATTTGCAATTGGACCAGCTGGAACTGGAAAAACATACACTGCTGTGGCTTTGGCTGTACGTGCTTTGAAAAATAAAACAGTTAAGAAAATTATCTTAACACGACCAGCAGTTGAAGCAGGTGAAAATCTGGGCTTCTTACCAGGAGATTTAAAAGATAAAGTAGACCCTTATTTACGTCCATTGTATGATGCATTAGATGATATGATACCAGCTGATAAGTTAGCATATTTTATGCAAAATAGAATAATAGAAGTGGCCCCTTTGGCTTATATGAGAGGTCGTACTTTAGATCATGCTTTTATGATTCTAGATGAAGCACAAAATGCGACGCAATTACAACTTAAAATGTTTCTAACGAGGATTGGACCTTCAGCAAAATGTATCATTACTGGAGATTTATCACAAATAGATTTGCCTAAAAATCAACAGTCTGGATTGAAAAGTACAGTAGAAATTTTAAAAAATATTCAAGGTATCGGTATTATAAAATTGACAGAGGAAGATGTTGTTCGGCATCGATTGGTAAAAGCAATTATCAAAGCTTTTGATAAAGAAAAGGATAGAATTGATACTTTAAAAGATAAAGAAAAAGCAACACACGAAAATTCAGAAAAAGTATAATTTAGATAAATGAATTTAACTAATTTCCAATTTCCAAATCAAACTAATTTTTATAGCGGAAAAGTACGTGATGTTTATACGATTAATAATGATTTGATGGTCATGGTTGTTTCTGATAGGATTTCTGCATTTGATGTTATCTTACCAAAACCAATTCCTTATAAAGGACAAATTTTGAATGAAATTGCCAATCATCATTTAGCACAAACCATTGATATATTGCCAAACTGGGTATTGGAAGTTCCTTTGCCAAATGTAACAATAGGCAGAAAATGTGAATCTTTCAAATTGGAGATGGTGATACGTGGTTATTTAGCAGGTTCTGCTTGGCGAGCATACAAAAGTGGCATCAGAACAATTTGTGGTGTTACGCTTCCAGATGGATTAGTTGAAAATCAAAAGCTAGAACAGCCTATTATTACACCAACGACAAAAGCTTCTGCTGGTCATGATGAAGATATTTCTAAAGAAGAAATTATTGCAAATGGGATTGCATCGTTAGCGGATTATGAGCAATTGGAAGAATACACACAAGCAATTTTCCAACGCGGTACTGATTTGGCAAAAGAACATAATTTAATCTTGGTAGATACGAAATATGAATTTGGAAAAATTGGTAATCAAATTTATTTGATGGATGAAATTCATACGCCCGATTCTTCAAGATATTTTTATGCAGATGGCTATGAAGAAAGATTAAAGAAAGGCGAACCACAAAAACAATTGTCAAAGGAGTTTGTACGTGAATGGTTGATTGCAAATAATTTTATGGGTAAAGAAGGACAAACAGTTCCTGAAATGACTCCAGAAGTTATTGAAAATATTTCTAAAAGATATATTGAGTTATATGAACATATCTTAGGTAAAACTTTTGAACCTATCGAAACTCCTCAAAACTCAGAGGAGATTATTATTCAATGTCTTGAGAGATATTCATAATTACTAGGAATTCTATTCAATATATGTGCGAAATTTCGGCTTCATCGAAAAGCTATATGAACAATTAATGTAAATAGTTTGAAATAATTATCCTAAAATTTAACGGATAATTGTTGCAATGGATACCAATATTTGGTATCTTTAAGCAAAGATTAGAATTATGGCTAAAAATACATCGATATTATTAGGAGATTATTTTGATAACTTTATTAATAAACAAGTCCAATCTGGAAAATTTTCTTCCGCAAGTGAAGTAGTGCGAGCTGCTTTAAGAATGTTTGAATATGAAGAGTCTAAAAAAAAGCGAACTTATTAACGAACTTAAAAAAGGAGAGAAATCTGGATTTGTAAAAAAACTTTAATAAAGATAACTTTTTGAACAAACTTCATCAAAAACATCTTGTAAAATAATGAAGTATAAAATTAGTAATGAAGCTCAAAACGACCTTGAAAATATTTGGCTTTATACTTTCATAACTTGGTCAAAAGAACAAGCTGACCGATATTATGACTTGATTTTTGATGAAATTGAATTCATAATCGAAAATCCAAATTAAGAAAAGGATTATAGCCATATTAGAATGGGCTATTTTCGTTCAAAGGTAAAATCACATTTTATTTTTTACAAAATCAATACAAAAGAAAATTTAGTTGAAATAATTAGAATATTGCATTAACAAATAGATATTGAAAATAGGCTGAACGATTAAGATTGGGACAATTAATATTTTGACAAATAGAATATTGCATTGCCCTAAAATTTATTCAAATAGATGTTGTCTATTAAAGTAATATTGAATAATAAAATCCAATAATTTCTACAATTTAGTTTATCTTTATTTTCCAAACAAATAGAAAACCATGTCAGTACTCAATAATATAGCAGGTACAGTACTCAAACCAATAATTAAAGAAATGAGTCGTGCTGCATTACCCAAAATTGACGGAAATATTTATGTAGATGGCTTGAGCAATGAAGTAGAAATTATACGTGATGAATGGGGAATTGCTCATATTTATACAGATAAATTAGAAGATGCACTTTTTGCTCAAGGTTACATTCATGCACAAGACAGATTGTGGCAAATGGATTTGAATCGGCGTGCGGCTCGTGGTAAATTAGCTGAAATTATCGGAAAAGATGCCTTAGATGCCGACCGTATAGCTCGAACTTTTGGTTATGATAGAATAGGCAAAAAAGATTGGGAGTTATTGACAGATGATTTAAAATCTTATCTGAAGGCATATTGTAACGGCGTTAATGCTTTTATCCAAAATAATACTTCAAAATTTCCTGTAGAATATAAATTGTTAGGCTTAAAACCAGAATTATGGAATCCTATTGATGTTTGTGCCTTTTCTAAAATGTTGTCATCTTTATTGACTTTTGGTTGGTATGATGAAATCATTAGAGCGAAACTGATAGAACTTGTCGGATTAGATGCAGCTATGGAGTTAGATAATTCTTATCCAGAAAACAATCCAGTAACTTTACCCAAAGGTGTAGAATTTAATACCATTGGTATTGATAATAAATTCAATGCAATGAATGGGCCATATATTCCAAAAATAAGTGGAAGTAATGCTTGGACAATTCATGGAAGTAAAACGAAAACAGGTAAGCCATATTTATGTAATGACCCACATCTAACACTTAAAAATCCGAATATTTGGTATCAGATGCATATTCACACCAAAGACTACCATGTTTCAGGCGTTTCCTGTCCTGCAATTCCAGCGATATTGATTGGACATAATGATAATATAGGTTGGGGAATTACTTTATCTTTTACCGATATTGAAGATGTTTATGTAGAGAAATTTACAGACGAAACGATGAAAACTTATATGTATGATGGAAAAATTATGGACTCAGAGATTATAGAAGAAAAAATCTATATCAAAGGGGAAAATATGCCACATATTGAAAAAGTAATCAGTACAGTAAACGGTACTTTAATTTCTCATGTTACAAACCATAAAGCACAAGCATATACATTAAGTTCTATGGCTTTTCGACCAGGAAAAATGTTTGAAGGTTGGTTCAATCTAAACAAGGCAAGAGATTGGAATGATTTTGTAAAAGCTGTCGAGTGTATTCAAGCTCCTGGTTTAAATATAGTTTATGCAGATATTGTAGGCAATATTGGTTATTATAATTCAGGAAAAGTACCCATAAGAGATAAGCAAATTGCTTCTGTGCCAATGCCAGGTTGGAAAAGCGAAAATAAATGGTCAGATTTTGTTCCATTTGAAGAAATGCCACACGTTTTAAATCCACAACAAGGTCATGTAATTACGGCCAACCATAAAATTGTAGATGATAATTATCCATATTTTCTTGGTGATATTTATATGAATGGTTATCGTGCGAATCGTTTGGAAAAAATGATTGAAGGTAGAGCTAATTTAAGCCCAAAAGATTTTACTGAAATGCAAATGGATTGGACGTGTTTGCCTGCAAATCAATTTAAAGATTACTATATCAATATTGATATGGCGAATGCAGAACTTCAACAATATGTACAAATGCTTCTAAATTGGGATGGCGTATTGCGACCTGAACAAATTGAAGGCACTTTGTATAAAGTCTGCAAAAAGGAAATGGTAAAATATATTTACGATAGAAATATTGAAGATAAAAACTTAGTAAAAGAATTGTTGGGAGCAGGATTTCATGAGATTTTTCAACCTCTAAATGCATTCCTTGGACACAATACCGTAGCACTTTTCAGAATATTAGACAATCCAGATTCTATCTTGTTAAAGAATGCAGGAGGCAAAGAACATGTACTAAAAACAGGTATTAAATATGGAATTGATTGGTTGAAATTAAATTTTGGTACAAATCCTAAAAAATGGAATTGGGGTAATGTTCATGCAATTGTATTTCCTCATGCATTTTCTGTAAAACCGCCATTGGACAAAGTATTTAATGTTGGTCCATTTCCAATTGGTGGAGATACAGATACACCATTTCAAACGTACGTAATGGCAGAAAATGCTTATGGCGGAGAATTAAATTCAGTTTCGTATAGGCAAACTATTGACTTTGCAGATTTTGATAACTCGACGATTATTATGCCTCTCGGAAATAGTGCCAATATGGCTAGTCCATTTTATAAAAATCAATTAGATAAATGGTTTAAAGGCGAAAGTATTGCAATGTGTTTTTCTAGAAAAAAAGTGGAGGAACATAAAAAACACACACTTTTGCTAAAGAAAAAAACGAAATAATAAATATTAGTTTTTTAATTAAAATCAACATTAATTTCGTAATTATTTTCAACATCAATTTGAGCTAAATATCCTCCATCAACTTCATTAAGATGATAACGCTTAATGTTTTTACCTGAAATAATAGGCGTTCCAAATCTGTTTGGAATCCATAAAATTGTTGTTCCTGATTTGTTACTCTCTGCCTTGAGTAATAGTTTGCCAGTTAATGGATCTGATTCTAAAAAAGTTGGATACCCGACAATTGCATTAGGTCGTGTTCTTCCAAGTATTTCTAAAAATGCTGTATTTAATCTGCCTGTCGCATTTCCGTTTTTGTCCACTTCTGTAATAATATATTCTTTTTCAGGATATATTGATCCAGTGTAATCAATAACATGTGGATCTCCAGGTGCTTGTGCCCAACTCCATATTGTAGAGCTATTAAAATATTGGTCTTCTTGCTTTGCAAATCGAATTAGTTTAGGCACTCCAGTTGAAGGGTCTTCAAAAAAACCATATTCGCCCATAAAAAGTCCAGTTTCATAGCCTGAAGCAAAAGATTTTAATAAACCATATCCTTGTTCTACGGTTAGGAGATATGAAATTGCTTCAAAATAGGAATGTGGAGCAAAGCAAATATTATCCAATTGAGTAAAATTTGTTGGTGGAATAAAAGGAATTGGTTGCCCATTCCAAGAGATACTCATCTCAAAAAATAAAGTATGCTCTAAAAGTTGATATTCTCTTTCTGTTGCTCTGATTTTATGTCCTAGTTTATCATAAAATCTTCCAAGCTTAACAGCTTCTCCAACTAAGTCTTTATAACCTAAACTAGGTTCATTGAGCATATCATAACCTAAAACATTATCATAATTTCCAATTTGCTTAACTAAATATAACCACGCATTTATACAATGATCTTGTATTTGATTGGTATTGTCCCAAAAATTTTGAAATGCATGTACAACAGCCTTGCTTGTTTCACGACCACCAACACCATTTGAACTACCCATACAAGTTGGAATATTGTCAGTAATTACAGCCCATTCAGGTGCCCCATCCCAACCTTTAAGTGGATATTCACAAGTTTCATCTGCTTTCGTAAAAATAAATTTGCTATATGCATCTTGGTGCATATCTACTAAAACATAGATATTGTACTTTGCAGCATCTTCTATGGCTGTTTTTATTGAATTTATATATTCTTGGTTGTATTGTCCTTTTATGGGTTCTAACTTACTCCAATTAAAAATTAATCTGATACAATTCAACCCATAGGAAGCCATTATTTTAAAGTCGTCTTTACTATAATTTTTAACAGTTGCAATGTCAGGGTTTCCAACCCAATAATCTCCAAGTACATTGTAATTCGCACCTCTAAGAATAACATATCTTCCTTGTTGGTCAAATATGCCAGGTTTTTCGCCTACTTTAGCAAAGAGTAGTTTGGAATTATTTGTAGATAACTTTTTATCTTTTTTGCACGCAAAAATAAAAGCAAAGAAACAACAAATTAATATAAAATTACTTTTCATTCTTCACAAATATATTGTATCGAACTTTATTAACAAACTAAAGTATATAATATACTATTCAAAATCAGGATAAAGTAGATACTTTTTACGAATTAATTTAAAGCAATTCAAATCTTTTTGCCAAGTTTTTTTAATAGCATTTTCATTCATTCCACTTTCAATTTGTTTTCGTAAGGTTGAAGTTCCCGCTAATTTTTCAAAGAATGAAGTGAAAAAATTAGCCTTTGAGTTGCTTAATTGATAAGCATTAATAAGATATTTTAAAGTAAATTTTTGCTGTTTTAAAGTATCTAAATTTATTTCTGATAAATTATATCCATAGCATTTTTGATTTAGTAAAGGTGGGGTTTTGGCGCCTTCTTTTGGTATTGGAGTAAAATTATAAGATAAATTTTTAGGAAAATCTGGACTCCCATAAATTTGAAATGGGAAATCCGTTCCTCTGCCCAAACTTACAGTATTGGTGCCTTCAAAAAAGCACAAACTTGGGTATAAATAAATACTTTGTATATTTGGTAAGTTAGGAGATGGTTTTATAGGTAAACTATAAAAAGTATTGTGGTCGTAGTTTTGATTTTTAATAACAGTTAATTTGCATTGAGCTTTATTAGTTAGCCACTTTTCTCCATTCAACATTTGAGCATATTCTCCTATCGTCATTCCGTAAACAATTGGAATTTGTTGCATTCCAATAAAACTTTTTTGGGTAGTTTCCAAGATAGGACCATCGATATAATATCCATTTGGGTTGGGTCTATCTAAAACGATGAGAGATTTATTATTTTCAGCACAAGCTTCCATTACATATTCTAAAGTAGAAATATAAGTATAGAAACGAACGCCCACATCTTGAATATCGAACAATAAAATATCTACATCAACTAATTGTTCTGGTTTGGGTTTTTTATTATTGCCATATAATGAAATAATTGGTGTTTTTGTTTTAGCATCAATACCGCTTTTTACACTCTCGCCAGCATCAGCTGTTCCTCGGAATCCATGTTCAGGTGCAAAAACTTTGACTACATTTATTTTTAATGCAATTAAAGTATCTAAAAGGTGTGTATTGCCAACAACTGAAGTTTGATTAACGACCAATCCTACTTTTTTATTTTGTAATAATGGCAAATATTCCTTTGTCCTTTCTGCTGCCACAATTACTTCTTTGCCAAAAGAAAAATTAGAATAAAGGCAAAATAATATTAGTCCAAGATATGTGATACGCTTCATAAAAATCAAATGTACAAATATCATGCAAATTTCTATTCTAAATGAATAGAACAAATTTTTATTACTATTCTAAAGATTACTCTATTATTGCAGTAGCCTCAATCTCAATTAATAAATCAGGATTAATTAGTTTGGGGATTTCGTACATTGCTGTTGTTGGTTTTATTTCAGCAAATATTTCTCCATGAGCTTTTCCAATTTCTTCCCAACGACTAATATCCGTACAGAATATTCTTGTACGCACTACATCTTTATAGCTTGCACCTAATTCGCTAAGTACTTTTTCAAATTTTTCTAGAATTGTTTTGGTTTGTAAATACATATCTCCTTTGCCAACAACTTCGCCATTAACAGTTGCGGTTGTTCCTGCAATTTCAATTGTATTTCCAATTTTTACTGCTCTGCAATAGCCAATTTTTGTTTCCCATTCACTACCTTCTAAATAATTTACTCTAGTACTCATTGTATTTTTTTAAGTACCAAATATATCTAAAATAAAATTAGAAACTTAAATTGTTGAATTATCTACAAATTAAATTTTATTCTAATTCAGTTAAAATTTATAACCCAGTGTGAGTGCAATTACCGAGCGTTTGAAATTGTTTTCTGCAGTATATTGAAATTGTGGAGCTTCATTTTGTAATACATACGGTGTGTAACTCTCTTTTCCTTTTGTAAATTGATAAGCTAAATCAATTGCAAATTTATTTTTTCTATAACCAACGCCTGCACTGTAAATGAAATTCAATTGTCCAGATTGGTCAGCAACAAAATTTTTATCGAAAGGACTACTTTGGATTTGTACACCACCTCTTATTCTAATAGGATCTATTTTTGCTTCCAATCCCATTTTTAATGTATGGTATAGTTTGTACTTATTTTTAATTATTTGGTTTAATGCACTTTGTTCTTCTTTAGTATCAGCATCAGCATTTTTGTAATTATACTTTGAAGCACCTGCATCACTTAATTCATATTCGACTGCAACTAAACCTATTTTCGAAATATAACTCATTCCAGTATTTAACCTCCAAGGTAAACGCAAATTGTATTTCATTAAACCTTCTGGAGATTCTGCTTCTGCGGTGTAGGTAACATAATCAGCATATATTTTTGAGTTAAAAGCATCATTCAAAAATAATACACTTGGTGTTTGAAAGGCGAGAGATAAACGAATGTTTTTAGATAATTCAGCCAATAAACCTAATTTCAGATTTACACCTAAGCCACTCACTCTAAAGGTTGAATTTTGTTTAAAATAATTAAAATTAAAGCTTGAATCAGGCGTATCTGTTTCTTTATGGACAGTACTTTCAGTGAAATTTAAAGTCGGAACACCGATTGTAGCACCAATATGTATTTTTCTTTTTTCTCCAGAATACGTACTTGCTACTGCAATTGCCATTTCATTTAGGTTGCCTTTTCTCTGAATAACGATATCTTGCTGTACATTTCCATTATTGATGGAACTGTAAATTCGGTGGTCAGTAGTATCAAAATAAATTAAATCAGTATGGTATGCTAAACTTGCATTAAATGGAAACATATTTTCCAAGTCATTTGTTGTGGAAGCATGTTCATCTAATAGCTCAAAATATTTATCAACTAAACTGTTGTGTTGGTTGAACCCAGAGCTATAAAAATTTTGATTTAGATTTGCTAAATTATTAAAACTAAAACCCACTTTTGGGCTACTCCATTTGCCATAATTTGATGCGTATTTACTTACCATAGCAGCACTAAAATTATATACACCAAATTTTAATTTGGAATCTTCTGTAATCTTACCAATATAATTTGAATTGGAATTAAAGATAGAAACAACAGGGGTAAGTGATACTTCAGAAGCACTTATTCTACCTAAAGCTGCGGGATTGGTATGTATAACACTTAATTCTCCACCGATAGCACCCATTGTATTTCCTAATCCCATATTTCTGGCACTTCCGTTACTATATTGCATACCCAATCGCAATGCATCAACATCTGATTGTGCAAATAGATTGCTTGTACTAATTAGTAATCCCAAAGTGAATATGGAAACAAGTTGCTTAATCATAGGTTTTGTTTTTATTAGAATTATTTAGGCGTTTTAGTTATTTTAATACCTGAAGGTGTTGTTGTATTAGATGGTGAAGGTGTTTTGTAATTATTGTTATTATTATTCATTGATGGAGCTTGTTTGTAATTGCCACCACCGTTGTTATTGTTTTTATATTGAGGTTTGTAATTATTATTATCGCCTTTTTCAATAGGTTGGTTTTGTGGTTTAGAGTAATTTGAATTTGTTTTCTTATTGATCTGATAGTTCTCGTTGTTGTTATTCTTATTATTGTTTTCAGGATAAGAATTGTTGTTATAACTCGGTTTATTCGTAGAGATATTTGGTCTAGGTGTGTAAGTTGGAGCAGGTTTAGATGGCTTATTCACCGATGGGTAATAATTATTATTCCAAGTGTTGCCATAGTAATTATTCCCATAATAATTGTCATATCCATAAGGTCCCCAGCTGTTCCAAGGATTAGACCAACTGTTCCAACTATTCCAATAGTTCCAATGATTGAAACCATGCCACGGATTACTCCATGAGTTCCATCTGTTCCAAGGATTATAATTGTTTAAAATAATTATCTGCGTATTTCCACCATACCAACTTGGATAGAACGAAGAACCTGAGTTCCACATCCAATCATTATAATAAGAGTTGTACCCGTTATAACCATAATAAGAAGGTCTGCCAGCATTAAAGTTTACACTAAAACGTACGTTTGGATTATGAAATCTTCTAATTCTATCGGCGTATCTTGAATTGCCATTATTATTATAAGAATCATAGCCATCTTCTTCATAATAATTGCTATTTCCGTTATTATAGTTATTGCTTGTATAGTCGTTATTATTGTAGTTATCATATTGATAACTATTGTTGTTATAATTCGAACTGCCAGAACTTGAAGGCGAATATGTTTTTTCTGTCTTTACTTTTTTCTCTGTTGGTGTAAAGTCATCATACACATCATCTGCATAAGTTGAATTTATTGCCAAAGGCAAAACTAAAAACATATTTAAAATGAATCTTTTCATCGTTTTATAATTTAATTATTTAGCAAAATAAATTATCCTACATTTGTAAAACCAAAATTACAATAAATAAGTTTCAAAAAGTGTACCAATATTTGTTAATTGGTCTGATAAATAGTTAGATTTTTATAAAAACATACAATAAAATGAGTAAAGGAATTACATCAAGAGCAGAAAATTACAGTGAGTGGTATAATGATTTAGTATTGAAAGGGGGATTAGCAGATTATAGTGCAGTTCGTGGTTGTATGGTCATTAAGCCTTATGGATTTACACTTTGGGAAAATATGCGTGATGTTTTGGATAAAAAATTTAAAGAAACTGGTCATGTTAATGCCTATTTTCCACTGTTTGTGCCCAAAAGTCTGTTTGAAGCGGAGGAAACCAATGCGGAGGGTTTTGCCAAAGAATGTGCAGTGGTAACACATTATAGATTAAAAACAGATCCTGAAAATAAAGGCAAATTAATCGTTGATCCAGAAGCTAAATTAGAAGAAGAATTGGTAGTGCGACCAACTTCAGAAGCTATTATTTGGAATACTTATAAAAAATGGATTCAATCATATCGAGATTTGCCAATTTTAGTAAATCAATGGGCGAATGTAGTTCGTTGGGAAATGCGAACTCGTTTGTTTTTACGTACAGCTGAATTTTTATGGCAAGAAGGACATACTGCACATGCTACAAAATCAGAAGCAGTTGAAGAAACTGTACAAATGATTAATGTGTATGCAGATTTTGTAGAAAAATACATGGCAATTCCAGTTATTAAAGGTGTAAAATCTGCTAACGAACGTTTTGCAGGTGCTGAAGATACCTATACAATTGAGGCTTTAATGCAAGATGGAAAGGCTTTGCAATCAGGAACATCGCATTTTTTAGGCCAAAACTTTGCAAAAGCATTTGATGTAAAATTTGTTAATAAAGAGAATAACGAGGAATATGTTTGGGCAACGAGTTGGGGCGTTTCAACACGTTTGATTGGGGCATTAATTATGGCACATTCTGATGATGAAGGCTTGATTATTCCGCCAAAAATTGCACCTTATCAAGTGGTTATTATTCCATTTTTATCTAAGAATGTTGAAGAAACACAATCTATGATTGATAAAGCCAATGAATTAAAACAAAATCTTGCAAAAAATGGAATTCGTGCTTTGGTAGATAGTGATGAAACCAAACGCCCTGGATTTAAATTTGCAGAATATGAATTAAAAGGGATTCCTTTGAGAGTGGTAATTGGACCTAGAGATTTAGCAAATGGTGTTGTAGAAATTGCTCGAAGAGATACCAAAGAAAAATCAACTTTTCCTATAGAAAACTTGCAAGAAACGATTGTTGGTTTATTAGATGATATTCAAAATAGTTTATTTGCTAAGGCAAAAAGTTTTAGAGATAGTCATATTACAGAAGTAGATGACTTTGATACTTTTCAAAAAGTATTAGAAGAAAAGGGTGGTTTTATTGCTGCACATTGGGACGGCACTCCAGAAACTGAAGAGAAAATTAAAGAATTGACTAAGGCTACGATTCGTTGTATTCCATTAGATAATAAAAAGGAAGATGGAAAGTGTGTGCTAACTGGTAAACCAAGTCAAGAAAGGGTGTTATTTGCAAGAGCATATTAATTATTTCTTCTATTAAAAAAACAAGTTTAATAAACTTGTAATTATTGTCAAATGCTATTAAACCCGAATTATGCAATAGATATTCTATTGCAATCGAAAATGCCTGCAAAATATAACGCTACGCTAACTTTTGCTCATTTACCATAGAGGTTACTATGTTTCAATCGCAAAAGTTTATATTTTATTGGTGTTTTCACTTTCATAACGAATCCTATTGTATAATTCGGGTTAAACTCACTAATATTGGTTAGAAAAGGTGTTGTTTTAGTAATTACTTTACATAGTATTGATTATTAGTGATTTTTTCTTAAAAGATTTCTAAAACTCTGTTAAACTACATATACTATTTTTGTATTATCAAAATATACAATAATGAAAACAGACCAAATCGACAAATTCAGAGAAGCTTTAGATGCTTTAGTAAATGATTTTAATATTAAAGTTGAAGAGTTTAGAATTAATCTTCAAAATTTTTCTTCTGATGTTCAAGTTCAAGTACAAGGACAAAGAGAAAACTTACAAGAGTATGGTGAAAAATTAAAATCAAGAATTACAAGTATTGTTGATGTAAATAAAATCGATAAAGTAAGAGAAGATTTGTTGGCAGAAGCTGAAAATGTAATGGATGATGCAAAACAAAGATTAGATGATTTCTTTAAAGTAATTACTGATAAAGTAAATGCAGGAGAAAAAAAGGCTAAAGAAGCAGCAAATAATGTTGCAAAACAAGCAAAACAAGCAACAGAGTCTGTAGAAAAAGAAATAAAAAAAGCAGCGAAAGACGTAGAAGCAAAAGTGAAAAAAGCTGAAAAAGAAATTGAAAAAACTGCAAAAGAAGTAGAAACGAAAGTAAAGAAAGCTGAGAAAAATATTGAGAAAGAAGTAAAACAAACAGTTGCTAAAGCAGAGAAAGAAGTAAAAGCAAATGTTGCTAAAGTTGCTAAAAAAGTAGAAAAAGTTGCTGAAGATGTTCAAAAAAATGTTGCAACAAAAAAAGCTGTAGTTAAAGCTCCAGTAAAAAAAACAGCAGCACCTAAAGCCCCTGCAAAAAAAGCAGTCGCTCCAGTCGCTAAAGCTCCAGCAAAGAAAGCTGCAGTTAAAGCACCTGCTAAAAAAGCAGCCTCTAAGAAATAGTTTTTTTGTTTAGTGGGATATTTATTTTAAGAACCTGTATGATTGCAGGTTCTTTTTTATTTCATTAATACATAACAACAGCTCTTAACATTTTTAAATCATAATAATTAACTTAGCAGTCAAAATTCCTTGGAATGAAAATGAATATAAAACAATTATTAGAACAAAAAAGTATTGGCACACAAGCAACAATATCTGCGTGGGTAAGAACAAAAAGACAAAGTAAAAATGTTGCATTTATAAATTTGAATGATGGTTCAACAATTCATAATTTACAAGTAGTTGCAGAAACAATTGCAGAAGATATTTTAGCTAAAATAAATACAGGTGCTTGTATTAAAGTGGAAGGAAATATTGTAGAAAGTTCAGGGCAACAAGCCATAGAATTGAATGCAGAAACGATTACGATATTAGGCGAAGCTGATCCTGAAAAATATCCTTTGCAACCTAAAAAACATTCCTTAGAATTTTTGAGAGAAATTGCGCATTTGCGTCCAAGAACCCAGACTTTTAGTGCGATTTTTAGAATTAGACATGCTTTAGCATTTGCAATTCATCAATATTTTAATGATAATGGTTTTTTCTATTTACATACGCCAATTATTACAGCATCTGATGCAGAGGGTGCAGGCGAAATGTTTAGAGTAACAACTTTAGATTTGAATAAATTGCCAAAGGACGAAAATAATAATATCAATTATAAGGAAGATTTTTTTGGAAAGGAAACAAATCTTACAGTTTCTGGACAATTAGAAGGAGAATTGGGTGCTATGGCATTGAGTAAAATATATACTTTTGGCCCAACATTTAGAGCAGAAAATTCTAATACTTCTAGACATCTTGCTGAGTTTTGGATGATAGAACCTGAAGTTGCTTTTTATGAATTGGAAGATAATATGGCATTAGCTGAAGATTTCTTAAAATATGTAATTGCGTATGCTTTAAAAAATTGCAAAGACGATTTAGAATTTTTAGAGAAAAGATTATTAGAAGAAGAAAAATCTAAACCTCAAAATGAACGAAGTGAATTAGCGTTATTAGATAAGTTGAATTTTGTTGTTTCTAATGATTTTGAAAAATTGACTTATACCAATGCAGTTGAAATATTGAAGAATGCTAAAAAGAAGTTTCAATATCCTGTTGATTGGGGAACCGATTTGCAGAGTGAACATGAACGATATTTGGTAGAAAAACACTTCAAAAAACCTGTAATTCTTACAGATTACCCAACGGAAATAAAAGCTTTTTATATGAAGCAAAGTGAAGATGGAAAAACGGTAAGAGCGATGGATGTTTTATTTCCTGGAATTGGCGAAATAATTGGCGGTTCTCAAAGAGAAGATAATTACGAAAAATTGAAAAATCGTGCAGCTCAAGTGGGTATCCATGCAGAACAGATTTGGTGGTATTTAGAAACAAGGCAATTCGGTGCTTGTCCACACGCTGGATTTGGTTTAGGATTTGAACGTTTAGTATTATTTGTTACAGGAATGACGAATATTAGAGATGTTATCCCATTTCCAAGAACCCCAAAAAGTGCAGAGTTTTAATTTATAGCTTTGGAGAATATTAACCATAAAAAAATCATTTTTGATTTAGGTGCAGTCATCATTGATTTAAAATCAGAATCAGATTGGTGGAAGGAAGATTTATTTCCAAATTTTAATCAAGAGCAATTAGAAAAGCTATTTAAAGAAGGCTTTTTTCATGATTTTGAAACTGGAAAAATTAGCACAGCAGATTTTTTAAAAGTGATGGAAGACATTAAAATAAATTCTGTAATTGCAGTTGAAAAAGCTTGGAATGGCATTTTAAAAACGATTCCAAAACATAGGATAGATTTATTGTATCGTCTGAGAGAAAATAATCAGGTTTATTTATTGAGTAACACAAATACCATACATACAAAGACTATCCACGAATCCTTAGAACATGATTTTGGAGTGAATATTTTTGATACTATTTTTGATATTCAATTTTATTCTCAATTAGTGGGTATGAGAAAGCCAGATGCTGAAATTTATGAGCATGTTCAACAGTCTATTGGAGATTCCAATTCTGCTAACTTTATTTTTTTAGATGATAAGCCAGAGAATTTAGTAGAGCCTAGAAAAATGGGTTGGCAAACAATTTTGGTGGATAGAGATATTTTCGAATTAATCGCTTAAATTTATTCTATACAAAGAGTAAGTTTATCGTTCAATTAATTATTATTATGAAATTTTCAGATTATAGAATAAATGAAGACATCAAAAGGAATCTGGAGCAATTAGGCTTCAAAAAGCCGACTGATATACAATACAAAGCTATTCCATCTATTTTAAAAGGAGAAGATGTATTGGCAATTGCACAAACAGGAACTGGAAAAACGGCAGCTTTTGCCATTCCCATCATTCATTTGATTTACGAGCAAAAAAAATCAAGTAGGAGTGATGCTATAAAATGTATTATTATGGTACCAACACATGAGTTGGCAATTCAGATAACAGAAGTTTTTGAAAAAATTGCTTTTAAAACAAGAGTAAAAACATTATGTATTCATGGTGGTGTAGATCAAGCTCCACAAATTGAGGCTTTGTATAAAGGCGTGGATATTGTCATTGCTACACCTGGAAGAGTGTTTGATTTAGTACATCAAGGAGCATTAGCCTTAAATAAAATCAATTATCTAATTTTGGACGAAGCTGATCACATGTTGGATTTAGGCTTTATCAAAGATATTCAAGATATGATTCGATTTTTGCCACCTAGAAGGCAAACGCTTTTCTTTTCTGCTACTATCAATGAAACAATTAAAAAGTTAGCTTATTCATTGGTTCATAATCCTATCCGAATTCAGATTTCTCCCAAAGATCCAGTTTCTAGAAACGTCCAACATGCAGTAGCTTTTATAGAAATGGATGCTAAACGTTATTTTTTAGAACGAATTATTACGGAACATAAGGAAAGTAAAATTCTTGTTTTTGTAAGAACAAAAGTAAGAGCCGAGCGTGTTGCTAAAGCAATGGAGCGTGTGGGTATTGAAACTTTGACCATGCATAGCGATAAATCTCAAGATGAAAGATTTTCTACTTTAAAAGAATTTAAAGATGGAAAAATAAAAATATTAATTGCAACAGATATAAATGCTCGAGGTATTGATATTCCAAATGTGGACTATGTTGTGAATTATGATTTGCCAGAAAAATCTGAAAATTATGTACATCGAGTAGGAAGAACTGGACGTGGAGTCCAAAAAGGACAAGCCATTTCTTTTTGTAGCACTGAAGAAAAAGAAATTTTGAAAGAAATAGAAACTTTTTTGCATAATCCAATTCATGTGATAGATATGGAACAAGCAGAACAGGAAGAGATTTTATTTTTGGCTAAAGAAAAAGAAATTCCTGAGGGTGATTGGCGTTCTTTGATGGCAAAAGCGGAAGAAGAAGAGCAATTGTATAAAGAAAAGAAAAAGAAAAAGAAAAAATAGGAATTCGATAAGAAATAAAGCGTAATTTTGTAGCTATGCAATATCAAGTAGAAATAAACGTAATGCCATTGAAGGAATTGTTAGATCCTCAAGGAAAAGCAGTTGAACAAAGTTTAAATAATTTAAGCATTCCTACTTCAAATGTTAGAGTAGGTAAAAGAATAGAATTAAAAGTAGAAGCTGCTTCAAAAGAGGACGCTTTTGAATTGGTAGAAAATGCTTGTAAAAAATTATTGTACAATCCTGTGATGGAATTTTATAAAATAAATATTTCTGAGATTTAATATAGTGATTAAGCTTATTTTAGTTCTACTAAGGTAACGCCGTTTCCGCCAAATTCTTCTTTTTCAAAATGATAATTTTTAATATAAGGATAGCTTTTTAAATACTGATGGATATAAGTTCGTAACTTTCCAGTGCCTCTTCCATGAATTATTTTTAAATGGTGGATGCCATACATAATAGATTGATCCATAAATACTTCGAGTTCATTGTGGGCTTCTTCAATCAATTTGCCACGCAAATCAATTTCACTTTCAAATCTACTTTTTTCTATAATTTGTTTGGAAGATTTTTGTATCCTAAATTCTCTTTTTGTTGGCGTTTTCTCATCAATTAAAACCAATTGATGTATTTTAAATGTTGTTCGCATATTTCCAAAGCCAACAATAGCTTTCTTATTATCTAAAGAAATTATTTCGCCAATTTCAGTACCTTCTTCTAAGCGAACTTTTGAACCAACCTGAATGATACCATCTTTTTTCTGTTGGAAATTAGAAATTTCTTTTTGTTCTATCGTTTTACGTTGTTCATCGATGTTTTGACGTAATTCCAAATAGTCTTCTTTTTTTTGGAGGCTTTCCTTCCATTCTCTCATTTGTTTTTCTAATAAACGACTTTGTTCATTATAAAAATCCAACAGCCTTTGTTCGTATGCTTTTGTTAAACGCTTTTTATTTTTCTCAAAATCTTCTTTTAATTGCTCGTAATCCTTAACAATAGTATTCAATTGAGTTTCCTTTTGTTGCACATTTTTTCGCAAACCTTTGATATAGTGTTTTTCAATTTGTACTTCATTCAAAGTTTCATCTAGAGCTTTTTGGTTATGTGCTGTTTTTTGTTTTGCTAATTGAATGACATTTTGTGGCATACCAATTTTTTGAGCAATCTCGAAAGTAAAAGAACTTCCTGGCTGACCAATTTGCAATTCATATTTGGGTTGTAAAGCTACTTTATCAAATGCCATTGCCGCACTTTGCATTCCTTTGGTTTGTGCAGCATAAACTTTCAAATTATTAAAATGCGTAGTAACACAACCAAAAACATTTTTTTGATGCAAGGTTTCTAAAACAGCCTCCGCCATTGCTCCACCCAAACTTGGATCGGTGCCAACACCCATTTCATCTAATAAAATCAAGGTATCTTTATTTGCTTTTTGAACAAAATATTTCATTTTTTGCAAATGAGCAGAATAGGTACTTACATCATTTTCAAAAGATTGTTCATCGCCAATATCTGAAAAAATTTGCTTGAAAATACATGCAATTGAACCTTCATCTACAGGTAATAATAAACCAAACTGCAACATCAATTGCATCAAACCTAATGATTTTAAAACAACAGATTTGCCACCAGCGTTTGGTCCGCTAATTACTAAAATTCGATGTTGCTCGTCTAATTGTAAGGTATTTGGAATAATTTGGTGTTTATGTTTTCTAAGGTGATATTCTAAAGCTAAATTTCTGAAATTTTTTAGATAAATAACTTTCTCTTTTCTAATTTCAGGTAAGGTACATTGGTATTCTATTGCAAGATTTGCTTTTGCTTGTTGTGCATCAAAATAAGCTAAAAATTCTTGTGTTGTTTGAATGGCATCTAATTCAGGACGAATTTTATTAGATAAATGAATAAGAATTTTCTCAATTTCTTTCTTTTCTTCCAATATACATGAAATCAATTCATTGTTTAAATGGACAGTTTCTTCAGGCTCAATAAATGTAATGCTTCCATTAGAAGATTCATCAACAAAAATTCCTTTTACACTTCGTTTTTTTTCACTTAATACTGCCAAAACTTTTCTTTCATTTCTAATACTTTCTTCAGTTTCATGTAAGAATTCTTGGGCTTTATAATGTGTCAAAATACGTTTAAAATTCTGTTGTATCTGTTGTTGTATTTGCGATTTTTGTTTTCTAATTTGTTGCAAAACTTTAGAAACATTTTCATTGATAATTTCTTGTTCTATAATAATAGTCTTTTCTATATCAATAAGTACTGCATCTAATTCTGGCACTTGATTAATAATCTCAGTTAATGCAGTATATCTTTCTGAATCAATTTTTTTAGCTGTATTTTTTAATTGCTTTACGGTTTTTAGTGCATTATATAATTGAATAAATTCTGAAATTTGGATAATGTAATTTTCAATATCAAATTTTTTTAAAAAAGACATGGAATTAAAGCCTTGATGAGACACTTGAAATCCTTCTTCAATCCAAGATTTTAATTGATGAACTATTTTTAATTCGACAACTAATTTTTCATAATCCGTAATGAATTTTGCTTCATTAATATATTTTTTGCCTAAAGTTCCAATGCATTTATTGGATAGAAGTTCTAGAATTGTATTGAAATTTATTTTCTCAGGCGTATTAATTGGAAAAAAATGCATAGCAATACAAAAATACAAATTTTTATATTATACTACTTGCGACAGTATTTTATCTTTTCAAAAATAGTAGGGATATTTTTATAAAATTATTCTAAATGTTTAGGTGCTTTTATAGAATTTAAACTACTATCACTTAGACTTTTAATAAATGCAATTATAGCCTGTTTTTCTTGTTTATTTAATCCTAAAATTTGGTCAGATAAGGTTTGGTTTGGGATAGTAGTAAAAGCTGTACCACCACCACGATTGTAAAAATCTAAAATAGCTTCAAGGGTTTTAAAACTTCCGTTGTGCATATACGGTGCTGTAAATTCAGCATTTCTTATCGTTGAAGTTTTGAAGGAATTTTTAAAAAAATCAAACTTTAGTAACTTGTATCGACCGATATCAGGACTTTGAACATAATTTAAAGTATCCCAAATAATTGGAACACCCAAAACTTCTGATTCTGATTCTGAATAAAATGGAGGCACTGTTCCGTAGAAAGTAGGTGCAAAATGACAAGTACCGCATTTTGCTTTGCCCATAAATAAATTGTAACCCTTTTCAATTTCTTTATCAATTAATGGCAATTCATTGCGCATATATTTATCAAACTTAGAATCGAGTGCCGTTAGTTGGTGTTCAAAAGCTGCAATGGCAGCATTGATAGTGGCTGCGTTGATATAATTTTCAGATGAAGGATATAATTGTTTAAATGTTTCATTATAATATTTGTCGTTCTTTAAACGAAAAACTATGCTATCATAATTAGCATTAAATTCTTGATGATTCTCTACTACCTGACTGGCTTGATGTTCTAAATTTTTAGCTCTTAAATCATAAAATAGATTGCGTTGAAATACACTATTCAAAATGGTTGGTGTATTTCTATCTTGGAAAATCCCTACTTTATTGGTTATCGAAGTGGGAAGTCCATCTGTGAAAGAAAGTTCAGGTTGATGGCAAGTGGCACAACTCATTTGTCCGTCGCCAGACAATCTTTTATCAAAGAATAGATGTTTACCTAATTCAATCTCTGCTTGACTAGGAATTTTATATTTATTGACACTATAAAATGATGTATTAAGAAAATCCTTATTGTAAATGTTTTCAGTATATAAGTTAACTGCACGAATGATATTGTATATTGTTTCATTGAGCGGAATCTTACTTTCTTTTAAAATTTGTGAAAATAATGCATTTAGTGGATGAAGATATTTTTTTGTAAAATATAAACGTTCTAAGTTTTCAAAATTCTTTTGTTCCAGATAACTATTAGCGGATTTAATTAGTAAACGTGTTTGATTAATTTTCTCTTGTACAGTTGATTGAGATTGTGGAGCTAATAAAGTCAAACAGGTATCAATAGATTGAAAATTTGCTTGAATATCTTTAATAGAATTACGAGTGGTTTCGCAATCAAAATCAGTAATATTTAAGGTTTCTATTTTTATAATGTTATATTTTAAGGCTTCCAAAATGGTAGATTCTGAAATTAGTTCAGATTGTACCATCTCATAAAATTTTAAGTTTCTATATTGAAATTCCTTGATTAAATTTTTTAAAGCTTGTTTTTCTATTTTATCTTCAGCAAGCTTAGCTTCAATGTCAATCAACACGTGAAAAGCAAAAGCTTCGATAATATAATTTCGTTTTTTATCTAATACAAGTGGAATTTTAAAAATATCTTCTGCATTATAATCCGCAATGAATTCTATTTTCTTAAAATGAAATCTAGATTGTTTAAAAAGCTCAATGATAGTTTTTTTGTCTTCTATAATACTGTCTTGCAGATTTATTTCAGTAATAATTTTATCAAGACTTACTTGTAAATCTTTAGAAGATGCGCTTAAATAGCCTTTAGTTTGTTGAATGAAATGAGTATGATAGGTTTCATAATTCAATGAAACGAGTGCCAATATAATTATTAATAGCGAGAGTTTAAATTTCCTCATTCAATCAATGAAAATACAAATTTTAAACTTAATAGTAGGAAACTTTAAAGTAAATTTTGTAGTTATTATGATTTTAAACAATTGAATTTAGATAGCTTTTTATACTTAAAATACAATTGCCATTGAGTTGTATTAGTGTTTATATACAAAAACAGATTGTGTAAGAGCATCTTTTGTGCCTTCTGTTAAATTTTGGGCTATGCCATTCTTCCAAAGTTTAGCAATATTTTTACTTCCGTTAGATTCAATTCCTGCGACATAAACATTATTGTTCTGAACAAAAACAGAATTAGCAGAAGCATTTTGTGTACCATCTGATAGGTTTTGAGCTATACCATTCTTCCATATTTTTGCAATATCTTTAGTTCCGTTGGATTCATACCCTGTAACATAAACATCATCATTCTGAACAAAAACGAATTTAGCACGAGCATCTCGAGAACCATTTGTGAGATTTTGAGCTATGCCATTTTTCCATACTTTAGCAATACGTATACCTCTGCTAATTTCATATCCTGCAACATATACATCATTGTTATGAACAAAAATAGAATTAGCAATAGCATCTTGTGTACCATCTGTTAGATTTTGAGCTAGACCATTCTTCCAAATTTTAGCAACATTTATGCTTCCGTTAGATTCGTATCCAGCGACATAAACATCTATTGTTTCAGGTTTTGCAGTCTTATTTTTGTCTTTTTTACAAGCATAAAAACGACACTTAAACTACAAATTACTAATGTGAAGACGATGATTTTTTCATATTTCTCATGATGAATAGATTTTATCATTAAAGTTAAATATAAAATTTATAAAAACTAATAAAATTTTTATTATTTGTATTTGTAATCTCATTAGTTTGTAGAGTAAACATCAAAATTAACTTATAAAAATCTATAAAAGATTAATAATTATAAATAGTTGCTAAAACCGTTTCTCCCACTGCTTGAAGTGTATTCTTATCTATATTATCAATTGTATCATCGTGTGTATGCCAATGTTTTGCAAATCCGCTTTCTGTCTCAAAAGTTCTGAAAATAATATCGATAGTGGGTGTTGTGGTTAATGTATTGATGTAATAATGGTCATCAATAATTGGATTGCTTATTCTTTTTACAAAGTATTTTCCGTATCCTAAACTTGCGGCATTGTTCCAAATTTGTTTCATAAAATCAGGAGCATATTGCATAGAAACACCTTCATAAGTAAATGTAGCATTTTTTGCTCCAACCATATCCAATAAAATTCCATTACTTGCACTGTAATTTGGTATATGTGGATTTTTACACCAATATTGCGTACCTAACGCATAGAAATCTCCGCCAGTATATTTAGTTTCTTCTGAAGCAGGTGGTCCATAATCTTCTAAATCAAAGAATATGATATCAATACCCAAATTGGGTTGTTTAATTTGTATCTGTCTCGCAATTTCTATGAGTACAGCAACACCACTGGCACCATCATCAACACCGAGGTTTGGAGTGTTTTGGTTTTTATCTGCTCTATCTGAAAATGGTCTAGTATCCCAATGTGCACAAAGTAACAATCTTCTTTTTATATTCGGATTAAAGCTTCCAATGATATTATAACACGGTACTATTTGTCCATTATAGATAGGTAATTTTGTAGTTTGAATAATCACTTCTGCTCCATATTGTTTTAATTTATTGGATAAGTAATCGGCACATTTTTTTTGTGCTGGTGTATTTGGAATCCTTGGACCAAATGCAATTTGTTCTTCTATAAATCGATAAGTAGAATCTGCAGAAAATAATGGCTTTTCTATATTCTTTTCTATTGTTTCTATGGTATTTCCCTCTTTTGAAACAGACTTGCACGAAATAATACATAATGGAAATAAGAACAATAAAAATCCCTTTTTAAACATATTGAAACTTTTATGCAATGTACAGATAATCTAAAATTATTCAAAGGCTTATTGCATAGATTTCTATTTTCCGTTTTCTAATTAAACATTATTTGGTATTTTTATACATTGAAATGTCTTGAATGAGCGAAGTAAAAGATAATAGATGGAAACAATGGTGGCAAAAACTAAAAAATGTCTATCGCTTTCAAGTTGTAGAAGAGAAAACTTATGATGTAAAGTTTGTTCTTGAACTCAATAGATTGAATGTTATTACTGTTTCTGGAATTTTAATCGCAATATTGACTTTGTTGAATTTCCTTTTTATTGCTTATACTCCTTTAAAGCAATATATTCCAGGCTATGGAACTGTGGATAGTCGAAAAGAAATTATAGACTTGAAACTAAAAACAGAAGCAGTTGAAGATAAAATTGAGGCTAATGAAAAGTACAATAAAAATCTAAAAAATATTTTAACGGATAAGATAGAAGTCAAGTCATTAGATGAAAATATTAGTCCAGTAATTGTCGATCCAGATGTGCTGGTTCAAATTTCACCTGATGAGCATAAACTAATTAAAGATATTGAAAAAGGATTGACAAATGCTGAGTTGTATGATAATTTACAATACAAAAAAACGAGTAATACATTAGCGGCTTTAAAAGCCGTTCCGCCTGTAAATGCTTCGATAGTATCAAAATATAAGAACAGTAAAAATGCTTTTACAACGATTTATAAAACACCTAATGCTCAATCAATTATTGCAACGATAGATGGTTATATTTTATCAATCGATGAACAGCAGAATAGAGATTTTACTGTAATTATACAACACCAAGGTGATTTAGTTTCTAAGTATAGAAATATTAAACAAGTAAGCAAAAAAAGTACTAATTTTGTAGAAAGTGGCGAGGAAATTGGAACTGCTGATGCTCAAAATAATTTAGAGTATGAATTGTGGTACAAAGGAATTCCTATAAATGTAGAAAAATATTATAAAAAGTAAATTATGTTTAATTCAAAAAATTCTAATAATAATGCTTCTAGTTTAGTAGCTAATCATATTAATGACAATACTAATATCAATGGAGATATTCAGGCAAATAGTGATATGCGAATTGATGGCAATGTTAAAGGAAATATAGTTTGTACTTCTAAAGTCGTTATTGGTAGAACTTCAAGAGTAGAAGGTAATATCAAGTGTTCAGATTTGACGGTAGAAGGAACAGTAATTGGAGATATTATTGCAGAGGAAAATCTTCATTTTAAATCTACAGCAGTTTTTGAAGGAAATATAAAATATAATACGCTAATTGTTGAAAATGGAGCAGATATTTTAGGTTCTTTATTGCATAATAAAAAGAATAATACAGCAATTAGTAAAGATGCAACTGAAAAAATCGGATAAGAACAAAGGACTCCGACAGCAATTACTCGCATTTAGTGGAATGGCTTTTGAACTTTTAATTACCATAGGTATTTTTACAGTTATAGGAATTCAGATTGACAAAAGAATTGCACTTAAATTACCATTTGCTACAGTTGTTATGTGTTTATTTGGATTGGCTGTTGGATTCTATTTTATTTTTAAGCAACTTAAAAAATTATAATAATTAATGATGCAAAAACAACTTTTGAAAAAATGGTTGGTAACTTTAGTAATATTGTTGTTGATTGGATTGATTCCTGCATTTATTCAACCGACTTTACAAAAAACATGGCTGTATTTTGATTTAGTAACTTTTTTTATTGCTTTTTTATTTTGGTCGATAATATATTTAGCGGAAAGGCAAACGATACAAAAAAAAATGGGCTATACACTAGGGGCAATTGCTATAAAATTTATGCTAACTATTGTTGCGGTTGTTGGTTACTTTGTCGTTTTTAAAGAAAAAACAACTCCAGAAATCATGATTGCCTTTGCTTTAAGTAGTATATTTTATATTGTTGGGTACTTTTTCTTATATGGTTTAAGTAAGAAAAAATAAATTTTATTTTCTTAAACTTACTTTAGCAAACATGATTTGTTTTTGACGTAAAGTAACCAACGGATCCATTTCTGGTTGAAAATTTTTGTCTATTGAAACGTGGAAACGCTTTAAGATTAAACACAAAGCAACTTGCATTTCTTGGATAGCAAAATTATTTCCAATACACAATCTTGGTCCGCCACCGAAAGGAAAATAAGCATATTTATGTCTACTCTTGATTTGCTCGGATTCAAAACGTTCAGGTATAAACTTTTCAGGATTTTTCCAAATATTTTTGTCGTGATGTATTAAGTAAATTGGCAATAAGACATTGGTGCCTTTCTTGATTTCATAACCATTAATATTATCATCTTCTATGGCTTTTCTTCCAAGTATCCAAGCTGGTGGGAAGATACGCATACCTTCCTCAATTACCATTTTTAAATAAGGCATTTTTCTAAAAATTAAGGCATCAATATTATCATCAGTAATATGTTCATCAATTTCATTTAATAATATTTCTAATTTATCAGAATTTTTATCTAAAAGATAAAAAATCCAAGCTAAAGCATTGTGCGTAGTTTCGTGTCCTGCAACAAAAATCGTTAAAATTTCATCTCTTAATTGTTTGTCAGTCATACCTGCTCCAGTATCTTCATCAATTGCATCCATTAACATAGATAATAAATCTTCGTGTGATGATGTAGTGTTACGTCTCTTTTTTATTATGCCATAAAATACCTTATCCATTGATTTTAATACTTTTTTTTCTCTTAAATTTTGTGGACTTGGTATCCAATCTGGCATTCGAATTGGTTGGTTAATTCTATCCGTAATAAATTCGCTAGCTTGCGAAACTAAATCATAGACAGCATCAGTTGTATTTCCAACTTCATTATAAAACAATGTTTTATTGACTATATTTAGCGTCAGCTCATAGAGAACTTTATTAAAATCAAAGAGCAATTCAGTATCTGCATATCTATTAATTTTAGAGATTGATTTTTCTGTTTCTGTGAGCATATTAGAAAACATCAAATCTAATTTTTGCTTATGAAATGCTGGTTGTGCCAATCGTCTTTGTCTTTTCCAATATTCACCTTCTGCGGTCAATAATCCCTCGCCTAAGAAAATTTTTATAATGTCATAAGCAAAACTTTTTGTATAATTTTTATTATTGTCCACCAAAATATATTTTGCGACTTCAGGTTCAGTTGAAAGTACAGCCCTTCTGTCTAAAATATTTAATTGAAAAGTGTTCCCATATTTGGTATGCATATCCTTGAAAAAATCTAATTTTATATTTGCTGAATTTTTAAGTAATTCAAATATTGAAATATTGACAATTGGGATTGTTGTAAAATTATTTGTAGTCATAGTTGAATTTACACAATAATATTTATTTTTAAATATCTTTGTCTTATAAATTAACGTATGCTAACTTCAGTTTTTAGAATATTAAAAAGAATAGTTTATTTGTTTTTTGTTTTGAGTATTCTAACTGTAATTTTATTTCGGTTTGCACCAATTCCAATAACACCTTTGATGTTGATTCGAAGTGGGGAGTTTTTAATAGAAGGCAAATCTCCAATTTTAAAATATAAGTGGCGATCTGGCGATAAAATATCGAATAATTTAAAAAGAGCAGTTGTTGCTGCTGAAGATCAAAAGTTCTATGTCCATTATGGTTTTGATTTAGAAGCAATAAAAAAAGCTGCAAAAAATAATGAGAAAGGTAGAAAGATAAAAGGCGGTAGTACCATTAGTCAGCAGTGTGCTAAAAATGTATTTTTATGGCAAGGAAGAAATTGGATACGTAAAGGATTAGAAGTTTATTTTACAGCATTAATCGAATTGTTTTGGAGTAAAGAACGAATAATGACTGTTTATTTGAATGTCATTGAAATGGGTATTGGTGTCTATGGTGCTGAAGCAGCTTCGGAGTATTATTTTAATAAATCTGCGGCTTCGCTTACAAAAAGTGATGCTGCATTAATGGCTGCAATTTTGCCAAATCCAAGAAAATGGGGAGTTAAAAATCCGTCTGGATATGTTGGGAGAAGACAAAGATGGATTTTGAGACAGATGAACTATCAATAACTTGTTGATAATTAAGTGAACAAGTGTATCAAAATTGAATAAGTTTGAATTATGAAAATAATTAAACTCTTGTGCATTGTTATTTTATGTTGTTCTACTTTTGTAGGATTTTCAGGAAATATTATTTTATATAGAAAAAATGGAGATGTAATTCCAAAGGAAACCTCACAAAGTTGGAATACAAATGCTGATAAAAAAGTATTTGTATATTATAATAATGAAGACAAATATCCATTTAATACAACGTATAAAATTTCTATTAGTAAACGTGTTGGAAATATTTTTATTAGAATCGAAGGAAAAGAATTTCCCGTACAAAAAGGACAAGTTGAATCAATTACCTTTTTTGAATTAAAAGAACCTGGTGATTTTATTTTATCGGTTTTAGATGAACAAGGATATATTCTAAGTGAGCAATTTTACACTGTCCAAAAATAATAACCAATAGCTACAATTTTTTCTCTAAAAGACCTATCTTTGTAGATAATAACGTATGGTTTTTATTGATTCATCGGTTTTTTATACAAGAGCAAAAACGCATTTAAAGTTTGTCTATTTACATTGTATAAAGTATTTTACCATAAAGAATTTCTTTATTGGTATTGCTTATGGATTAATAATTGTTGTCATTGTTGCATTTGTAAATGTCCTATTCAGATTAATCGATGAATTGATGTTTCCAAACTACAAAGATATTGAGATCAAACAGCCTGTTTTTATTATAAGCAATCCAAGAAGTGGAACAACTTTCTTGCATCGTTTGATGTGTATGGATGAAGATAAATTTGTATATAATCTATTGTATCATACTATTTTGCCTTCTATTACTTTGTTTAGGATGATAGATTTTTTTGGTAAAATAGATAAGAAGATTGGTCGCCCGATGCGTAAGTTTTTTGACTATATAGACAATAAAATGTTTAGTGCTTGGGACGATATTCACGCAACAGGATTTAATAAAACGGAGGAAGATGAAGGTTTGCATTTTGTTTCAGGAATTTCTCCAAGTATAGGATTAATTACACCTCATTTAAAAGCGTTTAAAGAGCTTTATATTCCTGACAAATTAGATGATAAGGCTAATGATCAGATGAAAATATTTTATAAGGCAACTATTCAAAGATGGATGTATGCATTAGGATATGATAAGATGTTTCTATGTAAAACTGTAATGAGTACAGGGCGTTTACAGATGTTGCACGATATTTTTCCAGATGTGAAAATCATATTCCTACTTAGAAATCCTTATGAAGCAATTCCTTCTTTTACAAGTATGTTTGCTGAACCTTGGAATACATTTTATCCTGAAGTACCAGAAAATTCTGAAGCTTATAGAGAATGGGGCGAAGTTGGAATTGCTTATTACAAATATTTTTATGAACAAAAGCAAAACTTTAAACAAGAAAATTTAATTACCATACCTTATACCGATTTGATAAAAAATCCAAAAGAAACGGTTCTGAAAATTTATAACCAATTGCAGTTGGAAGTTACACCAACTTTTTTAGAAAAATTGACTGCCGAAACTCAAAAGTCTAGAAAATATAGTAGCAAACATGAATACAGTTTAGAGCAATATGGTTTTGAAAAAGATCATATTTATAAAGAATTGAAGATGATTTTCGAAGAATTGCAATTGGAAAAATAAGAACAATAAATAAATTTAATGTTCCAATCTGAAAAAATAAAACCAAGCTTTGGAGCATTTTTTACAGCACTTTTCGTACTGTTCATTTTTTGCATTTTGACAACTGAAATATTCTTTCCACTTGGAAATAATATCATTGATGGTTCTGGTGATGGACTAAAAAATCTCTATACATTTAGCTATTATTTGAAATATGGAAAAGGATTGTTTTTCAATGGAATGTTGTATCCTTTTGGAGAGCATATTACTTATGTAGATGCACAACCATTCTATGTTTGGTTGATATGGCTAATAGAATCTGTTTTTAATTTTAAGTTTGAAAATCCAATTATTTATATTCATCTGATTATTTTGCTGAATATATTTTTTGCAGCATTTTTTGTTTTTCTGATTTTAAAATACTTCAAAGTTAGCTTGTTCATAGCATTTGTTGGAACAGTTGTGATTGTGTTATTATCACCACAAATCTATCGAATTGGCGACCATTTTGCATTAGGGTCTATCGCTGTAATTCCATTTTTTTGGTGGTGGCGTTTGCAAATTACAACAAGTAATATAAATTATTTTTTCTATGCTATCATTCTAAGTACTGTCGGATTTATTCATCCATATCTGCTTTTTATGGTCGTATTGCTTTTGCTTTCATACGAGGTTCTTTTATTGTTGTTTTATAAAAAAAGAACAGTACATTTTGTTTTTCCAATAATTGCTTTTTTACTTTTTTATAGTAGCATTTTGTGGACAGACACAACGACTGATAGACCAAAAATAGCTTGGGGTGCTAATGCTTTTAGTTCTAATTGGTACGATTTACTCTTGCCAATTAATGGTGCAATAAAAGATTTTTTTATTAAAAAATTCCCATCTATAGTTCCATCATATACTGAAGGACATGCTTATATTACTGTATTTGGAATTTTTATTTTATTGATTTCGGTATTTTATCTTACTCGATATATTTATACCCATAAAAATATCAAAATTCAAAGAGATTCTATTCAACTTTGGGTATTGGCAGCAATGCCTATTTTGGTATTTGCTTTTTATATTCCGTTTAGATGGAATGAAGATTTCTTTGCTTTTATTAATCCTTTCAAACAATTTAGAGGAACAGGCCGATTTGTTTTTGTTTTCTATTTTGTTTATATGGTTTTTGTTTTTGTCTATATAGAGAAGCTTTATCACAAAAATCAAGCTTATGTTTTTAAAGTATTATTTTGGATTTTTTGTCTAATTACAATGTTTGATATTTATAATACATCAAATTATTTGAAGAATAGATTCGATAGTTATGGTAATAAAGATGCTTATAATTCGTATAAAAATTACACTGATAACTTGACAAGAAAACTTGATAATATTAGTGAATATGAAAGCATAATTGTCTATCCGCCATCTACTGAAGGAACAGAAAAACTATGGATAGATAATGATTGGAATGCAAAAATTTCTAGTTTCTGGGTTTCCTATTTTACAGGTTTGCCTATGGCAAATGTACATTCTTCAAGAGTAAGTTTTGATAATTGTATGCAAATTTTCCAACTGTCTGGATTTTATACTATGCCAAAACCAATTGTTCAAAAATTTAAGCCAAATAAAAAGCAATTAGTTTTATTAAAAACAGAACGTTTGAATGACGATATTCCATTGGTGCAGAATGCTAAATTTATTGATAGTATCAATGATATTGCACTCTTGGAAATTGACTTAAATTCAATAGGAACCAATAAGAATAATGGTGTATTTTGGGTTGATTCATCTTATACCTTACTCGAACAAGAAACTTTTAATAATGGAAATAAATCTGGATTATTAATCAACCAAACAACAAAAATTTTAGAATTAGACTTGAACAGCAAAACATATAATAAACTTAGGATCTTATTTTGGTACACGCCAAATGCTTTCAAAGTTTCTAGTATTCCGATTTGTTCTATGTATTCAATCGATGAAAATAATAAAGAGATTTTTATAAAAGATTGGAGAGAATCTCATACAAATACTTATAATTATAAAGATGGTTGGATTTGTGTGGATTACGAATTAAGTATTGATAACAAATATAAGAAACTTAGATTTACTATTAATGGTAATCAGATTTATTTATCAGATTTTTGTGTTTATGGAAAATAGATTTACGTTGCCTTTTTATTAATAACTATACTTAATAAGGCAATTGAAAACAAGGTAGATGTTATAAACAAATAGGTCATTGGTATGATTAGCATATTTAAAAAAAATACTAAGCTTAATTTAAGGATGCCAATAGCATATTTATTTTTTATCTCTGTTGTTACGCCAAGGTTTCTATAAAAATAGAATAGATAAATTGGAACTATCAGCATAAAAATCATAGATAAGGAATGTAAATAACCCAATTGTGTAATTTTAAAAAACTTAGCGATGCCTAATGATTTTTTAATAGTTGTATTATATACACCTTCTCCAAAAGATGAGGACATAAAATTTATATAGCCTTTTGGGGTATTTAAAAATACCTCAATTTGTGTATAAGCCTGAGTGATAACAAATAATGAAATACTTAAAATTATCGTTGTAAGCAGGAGTTTTTTTAGGAACACTTTGTCTTTATAAACATATAATAGGTAGCCTATAAACCAAAACAATAAAATGTATCTACTCAATAAACATAAACTAATTGCAATACCAATCAAAATAGGTTTATTTTTGAATAGTGCAAAAGCAAGAATGAGATAGTAACCAACAATTAATGGTTCTTCTGTTAAGATATACCAATCTTGATTTTTATGATGCAAACTTTCAATTAAAAAATAGGCGACTAATGCTAAAACATAAAAATCAAGTACTTGTATTTTCTTATCACTTTTATATAAAAACAGAAAAATGCCAAATAGCATTACGATAATATTTATCCATCGGATATCTATTTTTAAGGCAATAGGAATACTATATAAAATCCACATTGCTGGTAAATATATTGGCTCCATTCCATTCCATATTTCATAGATTGGATTATACGGATTTTCATTATGAATAAACCTTTCAGCCATAATTTTCATAATGGGCAACATATCTGCCCATTTGTAATTCAAAGGATAGCTGTAAAAGAATAAATTAATTTGATAAATAAAGTACCCAAAAATTAGAATTAGGAGTGTATAGTAAATATGATGTGCATATCTCATTGCTATCATTTTTGGTTGCTCTCTAACTTTTATATTTAGTAAGAATAACAAGCCAATAGAAATCCCTGAAATAAAATAAATGATTGAACTTAATTTTTTATTTTCTAAAGGTATTTTAATAATATATACAGTTAAAAAAAACTCAATAAGTACAGCAATGAATAGTAATGGCTTTATAAATTTATTCGAATTGATTTGCATAGAAAATTCAATGGCACCAAATTAACAAATTGCTAAAATAAATAAATTACTTTTAAGTAATGAGAAGATTTAAGATTTAAAAAGAGTTATTGCTTTCTCAAATCTGGCAAAAAATAAGCAATTAATCCAATTAAAGGTAAGAATGAACAGATAAAATAGACATATTCTACACTTGTTTTATCTGCAAGGATACCTAAAAGAGCAGAACCTAAACCACCCATTCCAAAAGCAAAACCATAAAATAAACCTGAAACCATACCCAATTTTTTTGGTAATAATTCTTGAGCATAAACTAAAATTGCAGGAAATGCAGAAGACAATATTAAACCAATTAATATAATTAAAATACCAGTCCATTCTATACCAACATAAGGTAATAAAAGGGAAAGCGGAGCAGCTCCAAGTATGGAAAACCAAATTACGTATCTTCTGCCAAATTTGTCTCCAAAAAAACCACCTAATAATGTTCCAATAGCAACCGCAAATAGAAAATAAAATAAATAGATTTGTGCCTGTACTTCTGTTAAACCAAATTTGTCCATCGTATAAAATTGGAAATAACTAGTAATTGATGCCATATAGAAGAATTTTGAAAATATTAGGAGCAATAAAATAATCACTGAAATAGTGATTTGTTTTTGAGTTAAATTAGGCAAAATGATAGTTTTCTTTTTGCCTTTTTGTTCTGCTTTTAATATTTTGCTATACCATTTTCCGATATAAAATAAAATTGCTTTTGCTGTTAAAACAACTAATAAAAACCAAATAATATAGTGTTGGTCATTTGGAATAACTATCCAAGCTACCAATAATGGAGCCATAGCTGCACCAGTATTGCCACCAATTTGGAATATAGATTGTGCCAAACTTCGTTTGCCTCCAGATGCCATAAATGCCACTCTTGATGATTCTGGGTGAAAAATGGAAGAGCCTATGCCTACTAAAGTAACTGCCAATAAAATCCAAAGATAACTTGGTGCATAGGCTAATACAATAATGCCCATTCCTGAGAAAAACATACCTAAAACTTGAGAATAAGGTTTGGGATTTTTATCTGTATAAGCACCGACAATTGGTTGAAAAATTGATGCTGCTAACTGAAAACATAGCGTAATAATTCCAATTTGTGTCATGGTTAAATCGTATCGCTGTTCTAGTTTTGGATACAAAGCCGGAATTACAGACTGTATGGTATCATTTAGTCCATGAGCCATTGCAATTGCTAATAGAATAGGGTAGGCTGTTTTTGATATTTTAGGATTTGATGTATTCATAAGCATCAGTCTACAAAATTAGGACTTATGAAATGAATGCTTATAAAGTTTACAATAAGAAAAAATGATATTAAGGTGTTTCTAAGACATATAATTAAGAATACGATTAAGTACCAATAATTTAGGAATAAGTTATTCTCAAATATTTCACGTATCTTTGCAAAAATTTTTACAATGTTGTTAATTCAAAAAGACATGGTGGTAAGTGTCCACTACGAACTACAAGTTGAGCACGACGGAAATATGACCGTTGCAGATAAATCTCAAGACCAACCTTTGGTTTTTATTCACGGTGCAGGAATGTTATTGCCTGAGTTTGAACAAAATTTAGCTGGGAAAACAGTTGGAGATTCTGTAAGTTTTACTATCAAAGCTGAAAATGGTTATGGTGTTCATGATGAGAAAAATATAGCTCACATACCAGCAGAATCTTTCCATGATGAAAATGGAAAAATAGATACAGAAATGGTAAAAGTGGGTAATGTTTTACCAATGATGGATAATGATGGCAACCAATTTCAAGGTATTGTTGTTGAAGTCAATGACGATAATGTAGTGATGGATTTCAATCATCCATTAGCTGGAAAAGATTTGAATTTTTCAGTTACAGTTGCTGATGTAAGACCTGCAACTCCTGAAGAAATTGAGCATGGACATGTACACGGACCAGGCGGACATCACCATTAATTTAGAAATAGAAAATAAATAAAAAAAGAGGCTGCCCAAAATGGGCAGCCTCTTTTTTTATTTCAAGAAAAGTTGAAAGGTTTATTTAAGCATTCAAAGCTTGTTCTAAATCTGCGATTAAATCATCGGCATCTTCGACTCCAATACTTAATCTGATTAAGGAATCCACCACACCAGTTTTCTTTCTTTCCTCCAAAGGAATAGAGGCGTGTGTCATTGTAGCTGGGTGTCCAATTAAAGATTCTACACCACCTAAACTTTCTGCTAATGAAAATAATTTAGTGGAAGATAATACTTTATCTGCCGCTGCTAATGTATCTGCTTTTAATGAAAAAGAAACCATTGCACCAAATCCTCGCATTTGTTTTTTTGCTAATTCGTGCGATGGATGTGTACTTAATCCTGGATAATTTACTTTTTCAACTTTTGGATGTGCCACTAAAAAATCTGCAATTTTTTGAGCATTTTCACAAGCACGTTGTACTCTTAAATGCAAAGTCTTAATGCCCCTTAAAATCAAGAAACAATCTTGTGGACCAGGAACTGCACCACTTGCATTTTGAATAAAATACAATTCATCTGCAATGGCTTTGTCTTTTATCACTATCGCTCCATGAATTACATCACTATGTCCACCCAAATATTTTGTTGCCGAATGAATAACAATATCTGCACCTAAATCTAAAGGTGTTTGTAGATAAGGAGAGGCAAAAGTATTGTCGACACAAACCAAAATATGATGTTGTTTTGCAATTTTTACCACAGCTTCAATATCTACTAAATTCAACATTGGATTGGTTGGCGTTTCTACCCAAATTAATTTAGTGTTTGGCGTAATGGCATCACTAATATTTTGAATCGTATTCATATCTACAAACGTTGATTGGATACCTAATTTGCCATATATTTTATTGAAAATACGATAAGTGCCGCCATATAAATCATTACAAGAAATAATATGGTCACCACTTTTTAATAATTTTAAAATGGCATCAGTTGCAGCTAAACCACTTGCAAAAGAAATTCCAAAATTCCCATTCTCTAATGCAGCTAATTGATTTTGTAATGCATTTCTAGTTGGATTTTGAGTTCGTGCATATTCAAAACCTTTGTGAACACCTACACTTTGTTGCACATAAGTTGAGGTTTGGAAAATTGGCGTCATTATCGCTCCTGAACTCACATCTGGTTCAATTCCTGCGTGGATTACTTTAGTGGCAAATTTCATGATTAAATTACTTTATAAAGCTAAAGATACGACTATTAATGTTTCCCTATAATTAATTAAGGTATTTTATTAATTGTTTCATTATTTTATAATTTCATTATTGAATGACTACATTTTCCTATTTTTGTGTAAAATCTTATTTTGAGTATAGCAAAAAAATTAGCATCAGAAACAGCAGCATATAGCTTGAGTAGTATTTTAGCAAAGGCTATCAATTATCTATTTGGATTATTTATCGTAAAGTATATTTCTACCGAGGAGTATGGTATTTATAGTAAACTTTATGCTTATGCTGGTTTTTTGTTGGTTTTCTTGACACATGGAATGGAAACAACTTTCTTTAGATTTTTGCATAAACAAGGTTATAAAGATAAAGCCTATTCTGTTGCGTTTACCTCCATCACGAATGCAGTTATATTTTTTATTGCACTTATCTTTATTTTCATTACACCTATCGGTAATTTTGTGGAGGAAAGCCATCGCTTGATAAAAATATTCGCTTTTATTATGGTTTTTGATGTGCTTTGTGCTTTGCCTTTTGCATCACTTAGAGCTCAAAATCGACCATTTAAATTTGCATTTTATAAAATTCTGAACATTGGTATTTTTATTTTCTTTAATGGACTTTTGTTTATTGGTCTTCCAGCCTTAGACATCGATTTTGGCATTTCTAAGGTTGAAAATATTTTTATTGCCAATCTTACTGCGAGCGTAATAACTTTTATTTTATTAGCCTTCCAAACTGAAAAATTCAAATTTACTTATGATGCAAAACTGCATAAAGAATTATGGATTTATGGTTTTCCAATTATGTTGGTGGGTATTGCAGGAATGACCAATGAAATGCTAGATAGGGCAATGCTTACAAAATTATTGCCTTATGATGCAGCAACCAATAATATCCAATTGGCAATTTATAGTTTTAATTACAAATTTGCAATGCCGATTAGTATGTTTTTACAAGCTTATCGTTTTGCCGCAGAACCCATTTTTTTTAAAGAAGCAAGTCAAGCGAATAATCGAAACATGTATGCTGAAATGATGAAATTTTATATTATTTGTGCCTGTTTTATTTTCCTTGGAATTATGTTGTTAATGCCAGCCTTTCAATCGTTTTTTATCTGGTACACACCCAATGCAAAAGTATTGTTTGAAGGTGTTTTTATGGTGCCAATTTTATTATTAGCAAATTTATGTTTAGGGATTTATTTTAATATTTCTACTTGGTATAAAATTACGGACAAAACGCATTTTGGTGCAATTATTTCAGGAATTGGTGCTGTGATAACGATTGTATTAAATTTAATTTTAGTACCGGCCTGGGGATATGCTGGAGCAGCTTGGGCAACTTTATTTGTTTATATTATAATGGTCGTTATTGGATTTGCATTAGAAAGAAAATATTTTCCGATTCCGTACCAATATGGAAGAATTGGTTTTTACCTATTTATATCTTTAGCTCTTTTTGCTATATATACCTATTTTATTGCAAATAATATTGAATCACTTCCTATAAAAAGTGCTATTGCATTATTAATATTAGGCATTTATGTTATTTTAGTATATAAAACTGAAAAAAGAAAATAACTTTTATCTTTGTTTTATATCTTTACTTTATAAATAATTAGGATGATGAAAAAGATGATTTTGAAAATAGTCAATGAATCGGGAAATCCACTCCCAGAATATGAAACTGTAGGTTCGGCAGGTATGGATTTAAGAGCAAATTTGATAGAGCCAATTATGCTAAAACCACTCCAAAGAGCATTAATTCCAACAGGTTTATTTATAGAATTAGAGCAAGGATATGAAGCTCAAGTACGACCAAGAAGTGGATTGGCACTCAAGAAAGGATTGACTATTTTAAATTCTCCAGGTACTATTGATTCTGATTATCGTGGTGAGATAAAAATTATCATTATTAATTTATCAAATGAAACTACGGTTATCAATACTGGTGAGCGGATTGCTCAAATGGTAATTGCAAAATACGAACAAGCGACATTAAAAGAGGTCGATGAATTGGGCGAAACAGAGAGAGGAGAAGGTGGGTTTGGACATACAGGAATCATCTAATCGTAAACTTTTAGAATAAATATCTATTAAATTTTTTTAGCTTAAAATGCATATATTAGTTATCAATTGTGGCAGTTCTTCTTTAAAGGCTGACATCATCAATACAATCAATAAAGAAACTGTAGCAGAACTTAGAGTAGAACGAATAAGCACTACACCTACAATCCAAATTAATCAAAATGAAATTACTTACTCTGGCATAGTTAATACCGAAGAGATTATTCGATTTTCACTATTACAATTAAAACAATTTGATGCGAATATACAAATTAATGCAATTGGACATCGGGTCGTGCATGGTGGCGATAAATATACACAACCCATTCTTATTAATGAAGATGTGGAACAACAAATCGAACAATTGATAAGTTTAGCACCGTTACATAATCCCTCAAATTTGAGCGGCATTCGTATTTGTAAGCAAGTTTTTGAAGGATTGCCTCAAGTGGCAGTTTTTGATACTGCTTTCCATCAAACTATCCCAAATCGAGCCAAACATTATGCAATAGATAAATCGGTTGCGGAGAAGTATGGAATAAGAAGATACGGATTTCATGGTACTTCTTTGAAATATGTAAGTGAACGTGTAGCAGAATATTTACAAACGGATATTAAGCATTTAAGAATGGTTGCCTGTCATTTAGGAAATGGGGCAAGTATTTGTGCAGTGGAATTTGGGCGTAGTGCTGAAACATCTATGGGAATGACACCTTTAGAAGGTTTGGTAATGGGTACACGTTCTGGAGATATTGACCCAGGTGTAATTCTTTCATTGATTAAAGAACATAAAATGCCAGTAGAAGAAGTGGAGGAATTATTAAATAAAAACTCTGGATTAAGTGGTTTGAGTGGCATTGGAAATGATATGCGTGATATTCTGAAACAAGCAGAAGAAGGTAATGAAGATTGCAGAATGGCAATCCAAGTTTATACGCACAGATTGACAAAATATATTGGTGCGTATGTTGCGTTGATGGGTGGTGTAGATGTTTTATTATTTACTGGAGGAATAGGTGAAAACGCTGCTACCATTAGAAAAAGAGTTTGTAATAAACTCAATTTTATGGGCATTGTATTAGATGAAGATAAAAATATCTATCAAAAACTAACAGACGAACAAGATGTCATTGAATTGCAAGATAGTATTTCAAGAGTAAAAATTGTTGCGGTAAAAACCAATGAAGAATTAGCAATTGCCTTAGATACTGAGAAAATTGTAAATGAAAAAAATAAGGTCAATAGTATTCCAAAAATTCCGATTGCTATATCTGCACGACATATACATTTGAAGCAAGAAACGATAAATAAATTATTTGGAGAAGGTTATCAATTGACAGAATATAAACCACTTTCACAACCAGGTCAATATGCAGCAAATGAAAAACTTACCTTAATTGGTCCAAAAAATAAAATTGAGAATGTAAGAATTTTAGGTCCAGCAAGAAATTATGACCAAGTAGAAATATCCAGAACTGATGAATTTTTCTTAGGTATTGATGCACCAATTCGTGAAAGTGGAAATATTGCAGGAAGTCCAGGTATAATTTTAGAAGGTCCTAATAGCACTGTACAAATTCATGAAGGAGTTATACAAGCATGGCGACATATTCACATGCATCCAGATGATGCTGCAATGTTTGGTGTACATGATAAAGATATAGTAAGCGTAGATGTTGAAGATAAAGACAGACCACTTACTTTTAAAAATGTATTAATACGTGTATCTGATAAATTCAAATTAGAAATGCATATTGATACAGACGAGGGTAATGCGGCACAAATTCATTCAGGCGAAGAAGGCGTTTTGGAATTAGGAGGTGTCAGTTGTCAATTACACGAAAAAAATATCTAACTCAGTTGCTCCCAAGTTTTCTTAGCCAATTGATACGTTAAGTATTCAATATAATAAGTGCCTTTAATCACATCAGGAATTTGTTTGAAATTGCTTTCATAATAGAGTAAATGATGAATATTTCGAGCAATACGTCTGCCTAGATTAGAATTTTCGTGTGGATGAATAATTAAAGCATCACAAC